>JBBKWR010000365.1:0-12484 GCA_037969055.1 Flavobacteriaceae bacterium | reverse complement strand
TGCTTGAGGTAATATTGATAAAGTCCTTCCCTATAGAAATAACGTTTTACAATTTCATCTTCCAATTTGTTCTCAATTTCCCTTTTGTAGGTTTGCAGGGCAGTGAATTTACTTTTCTCGATGTCCACCAACAACGTTTTAAGGTCGTTCTCCACGGTCTCGTTGAAAATTACCTGATCCTTATTGCCCAGCGCTTCTTTTAAGGCAGCTTCAGAACGGGTCTCGAATGAAAATCCGCTTTGGGAAACAAAGTTTTTAAAAGATTGGAAATCGGCATCCGTAAATTGATAGTCATTAAGGTGCGCAACCTGGTTCTTGTAGTAATAATCTGTGGCAAAGTCAAAAATAACGTTGTTGTTCAACAAGGCAGTGGTCAGTTCATTTGCCTTTACCGAAGCTATTTCAAGGTCTGGCAGAACACCGCCCCCATCCTGCACCTTGCGACCATTCCGGGTGGTAAAATCGTTGAAGTTGCTGGTTTTTTGGGCATTCCCAGCCTCGTCGCGGTGCCAATAGTCCAAAGACTGTATGCAGCGTCCTGATGGTGTATAGTACCTACTAATGGTCACTTTAAGTTGCGTGCCATAGGTCAATTTCAAGGGGCGTTGGACCAGGCCTTTTCCAAAACTTCTGGCCCCCATCACCACTGCCCTATCCAAATCCTGTAGACCGCCCGATACGATTTCGCTGGCGGAAGCGCTGCCGCCATCAACCAGTACCACCAGCGGTATGCTGGCATCCTCTGGCTGGTTCTTGGTGCGATATTCCTGATTGAACTTCTTTACTTTAGACTTGGTCGTCACGATCAGTTCCCCCTTGGGCACAAAAATATTGGTCACATTGATGGCCTCCGAAAGAAGTCCGCCCGGGTTGCCCCGTAGATCGAGGATTATTTTTTCAGCTCCCTTCCCTTTTAAATCGTTCAATGCATTTTTGGTCTGATCAGAAGCCTTCGCATTGAATTTCGATAATACGATATAACCCGTTTTATCGTCGACCATGCTATGGAACGGAACGGCATCGACCTCCACGGAACCCCTTGTGATGGTAGTGGTTTTCGTTTCCCCTTGTCGCAAGTAGGTCACTGCCACTGTTGTATTATTGGCCCCTTTGAGCAATTCACTGGCATTATCATCAAAATCGGAAACGGCGATATCGCCAATTTTAATGATTTGGTCCCCAGCCTTCAGCCCTGCTTTGTCCGCCGGATAATCTTTTTGGGGTTCAATGATCAAAAGCTTGTCTTTATAGGAACGAACCAAGGCCCCAATTCCGGAGTATTCCCCTGAATTGTTGATTTTGTATTCTTCTACATCTTGTTCGTTGAGAAACTTGGTATAGGGATCTAGGTCATCGAGCATATTTTTTATGGCCGTATCCATCAATTCCGCCGGATTCGTCTCATCGACATAGTTCATGTTCAACTCTTTGAACAGCGTGGTAAAAATTTCGATCTGTTTGGCAATTTCAAAGAAATCGGTTTTAAAACTGCTCCCTACGACCAAAAGACTAATGGCCAAAATGGGAATAAGCACTTGCCGTTTAAATTTTCGTGTCATCATTTACGGTATTGATAAATTTTTGAAGTATCGCCAGCATTTTTTTTTCTAAGCCTGCGTATGTGGGCATTTCTGTACCAAGGTATAAAAATAGAAACGCATAGTTTCCTTCACTATTGTTAAAAACGCCCTGTTTGTTCAATCGATAGGCTTCGCGGACCAGTCTTTTGATCCGATTTCGCTTTACCGCACTTTTGAAGATTCTTTTGGGCACCGATACCCCGACCTGAACCTTTATATTTTCTGGCAGTTCGGTTTTTACATAAATTAGTTTCAACGGAAAACTAGAAATCGATTTGCCCTCTGCAAATAATTGCTCAAAGCGCTTTTTGCTCTTTAATTTTTCATTTTTGGGGAAAGAGAATAACATAATGTTACAAAAGTAAACATATTCGCATTGGTTCGGTCGATGACAATTGTCATTGTTTGCCATTGCCCCACACGGTACATTGGGCCAAAGCTGTGAGCCATATCTAAAAATACTATTTATCAATTTGACCACATGGGGGAAATGAAGGTTAAAAGTTTATCCGGAGCTGTTGACAAAACCAAGTATATCAACCAATTGCTGGCCGATATCAAAGCCTTGGAACAAATGCTCGATAGGGGCATGTTCGAAAAATCTCCCATCAGGATAGGTGCCGAACAGGAATTTTGTATGGTCGATAGCGCTTGGGAACCGACCAACAAGGCAATCGAAGTACTAAAAGGGTTGGACGACGGCCATTTTACTACCGAACTGGCGTTGTATAATTTGGAGATCAATCTGGACCCATTAGAACTTACGGCCAATTGTTTTTCCGAAATGCACAGACAATTGGATGGTTTGTTGGCAAAGGCCAGGAAGGCCGCAGAATTGTACGATTTGAAAATTATCTTGACCGGAATCCTACCTACCATCACGTCCAAACATCTGGGAACCTCTTTCATGACCCCTATCGAAAGATATAAAGTATTGGATAATATCATTGGGAAATTGCGTGGCGATGAAATTGAATTGCATATCAAAGGGGTCGACGAGATCAACCTGCACCATGATTCCATTCTTTTCGAAGGATGCAATACCAGTTTCCAATCACATTTACAAATAGATCTAAACGATTTCAGGGATACTTATAATTGGGCCCAGGCCATTGCGGGCCCGATATTGGCGATAACGGCCAATTCTCCGATGCTTATGGGAAGGGAACTATGGCAAGAAACACGGATCGCATTGTTCACCCAAAGTGTGGATAGCCGGGCAAGTACCTATTTGCTCAATGAAACGCCAGCTAGGGTAGGTTTTGGGACCGATTGGGCCAAAGGATCGGTCGTGGATTATTATAAGGATAATATTGTCCGTTTCAGAAGTTTATTGACAGCCGAACTAGGAACGGATAGTCTAAGCGAACTCGAGATGGGCAAGGTTCCGAAGCTAAGGGCACTTGGTCTTCACAATGGCACGGTTTACCAATGGAATCGCATTTGTTATGGGGTCACGGAGGGAAAACCGCATATTCGTATCGAAAATCGCTATATGCCCTCCGGCCCAACCACCACGGACGAGATTGCGAATATGATGTTCTGGGTGGGCGTCATGCGGGGAAGGCCTAAGGCTTACGATGCGATACATGCCAAAATGGACTTTAAAGACATAAAAAGCAATTTTTACAATGCGGCCAGGTACGGAACGGCCGCACAATTTTATTGGGATGGAAATCTTGTTTCCTGCAAAGATTTATTGCGCGATCAATTATTGCCAATGGCTTACAGGGGCTTATACGCTATGGGCGTTTTGCCCAAGGATGCCGAGCGATATCTATCGGTCATCGAGAACCGTATCAAGACACATAACGGTGCCAGATGGATGGTACAGGGCTATCGCAAACTTAAAACGAAGTTTAAAACGGCCGATGCCCTCCAATTGTTAACCGCCGATATGTACGAACATGAACGCAAGGGCTATACCGTCGATGCGTGGGAATTGCCCCGGGGAAACCACATTACATGGAATACCGATACTAGAAAGGTAAAACATGTCATGAATACCTATATCATAACCGCACAGGAAGATGATAATGCCGATTTAATTGTAAAAATGATGCAATGGAAAAACATACACCATATGCCTATTTTAAACAATCGACAGGATCTGGTAGGGCTGCTCACCTGGACGGATGTAACGCCATATTTTGACAATCCAACAATTATGGCAAGCAATATCAACGCCCTTATGAAAAAGCAACTGGTGACCATCACAGGGGAGGCAACGGTGAAGGAAGCCCGCCTTTTGATGCTATCCAAAAAAATCAATTGTTTGCCGGTGGTCCATGATAAAAAGCTATTAGGCATTATTACGTCCAAAGATGTGTGACCAATGACCGAAGGGATCTCCAAACCACTCGAAAGGGAAGCGTCGCAAAGATGTATAGGGAGGATACATGGTCGCAAAGAAGGCCCTACCCTTGTTTTTTTTGCAGGTATCCACGGGAATGAAATGGCAGGGGTGAAAGCGATGGAACGCCTCTTTACCGAACTACGCCCCCCGTTGTTCAATATAAACGGAACCCTTATCGGAATACGGGGCAACCTCCCTGCAATACTGCATGGGAAAAGATATATGGAGCAGGATCTAAACCGCCTTTGGACAGAAGATAACATGACCATGATCAAGGGCAAATCTGCAGGGGAAAGAAATGTTGAAGAAAATGAATTGATTGCCATCGATGAACTTCTCGAAAAAATACTGAATACCCAAACAGCCCCATTTTATTTTATTGATTTTCATACGACTTCAAGTAAAACTGTCCCCTTTATTACCATAAATGATGCAATGATGAACAGGAAGTTTTCCAATCTTTATCCTGTCCCTATTATTTTAGGATTGGAAGAGTATCTGGAAGGACCGCTATTAAGCTGGATGAACGAAAAAGGATATGTTTCATTGGGCTTTGAATCGGGTCAGCATACCGATTTTGAGGCGGTGGAAAATGCGACTGCGTTTATGTGGTTGTCTATGGTTTTTACTGGCGTTCTACCTAAAAATGAGGTTCACGAATATGAATCATACCACCAACGGTTACAGTATTCTTTAGAGGGGGATAAAGAATTTTATGAGGTCATTTATAGGCAAGTTTTGGCCAAGCACGATATGTTTGAAATGGCCCAAGGGTATATAAATTTTCAAAAGGTTTTTAAGGGCGATCGGGTGGGCATCCTCAATCAAGAATTAGTTAAGGTCGAAAAAAATGCCCTGATGTTTATGCCTTTATACCAGCAACAAGGGGAGGAGGCCTTTTTTTTAATTAGGAGCATCCCAAAATGGGCACTACTGTTATCGGCAGTCTTAAGAAAAGCTAAGATAGATGCCTTGCTTAGCCTTTTGCCCGGTATATCCTGGCGCGATAAAAATAAGGACAATCTATTATTAGATCTTTCCATCGCCCGATTCTTTGCGAGATCATTTTTTCACTTACTCGGTTATCGGGCCAGGACGTTGAATAAATCCCATGTATTATTGCACAATCGGGAACGTTCCGCAAAGAACGTGATGTACCGAAATGAACCGTGGTATTAATGGCCTATGACCGGTTAAGGCTAGGGATTTTTTTGCCAAAAATTGTTATCGCCATTCACGTCGGCCATAAATTGTGAGGGATCTATCATGATCCCTTTGATGGCGCCCAATGGCCTATTGATGGTAAACGTATATTTTGGGTTGGCCCAGGGCCAGTCTTCCAGCACCGTTCTTTTCAACTGTGGATATGGATTTTCCTTTTCGCCCCGCATCATACGCAAGGGGGCATAGAAAGTTTCCTGGGTGCCGTCCTCGTAAACAATCAAAATATCAATTGGCATCGGCATAAGGCCTATCCGTTCTAATATTATTGCGGTCTTATCGCCTTCGGCGCGCACCTCCGATATGGCATAATCAATGGTATTGGTAGTCTGGGTCCAATCCGTCAAATACCAATCCAATTCAATTTTGGATATTTTTTCGGCCGTTCTTTTGATATCGTTGGGCACCGGGTGCTTAAACTTAAAATCTTCATAATACTTTCGTACTGCTTCCATTAACATGTCCTGCCCGATAATATAGCCCAGTTGGGCCAAAAATATCGCGCCTTTACTGTAGGCCGCCTGCCCATAGGCAAAATTGAGTTGGTAACGATCGGCATGGGTGGCCTGGGGCTGTTCTTTTCCGGATAATACAAGGTTGTAATAGCTATGGTAGCTATTTTCGAAGGGATTGGCCTTCTTTTGATCCATGATCTCATTCATACAAAGGCTCGAAATAAATGTAGTAAATCCTTCATCCATCCAGGCATGTTTTGATTCATTGGTCGCCAGAACCTGTTGGAACCACTCATGTGCCATTTCATGTGACATGGTCCCTACTAAGCTTCCAAAATTGGCGCCTCCCGTGATCAAGGTAGCCATGGAATATTCCATACCCCCATCCCCGCCTTGGATAATGGAGTATTGATCATAAGGATAGGGCCCCACATTTCTATTGAAAAACGCCATGGCTTTCTCCGCCTTGGGCTCCATGTTTTTCCAATTGGACATGATCGCTGGATCGTTTTTATACAAAAAGTGCAGCATCGGACCGTTGGCTACCTTTAAAGTATCGTGAATATAGTCCGGGTCGGCCGCCCACATAAAATCATGTACCATGGGCGCCTTAAAATGCCAGGTAAGGGTTTTGCCCTTCTGTTTTTTGATTTTGGTCCCCGGTGTTTCATAGCCATGGCCGATTGCTGATGGGTTTTGCAAATAGCCGGTACCCCCGACCGTATAGTTCTTGTCTAGCGTTAATTTTACATCGAAATCGCCCCAAACGCCGTGGAATTCCCGAAAGATATACGGATCCGCATGCCATCCCTCAACATCGTACTCCGCCAATTTGGGATACCATTGGCTCATAGAAAGCGCCACCCCGTCTTTGTTGTTTCTGCCCGAGCGCCGGATCTGCACCGGCACCTGTCCCTTGAACACCATATCAAAAGTGGAGCTGCCACCTGGAGGGATGGGTTTGGCCAGGTCGACCACCAAGATAGTCTCTTCTTCATGTAAGGGCAGTGTTTGCCCATCTTGTGTTAAAGAGGTGGCGTGCAGATACCCAATTTCCGATTCTTTTAAAGACATGATGCGGCTCTTCCTAGCATCATCGATCATTCGGCCATCGGGATCTTCGATGCTTCGGAGGCGCATATCCATCTCACTGCCTGGCTGAAAAGCGTTGAAATACATATGGTAATATACCCTGCGGATCTCGTCCGGAGAATTATTGGTATAGACCAATTTTTGCGTTCCGGTGTATTGGAAGTTTTCGACATTCATCTCGACTTCCATGGTATAATCTACGTGTTGTTGCCAATAGGCGCCTTTTTGGGCATGTCCAAATCCCAAAAAAGCCAAGAGGAAAATCGAGGTCCCAACGGCTCGGAAATATTTGATTCGCATAAAATTTTAAAGCTTTAGTTTACCACTGTTGACACTTTCTGCCATGATCAGGGCATTATAGGCGTTCACTATTTTCCCGGAAGTTGAAATTTGGTCGAGGCTAGCGGTTTTTGAAGCATCGCCTCCCAAAATAACTTTTGCCCTAGGGGCGAGACCCGAAGCCATTATGATCTTCTTCACTTCGGATGCCGTTAGTTTTGGATACTGAGATCGTATAAGTGCCGCTACTCCCGCTACAGCGGGTGCGGCCATAGAGGTCCCTGGGGAGAATTCATAGGTGTTGCTCGGAAAGGTCGAATAAATGTCGGTGCCAGGGGCAAAAACATCCACGTTTATTTTTCCGTAGTTTGAGTAAGACGCCACCAATTCAGAACCGTATTTCGGATTTAAAGCACCGACGGTAATGACGTTATCGGCCATTTCTGGACCGTTGTTTATTTGGTCGTTCGGGAAATTGGGCTCATTGGGATCATCCAAATTGGCTCCCTCGTTGCCTGCCGCATGTACAAAAAGCACATCTTTGTCGGCCGCATATTTTATGGCGTCATAGACCCATTGCGCATTTGGGGAGAAGCCTTTGCCAAAACTGCCATTGATGATCTTGGCCCCGTTATCCACAGCATAGCGAATGCCCAAAGCAATATCTTTGTCGTATTCATCGCCGTTGGGAACTGCACGAATGCTCATGATCGCAACATTATTGGCCACCCCATTTACCCCTTTTCCATTATTGCGCTCCGCGGCGACAATTCCAGCTACGTGGGTTCCATGACTTTCATCGCTCGACCTGCTTTGGGGGTTGCCATTGCCATAACCAATTTCATTGATATCATAAGGATTGTCCCCTACGATCTTCCGACCGTCAAAGTTTACATTATAATTATAATTAGCCCGGTCCGAAAAGTATTTAATGCCATCCTGGAGTTCTTCCATCACGGATGGGATGTCGTCCTTAATGGTGTACATCTGCATCAACACGCCCACGTGCTGTTGCATGGCTTCGTCTTTAGGCTTTATTCCCGCGACATCTTTTTTCGTATAGGTTTCCTTTCCCAATTCTTTTTTGACGGCCACATCGGCAGTTTTTACGGCCTGCAGAATTTGTTCGTACTGCTGTTTGTTTTGTATGGCCTTTGCATACTCACTATCCACTTTTGCCTTCGCTTTTGCCTGCATCGCTGGATCTCCTATTTTTAATTTAACGATGCGGGCAGCCTCCAGCTGTTCATTATACGATTCGCCCAAAAAGTTATACCCGTGGATATCATCCACGTAACCATTGTTATCATCATCTTTACCATTGCCGGGCTTTTCCCCTTTATTGGTCCAAAGTACATCGACCAAATCTTCGTGTTTTAGATCTATCCCGGCATCCAATATGGCCACGATTACCTTTTGCCCCTTTTTGTTCCCAATGATTTCCGCATAGGCCCTGTCGACGCTCATCCCGGGAATGGTATCCGAAACTAGATCCAGATGTCCCCAAGTCTTTTTTTGCGCTTCCGTTAGGTCCGACACCTTTAAGGGTGTGGTATCGATATTTTCAATTGGGGTGGTCACCAAACTAGTTGCGCCACAGCCTATGAAAAGGAGCGCAGCCGAAAGGCCAAAGATCGATTTGGAAAAAGTGCTTGTCATAGTATAAAAATTAATTAGTGTTTGCGTTGATAAGATGCAGCAGGGAACATCGCGGGAAAGGTTTCGAGACATCCCCGATCCGCCATGGTCACATAGCATATTTTTCCGTTGGCGCCCCCAAAGGTAATATTTGATGGCTTTTTACCCCTTAATGTAATCTCTTTTATGATTTTTTTATCAGGGGAGACTATGGCCACAGTGCCTTTGTCATAACGGGTTATATATAAGTTTCCCCTTTGATCGCACCGCATGCCGTCCATTCCGAAATCTTCAAAAGTCAGGAATTTGGTTTTGTTCGACAGGGTTCCGTCTTGCGCGATGTCGTACCGCCAAACGTTGCGCTGTACCGATTCGTTCACATACAATTTTTTGCCATCCGGACTTACCTCGATACCATTGGTAGTCCCCATGTTGTCTTCCAAGAGGATGATTTCTTGGGACTTGTTGACCATCCAAATGCGGCCGGTATTTTCCTTCCAGTTGGGATCGCTGAGGTATATGAGGCCATTGGGCGCAATGGTAAGATCGTTCGGCTGGTTCATTTCGGGATGGTGGGCCCATACCAAGGCTTCGTTAGTACCCTTTTTTATGATAAGGACATTATGGCCCACATAATCGGCGATGTACATATTTCCCAAAACGTCGAACCGGATGCCATTCCCAATACTGCCCTCGGGCAGCTTGGCAAAGAGCTTTGCGTTCCCTTTTTTGTCGACGATACCAATGGTGCCCTCTTCCTGAAAGTTAACGGCATACACATTTCCCTCCTGATCAACCGCAGGGCCCTCAATCCCTTTGGTAAAGGCAAATTCGCCCGTAAAATCGGTGCTCTGAACCTGTTGGGCCTTACAGGAAAAAAGCATCCCTATACAATACAAGCCCAACAGCGATCTAAAAGTGGAATTAGTGGAACAGATCATCGAACGTAAATATTTCATTTATACGAACCCCTTTCTCGGTGCGCCGCAAGGTACAAATTTCATGAGAGGCATCATGTTCAAAAAACAAGTAGTGCCCCTGATCAACTGCCCGCTCCAAGAACAATTCTTTTTCGTTCAGCGTCAACAAGGGCCTGGTATCATAACCCATGATGTAGGGCACGGGAATATGGCCCGCCGTCGGGATCAGATCTGCCACAAAAATTAACGTTTTCCCTTTATAATTAAGGTGGGGCAGCATTTGTTTTTCGGTATGGCCATCAACAAAAAGGATGCCAAAACCCAATTCCGAAGAAGGCACAAAGCTTTCGTTCTGCTTTTTCACAAATTGTAATTGCCCGCTCTCCTGCATGGGCAAAAGGTTTTCCTTTAAAAAGGAAGCTTTCTCACGCATATTGGGGTTTATGGCCCAATCCCAATGGTTTTGGTTGGTCCAGAATACCGCATTTTTAAAGGCAGGTTCATAACCAGTCCTGTCCTTGTTCCAATGTATACTTCCCCCACAATGATCAAAATGGAGGTGGGTCATGAATACATCGGTAATATCATCCCGATGAAATCCATGCTGCTTCAATGAGCCATCGAGCGATTGGTCGCCCCATTGTGAGTAATAACTAAAAAATTTTTCAGATTGTTTGTTCCCCAAGCCAGTGTCGATCAAAATCAAGCGACCCCCATCTTCCACCAGTAGGCAGCGTGCGGCGATCTCGATCATGTTATTTTTATCAGCGGGATTGGTCTTTTGCCATAGCGATTTGGGTACCACCCCAAACATGGCCCCACCATCCAACTTAAAATTTCCCGTCTCTATGGGGTAAAGCTTCATGACCCCAAAAATAGTAAAATAAATAGGTTCGTGATCCGTTGGGTCGGCAGACTTAAAGGTTTTTGGATACTAAATTCCATAGGCAATAAAGGGAACATCAAAGCAATTATCGAAGTCTCTGAAAACTAAAAGGGGTTTTTTGTCAAAAAGTTCAAATTTCATGTATCTTTCTGAGCAGCGATGGCTTGCATTACAAAGTACCCACTTTGAAAGTCCAGCGCATGTAACGCACTGCCATGGAAAAGATAGTCCAGCATTTTAAGCTGCCGTTGGAGAATCCCGTGTTGATCTTCTCGCTCATACTTATTATTATTCTCTTAGCCCCAATATTATTACGAAAAATCAAGATACCCGGCATTACCGTTTTGATCATATCCGGAATGTTCATAGGCCCACACGGTCTTCACCTCCTCGATAAAAGCTTGTTCGTTGATGTTTTTTCGACCATCGGCTTGCTATACATCATGTTTATTGCGGGCCTCGAATTGGAATTGCATGAATTTTGGGGCAATCGCAACAAAAGCTATGTTTTTGGAGCCTTTACGTTCTTTATTCCAATTATGATCGGTTTTCCGGTGTGTTATTTTTTACTGGGATATAATTTCTATGCGAGTTTGTTAACGGCTAGTATGTTTGCCACCCATACAATGGTCACGTATCCTATCGTAAGCAGGTTTGGACTTTCAAAAAACCAGGCAGTGGCCGTTACCGTCGGCGGCACCATCTTAACCGACACCGCTGTGCTGTTGTTATTGGCCGTAATCTTAGGGGCTCACCAAGGGAACCTTACCGCGGGCTTTTGGTTGTGGTTGGTGTTATCATTGGGATTGTTTTTGTCGGTAATGTTCTGGGTGGTGCCGCGAATTGCCAGATGGTTTTTTGACACTTTGCCAAGCGATAAATATTCGCATTTTATTTTTGTGTTAACGGTGGTGTTCGTCGCTGCATTTATGGCGGAAGTATCTGGAGTAGAGGCAATAATAGGTGCTTTTGTCGCAGGCCTGGCTTTGAATAAATTGATTCCCCATTCGTCTGTTTTGATGAATAGGATCGAGTTTATCGGGAACGCCCTGTTTATTCCATTTTTTCTGATAAGCGTGGGCATGTTGGTCGACATTATGGTACTTTTTCAAGGCCCGGCTGCATTGATGGTAGCAGGAACATTAACGGTGGTGGCGGTCTCCGGCAAATGGCTTGCCTCTTATTTTACCAAACTCGTGCTTAAGTATACGACCACCCAACAACAATTGATGTTTGGCCTGAGCAACTCACATGCCGCAGCTACCTTAGCCGTAATCTTGGTAGGGTTTAGGGAAAATATTCTGGATGCCAACATCCTGAACGGCACCATAGTCCTGATCCTGATTACTTGTATCTTGGCATCTTTTATCACGGAGCGGGCCGCCAAGAAAGCGGTCCTAATAGCTGAAAACGAAATATCTTCAAAAACGCCCCAAACAGGGCAAAACGAACAGATCTTATTGACCTTTGTAAATACCAAGAATATGGACAAGGCGCTGGAGTTTGCCCTGTTGATCAAAGAAAAGAAGTCGATCAACCCCATATCGATCGTAACCATTGTGCACAACGATGCGGAAGCGGAAAGGAACATGGCGATGGCCAAAAGCAAACTTCAACAGTTCATCTATGATTCCACTGGCAATGAGACCAACGCAAAAGTTTGGGCCACCATTGATTTAAACGTATGGAGCGGGATTGCGCGTACGGCCAGGGAAATTATGGCCGACATTATTATTTTAGGATGGCCCAAAAAATCGGGCTTCATAGAAAAATTGATCGGGGAAAAGATCCAGCTGATACTTTCACAGACCAAGAAGTCTGCGTTTATCTGCCACTTTGAAAAACCATTGCCCCACCATAAAAAAATTTGGATAGCCTTGCCCCTTTTTGCCGAACATGAAACGGGATTTTCGCTATGGATGTCGAAAATAGCAGCACTTTCACAAGCGCTTGGAATTCCCATTGAATTCTCCTGTAATCAGGAATCAAAGGAAGCCATTGTGCAATGGCTCACCATTCGAAATATGAATTTGGCCTATCAATTTCATATCTTCAAA
>JBBKWR010000364.1:0-6743 GCA_037969055.1 Flavobacteriaceae bacterium | reverse complement strand
AACATTTCTGGCTTCAGTTTTAGGCTTTTATTATTTATCTCGACCCTGGCCTTTGCCACCCTTGATAGGGCATCTATCACCGGGTCGATGAACGAAATCTTCCCGTTAAAAGTTTCCCCAGGTACTGATTGTACGGTAAAACGCACCTCATCGCCCTTTTTGATCCAAGCCATATCCGATTCGTACACATCGAGCAAAATCCAAACACTGTTGAGGTTGGCAATTTGATAAATGGCTTCGCCTTTGTTGACATAGTCGCCAAGGTTGACCATCTTTTCGGTTACATAACCCGAAACGTCAGCATGAATGGGCAGTTCGTCCTTGGGACTACCTGTTTCAAGTATTTGCGAAATTTGGTTGTCGGAGAGCTTCCAGTTTTTTAGTTTTTCCTTTGCGGCGTTAAAAAGCTGCGGTTGGGTTTCCACTAATTTCCTCGCCTCGAAAAGTTCTTCCTGGGCGTTGACCAGATCTGGGGAATAGATGGATGCTATAACCTGTCCCTTGTTTACGTACTCTCCCGTAAAGTTGACCATCAGTTTTTCGATTCGGCCCGGAATATGTGAGGACTGTGAATAGACCGACCGTTCATCGGCCTGAACTTTGCCGTTCAACCGCAACGACTTTACCGGTTTTGTCCTGCCCACTATTTCTGTGCCCACATTCGCGATCAGCATGGCCGTCTCGGACATGCTTATGGCCATAGGGTCCAATTCAGCGTTGTTGTCGCCTTCCAAGGGAATCAATTCCATACCGCAGATGGGGCAGTTGCCGGGTTCGTTTTGTCGTATCTGTGGGTGCATGGAACAGGTCCAAATGGTCCCTTCCACCATTTCACCGTCGTGACGGTGTTCATCAACCGTTTTGTTTTCCGAACCTGCAAAAAATAGCCATCCGAGCAACAATCCTATGAACAGGGTAGATGCGGCTATACCTATTATTTTTTTTGTTTCTGGTTTCATATTTTATTGTTTATATGCTGTGATGTATTCTAGTTTCGCCATGGTGATTCGATATTGCGATAGTGCGGTTATTTTAAGTTTATCATATCGGAGCAATTGTTGCTGCATCCGAAGTACCTCTTCGAAATCTTTGCCAGAGTTTCCATACGAAGTGAACAAGAGGTTTAGGACTTGTTCGGATTCCGCAACTTGTTGATCAAAAAGTGAGATCAAATCGGCCTGTTGTCGTATTTCGAACAGTGCCATTTCGTAATTTGAATACAACGAATTCTCCATTTCCATCTTTTGGAGGGAATAACTTTCTTGCATCAATTGGGCCTCTTTGACCGATGCCCTATACTTGCCCCTAAAGATGGGTAGGCTTACGGTTACCATGGGCATTAGGGCATCCTTTCCATTATCCGGGGGTGCGGGGTTCCCAGGGGCCAGATCGGTTCGATTTCCGACCATGATATAATCCAAACCAATCCCTAGTTTTGGAAGACCTTGCTTGACAGCGGCGCGTTCGGAGGCCTCCGCTGCTTTAGCTTTCAATTCAAGCGAATTTAGCAGTGGATGGTCGACGACAAGGGAATCTTTCAAATAATCTATTGGTATAGGTCCAATTGCAATGCTATCTGAAATGATCACAGGCGCTATCTCCTCTCGGTTCAACAATTTATTGAAGGATGTCAAAAGGGGTTTTTCCTTTTTAATTAAAATTTCCAAGTTTGTCTTTGCCTCCTTCAGCATGATATCTACGCGCAATACATCTACTAGTGTTCCATTGCCATTTTTGAACTTTGAAGTGGAAATACGCTTATAGGATTCGAGTAGGACAATGTTCCTTTCCTCGATCTTCATCCACTCTTTGAGTTCATATAAAGGAAAATAAGCTTCAGAGACTTGGTAATGGAGCTTGTTCTTAGCATCCAAAAAAGACTGGTATCTGGCTTCTGCCATCAGGGTGGCGGCATCTCCTTGGGCCTTTAACGTACCGAACCACGGGAACATCTGGGATAAGGAAAACCGAGCGCGTTGCGGGCCCACCCTGGTTTCTACCATTTGACCAAAAGCACTTACAGAAAGTGATGGATCGGGCAAGGTACTTACTTGTGGTACTTTTTGCAAGGCTGCTTCAAACTCCCTGTGTTGCGCAAGCAGGCCCGGATTATTGTCTGCTGCGATGCTGAAATAATCTTCCAAGGTCTGGGCCTGCGATCCCAAACTGGTAATTAAGAGTAACAGTAGGACTATATGCTTCATTTTATTCCAATTTTTTGTTTTGCTTGTTAATGATCCCCTCCCTCCAATAGGCCTGGAGCACGGGTACCACGAACATGGTCATGATCTGGATGGTCATTCCCCCAAAAGTGGGGATGGCCATGGGGATCATTATATCCGCACCTTTCCCCGTGGAAGTAAGTACCGGTAAGAGCGCGATAATGGCAACGGCTGCCGTCATCATCGCCGGACGGACCCTTTTTTTGCCAGCTTCCAGAACTGCGGCCCTTACACCTGCTATGGTATCAGGTTTTTTTTCCTCGAATACCTGATGGATATAGGTGCCCATGATAACCCCATCATCGGTCGCGATACCAAAAAGGG
Source organism: Flavobacteriaceae bacterium (assembly GCA_037969055.1). Taxonomy (GTDB): domain Bacteria; phylum Bacteroidota; class Bacteroidia; order Flavobacteriales; family Flavobacteriaceae; genus Pelagihabitans. Next base: position 4,197 of record JBBKWR010000364.1, on the reverse strand, counting down.
CAATGAACCCTACCCAAACGGCAACACTCAAATTGATGGTATGCATTTGAAACAGATCCCGCATGTTCATACCTGAAATGGAAAAATTCAGGAACCAGTCCTGCCCATAGAGCCATAACATGATAAATCCGCCCGCAAAGGCGACGAAGACCCCTGAGAAGTGGATGGACGATGCAATGACGGTCTTGAATTGGAAGAATAGGAGCAAGAAAATAACCACCAAACTGATCGGTATGACGATGGACAATCTTTTGACCGCCCTGATCTGGTTTTCATAGCTGCCGGAAAATTTATAACTTATTCCTGCGGGAACCTTTAATTCACCGGCATCAATTTTTTGTTGAATGGCCTCTTGTGCAGCATTTACCACCTCGACCTCCGCGAAACCGTCCCTTTTATCGAACAGCACATAGCCTACCAAAAAGGTGTTTTCACTTTTAATGGCCTGTGGCCCCCTCACATATTCAAAATCGACAACCTGTGAAAGTGGGATCTGTGAACCCACCGGTGTCGGGATCAATATTTTACTTAAAGATTCAGGATCATCCCTAAGTTCTCTTGGATAACGGACCCTAATAGGGAACCGTTCCCTGCCTTCAACGGTAGAAGCAATTTTCATACCCCCTATGGCGGTCTCAATACTTTGTTGTACATCCTCTACATTCAAGCCGTATCTGGATATTTCATCCCTGTTGATATTGAGGTGCAAATAGGGTTTCCCGACGATCCGGTCCGCAAATACCGCTTCGGACTTTACGGAAGCAACTTCTTTTAAAATGACTTCCAGCTGCATCCCAAAATCTTCGATGGTCTTCAGATCTGGACCATATACCTTAATACCCATAGGGGCGCGCATCCCTGTCTGTAACATGACCAAACGTGTTTCTATGGGCTGCAATTTTGGTGCTGAAGTGACCCCTGGTATTTTGGTGACACTTACGATTTCGTCCCAAATATCATCCGGGGATTTGATGTGGGGCCTCCAATTTCTATAAAACTCCCCATTTTCGTCCAAAATCAAGTCTTTTTCGGTAATACCCCTTGCCAATGCCTCTTCATTGGTAAGCGTATCCTTTTGAACCGTAATAAACCGGTCTTTACGGTCCACTTTAAAATGGACCCTATGTCCTGCTTCATTTAGGATGAATTCGGGTTTGTAGTTGATGATGTTCTCGTACATGGATATGGGTGCAGGATCCAATGCTGATTCCACGCGCCCTAATTTTCCGACGACTAGGTCTACTTCTGGGATATTTGAGACCAGCATATCGATTTGCCCCACTACCTTTCGGTTATATTCGACCCCTGAATGCGGCATCGCGGAAGGCATCAGCAGATAGCTGCCTTCGTTCAGGGAGGGCATAAATTCTGAGCCTATTCCAGGGAAACGGTTTGAGGCGGCGGTCCAACCTGAAGTCTGCCTAACACTTTTCCAGCCTGCGGATTCCAGGCCGTTGGCCACAACACCAAAAGTACTGTCGAACCCGATCCATGCCAATAACCCAAAAAACAAGGTGACAAGCGGAATCAGCATAAACTTTCCCTTGTTCTGTAAACACCACCGAAGTACAGGCTCGTAAAAATGGACGATGGCCATCAAAGCTGCCAAAATGATTCCTATCAAAAACAAAACAAATAAATAATTTACAATGATCCCATTTTGCGGGCCCAATGGCATCCATTCTTCCGTAAGGAAAAAAGAGGCGATAAAAATGGTAAGCCCTAAATTGATGTAATTGGGATATGCTTTATATTTCTCGGGCCACCTGGGTTCCAAAAGATTGTTCATGCCTATTAGCGTCAGCGCCAATGGTAACAGCATTGAGGCATAGACCGCGAATAGGATCCCGGCCACGATCAACAGGATGCCCCAAAACCTACGGACCCGTTTTTTGTCATAGTTGATGCCAAAGATAAAATGTGCCAGTGCGGGCAGCACAACAAGACCCAGTACAAAGGCACTCAAAAGGGCAAAAGTTTTGGTAAACGCCAATGGCCTAAAAAGTTTTCCTTCGGCAGATTCCATCGCAAAAACAGGAATAAAACTGACCACTGTGGTCGCCAAGGCCGTCGTTATAGCAGATGCCACTTCAATGGTCGCCTTGTAGATCACCTGCATGAGTTCCTTGCCCTTTACCCCTTGGTTTTCGGGAAGATCCAAATGTCGAATGATATTTTCTATAAAAATTATCCCGACATCGACCATGACCCCAATGGCTATGGCGATACCCGAGAGCGCTACAACGTTGGCATCAACACCGGAATATCGCATCACGATGAAGGTCATCAGCACACCAACGGGCAAAAGCCCCGATATGATGATCGAAGCCCGAAGGTTGAGCACGAGTACCAAGACTACGATGATACTGATTAAAATTTCATGGGAAAGGGCATTTTCCAGGGTACCTATGGTCTCATGGATCAGCTGGGTCCGATCGTAGAAGGGAACGATGGTCAATTGGCTCTCTACCCCATTTGCCAAGGTCTTCCTCGGGAGACCCGGGGCAATTTCCTTAATTTTTTCCTTGAGGTTGTTGATGACCGCCAATGGGTTGGAACCATAACGCGCGACCACAACACCACCAACTACTTCTGCCCCTCCTTTGTCAAGGATACCCCTTCGCGTTGCGGGACCCAAGCTGACCACCCCAATATCCTTGATACGCACGGGAACGTTGTTCTGAACAGCAACTACGGCCTTTTCAATGTCCTCGGTCTTTTTGACGTAGCCCAAACCCCTGACCAAGTATTCGGCCTGATTGATCTCAATAGTTTTGGCCCCGACATCCTTGTTAGATTTCTGTACGGCCTGCATCACCTTGTACAATGGGATGTTGTAGGCTTTCAGCGCATCGGGGTTTACGTCAATTTGATACTCTTGGATAAATCCACCAATGGAGGCCACTTCCGATACCCCTTCTGTGGCATTGAGGCCATATTTCACATAAAAATCCTGAACGGTACGTATTTCGTGCAGGTCCCAACCGCCAGTTGGGTTGTCCTCTTTGTCCCTTCCTTCCAAGGTGTACCAATACACCTGCCCCAAGGCAGTAGCATCGGGTCCTAGGGTAGGCGTCACGGCATCCGGTAAGAGTCCGGCTGGGAGTGAATTCAATTTTTCCAAAATCCGGGAACGCGACCAGTAGAATTCGACATCATCGTTAAATATGATGTAGATACTGGAAAATCCGAATATGGACGAACTTCGGATCGTTTTTACACCCGGTATCCCCAATAAATACGTGGTCATCGGATAGGATATCTGATCTTCGATATCTTGGGGGGAACGACCCGGCCATTGGGTAAAAACGATTTGCTGGTTTTCCCCAATGTCGGGAATCGCATCAACGGGCACTGGATCTTTGGGAAGGAATCCCGTATCCCAATTAAAGGGCGAAGTGGCAACGCCCCAGGTAATTAGGGTGATCAGAATAAGACCGGTAACCAGTTTGTTCTCTAAAAAGTATTTGATAAGTCTATTAAGCATATTATGAAATATTGGATGGATATTGAAAACATGATCCAAGGGCAGTAAATGCCCATAACCATACAAAGCAAATGGTATGGCCACTTCATAATGGTGCTATTAAATAAGGAAGGTCTGATCTAGCACATGGATGTCCTTGACCAAAAGGGGTGGTGGGTAATGGATGAACGGAACTATATTTTCCTGTAGGCCCTCGAAAAGATCAAGATAACTGTACACCAATGAAAAGACAAATTGGTGCTGTTCAAAACTCAATTTTTGAAGCGAAAGTTTTAGATCATGTTGTCCTAGTATAGACAGTGTTTCATCCGCACAGCACCCTTTTTTTTCCACATGGTTTTCATGGGAACCTGAGGCTTGTTGATTCTCCATGCCACAGGATTTAGCCTTACCAAAAAAAGAATAATCGACCATAAAATCGCCACAATAGTGCTGATCGACCGTGAAGGAGAAGGTCGAGAACAGCACCACAAGTGCCATGGAAAATGATACTATTTTATGAAAAAAGCTTTTCATCTAAGAGGTAAAGTTACATAAAATTTAAAACCTGAATGTTGTTTAACAAAATTTTAGAGGTGCAACCTTCATGTGTTTTGATAGCCCTAACGCATAGGGAATCATTTATTTACAACATGATATAAATCATTTTATTGTTTTAAGCCCTTCACTAGATTTGAATGAATTATCATTTTTAAGATAATCTATCACGT
>JBBKWR010000363.1:0-4011 GCA_037969055.1 Flavobacteriaceae bacterium | reverse complement strand
CGATGACCTTCAAAAGCAAGTTCACGCTGCCGCTCTTCCAGTATATCGTGCAATGAGATTCCTATAAGGGGAGCCGCGTTGGAACGAGCCCTTAAAACATTGATTTCATCTTCTGGGGCTAATCCAAGTGTACTACCTTCACGAAAATTGCATTCGGCGCGTATCAGGTGCATTTCGGCAATACGTATAAAAGGCACATTGACAAATTGTCCTTGCCATTTTGAACTCACGGTGGTGCCATTTCCCGAATAGAAAAAGTTAGCCCTATCATCAGGCCCTGAGAAAAGGTCAAAGAATCCGGGTTCTATAGTAACATCTGCTGTAGCGGAACTCCCCCCAAAGGGAAGAGTGGCCCAATAGGTATTAAACCTATTATCTCCATCTTGTGTAGTTATTTGCCAGGCAAAAATATCTTCAATTCCATCTGCTTCATTATTAAATGCGGAAGCTATTTCTGGTGCTAAGACATGTCCACTATTTTGCAACACATCATGGGCTGCATCCCTTGCTGCCACATAATTCCCTTGCTGTAAATATACCCTGGCAAGTATAGCACGGGCTGCGTAGCGGTCGGCACGGAAACCGTTGTCTGGAGGAAGTATGTTAAAGGCGTCCTGCAAATCAGAAATAATCTGTGCATATACTTCCTCCAGGGTATTTCGACCAGGGTAGGTGATTTGGCTTACGTCTGATACCGCATCAAAAACAAGGGGCAATGCCAGCTGAGAATTATTATTACCGGCTTCATATGGCAAGGCGAAATAGCGGGCCATTTCAAAATATAATAAGCCCCTTATAAATTTGGCTTCACCTTCTAATTGATCCTTCTGGACAGGATCTTCTATCAATTCCAAATTTTCAAGAACTATATTACATAGGTTTATTGAGCGGTAGCCATCAGCCCAAAGAAAACGGACAAATCCATTGGTAGGAATAACTTCCTTACGATCGAATTGAAAGAATTCCGAAAAAGTGCCCCTATAGGCTAAATTTCCTTCATTCGCTAAGAGTTCTGATGCCGTTTGAGATCTGCCAGCGTGTTGAAAACCTGCAAAGGCGTATGCGGCAATCAGTAGTCTGTCTAAGTTTTGTGGATCATCCAGGAGTGTCTCTGGGGTGAGAGCATTGGTAGGATCAATATTCAGGTTGTCATCACATCCTGAAATAAGAAGTAGTATAAAAAGAAGTATATATGGCTTTTTCATCTTGATAGTTTTAAAAATCTACATTAAATCCCAGGGTTATCGTTCGCGGCTGGGGAGGAGAATATGCGGTATGACCCGAAAACAATGAATTACTTTGATAAAGATCTGTAGTGGATTCTGGGTCCCATCCTTTAAAATCGGTAAAGGTTGCCAGGTTTACTCCTGTAAAATAAATACGAATGCGTTCTAATTTCAGTGTTTCTGTGATATTCGCAGGAAGTGTATACCCAAGGGTGAGGTTCCTTAACCTAATAAAGTCAGCATCTTCTAAAAAACGGGAAGAATCCTGGTTGCCATTGCCGCCAAATAATCTGGCCTGTGGAACATTTGTAATATCGCCAGGTTGTTGCCATCTATCTAATTGATCGCGGGTCTGGTTGTCAAAGAAATCTGCATTAGAAGACTGGTATATACCTCCCCCATTATAGATTTGTGCACCCCATTGGCCTTGAAAAGTGAATGAGAAATCAAAAGTTTTATATCGTATGGAATTTGTCATCCCCCCAATGATATCGGGGAAAGGACTTCCTAAGATACGCCTGCTTGCTTCGCTAAAATCGTTGGTAGTGGAGCGGTCCAGGCTCCCGTCTGGCAATTCTGTATTCCGATAAAACAGCGCATCTCCATTGGTGGGGTCTACTCCGGCGTATTCCTGAATATAAAAAGAGGCTACCGTTTCTCCTTCTCGCACTATTTTTTGATCTCGTACAATATCCGCGCCATTGGGAAGTGATTTTACCTCATTTTTGTTCCACGATAGGTTGAGAGATGTAGACCAGCTAAAGTCCTTAGTAATAATGTTTTTTGAGTCTAATGTAAATTCGAAGCCTGTATTTTGGAGTTCCCCGGCATTCTGATTGATAAAGCGGATGCCGTTATTATAGGGTATCGGAACCAGGAAGAGCACACCTTCAGTATTTTTTGTGTAATAATCAAAGCTTATATTAACTCGGTTTTTAAACAAACCTAGGTCTAACCCAAAATTGTATTGGGTAGTATCTTCCCAACTCAATTCAGGATCTCCCAAGGTTCCAAGCCAAAATCCTGGATTTTGGTTATATGTTATGGTAACAAAATTAGTTCTACTTACAAAATTTCCAATATTGGCATTCCCGGTTAACCCCCAACTAATACGGGCTTTTAGATTCGAAATAGTTTGGTTATTCTTTAAAAATGCCTCCTTAGAAAGCAGCCAACCTACTGAAGCTGCCGGGAAAGTTCCGTATTGCGTTTCCGAACCAAAACGTGAAGAGCCATCTATCCGGATGCTTGCTTTAAGTAGGAATCGTTCCCAAAGTGTGGCATTTGCCCTCATAAAATAGGAAACAAAACTAAAAGCAGATTCTGACGTATCACCTCCGGTAATCTCTCCTGCGGTATTGAGTTTGCGCAACTGATCTGAGGGAAAATCCTGACCCGCTACGAAAAGAGTTTTTAATTTATTCTCTTCATAAGACATTCCCAAAGTGGTTTCCAGATCCCATTTTTCACGACTTAGTTGATGTGTAAAATAATTATTGATCACATATTTCTCATTAATTATATCAAGAGCATCCCCAAATCCATTGCTAGAGGCTTGTTCGGTTAATCTTCCATAAAATCGTTCCTCTAATTGTTGGCTAAAATCATAGCCAAATTCGGAGCGGAAATTCAGATTCTTAGACAAACTTGCCTGTCCGTATACTTTCATAAAAGCCTTCCATAAGTTCGATTCGAAATCTCCATTATACTGGTCCATTAAGAAGTTGTAGTATAGTGTAGTGTTGGTGTTTGGGGTTATGCCATCTTCTAAATAAGGGCTGCTAAATGGAATTTGCGCTATGGCCTGCATTGGGTTCGCAAATTGCCAGTCGTTCGCAATGCGCGAAAGCTGAACCTTGTTAATGTTTGAGTTTATGCCAATAGTAAGCCAGTCGCTGGCCTTATTCTCAATATTCGCACGTACGCTGTAGCGTTCTAAAGTATTACCGCGTATAATACTATTGGTGCGGTTATAACCGGTTGAAAGAAAAAAAGTAGTGTTTCCTTCCCCGCCACTGGCACTAAAACCTACGTCTTGGGTGCTTCCTGAGATCAATGCAAGACCCTGCCAGTCGGTATCCACAGTGCCCTCTCGCCAATCTGCCTCGTTTTCCGCAAATAGGTTAAAGAAAAAGGCGGCATCTTCTTCAGTAAATTCTGAATTTAGGGCAGCCTCAGTATACAATTCCACGTATTCGGCTGTATTTAACCATTCTAGAGTATTTGTGGCTTCGCTCCAGCCATAAGAACTCCGGAATGAAAAACGGGTCTTGCCCTGTCGCCCCCTTTTGGTGGTGATCAATACCACGCCATTAGAACCACGGGATCCATAAATGGCAGCTGCTGAGGCATCTTTTAAGATTTCAATTGATGCAATATCTTCAGGATTTAGACCAATAAGCGCATTTATAGGAGATTGATTAACACTATTGTCCTGTTTTTCAATTGGGATCCCATCAATAACATAGAGTGGTTCTTGATTACCGTTTATTGTAGCTACTCCTCGGACCCGGATTTTAAAGCCAGATTCTGCCCTTCCGCCTGTTTGGGTGATCTGAACACCAGCTGTTTTCCCAACAAGGGCTCCCTGAATAGTAGGAACTGGAATCTCCTTGATTTGATCTGCACCCACCGAGGCGATATTATCTGTAAGTTCTTCCCGTGTCGTGGTACCATATCCTACTACTATGACCTCATCCAGATTAGTGCCGGCTTGAAGAGTAACATCTATCGTTGTAATAGAAGCTACTATTACCCGCTGAGAGTTAAAACCGACAAAGGAAAA
>JBBKWR010000362.1:0-13542 GCA_037969055.1 Flavobacteriaceae bacterium | reverse complement strand
TATGGTTCGGACATTTGAACTCAAGTCCTAATTATGAAAAAACAGTTTATCAAAGTTGTACTTTCTTGTGCAGTCATCGCAGGTGGCTTTACTGTTACCAGCTGTAAAAAATCTGGCGGCTCTAAAGATGTCTCCAGAGCTACAGGATGGAAAATTAATGCCAAGGAAGGCGGATTCCAATATAATACCGACTTTAAGGAACAAGAAACCGCACCTGGACTTGTATTCGTAGAGGGAGGAACTTTTACAAAAGGAAAGGTTCAAGACGACGTCATGCATGACTGGGACAATACGGCCAGCTCGCAGCACGTACAGTCTTTTTATATGGATGAAACTGAAGTGACCAATGTAATGTATCTGGAATACCTGGACTATTTGAAGAGTGTATATCCACCTGAAAATCCCATGTATACCAATATTTATGTCGGGGCATTGCCAGACACCTTGGTTTGGAGAAACCGCTTGGGATTCAATGAGACCATGACGAACAATTACCTTCGCCACCCTGCTTATGCGGAATATCCCGTGGTTGGTGTCAATTGGATACAGGCTACCCAGTTTGCAGAATGGCGTACCGACCGTGTAAACGAAGTAATGTTGGAACGGGAAGGGTATTTGTCAGAGGATGCAAAATACAAGGCCGTAACCGGTGAGGTAGCGGGTACATTCAGTACCGAGACCTATTTGAACCGGCCTGAGTCTGTCTATAACGGACAAATTGATTCCCTTCAAGGTAAAATGAAAAAAGACAGCGTGAATAATTTCGCCAAAAGAAGTAGCGGCGTGATCATTCCCGAGTATAGACTACCGACCGAAACTGAGTGGGAATATGCCGCACAAGCCAATCAAGGCACAAGGGAATACAACAATTACAGAGGACGTAAAAAATATCCTTGGGATGGCGACTATACCCGAAACGGACAACGTGTAGGTAGAGGTGACCAATTGGCCAACTTTAAGCAAGGAAAAGGAGATTACGGTGGAATTGCTGGATGGTCTGATGACGGTGCAGATATTACTGCCGAAGTAAAGTCGTACAAACCCAATGATCTTGGATTGTACGATATGGCAGGAAACGTAGCGGAGTGGGTAGCGGATGTATATCGACCCATCGTGGATGATGAAATCAGTGACTTTAACTATTTTAGAGGTAACATTTACATGAAGACCGCCATTGGAGAAGATGGCAAAGTAAACATTCTTAAGGATGAAGTGGTTTATGACACTTTACCGAATGGGAAATTGGTTGCCGTAAATTTACCAGGCGAAATCAAAATGGTTCCGGTTGATGAGAACGAAACTTATCTTAGAACAAATTTTGATTCTAGTGATAATAGGGGATACCGAGATGGAGATCCAGGTTCTTCCAGGTTCTTTGACCGCTTCAGCGACGAAGAAGACGTAGATGATTCCAAGACAAAAAGGATGTACGATTCCCCAAAACATAAAGTGGAACGTGATTCGACAGGGAAAGTAACTCGCCAATATGACAAATCGAATAACAGAACTTCATTGATCAATGACGAGGTTCGTGTGTTCAAAGGTGGATCATGGAGGGATAGGGCCTATTGGTTGGATCCGGCACAACGAAGGTACTTGCCACAGTACATGGCTACCGACTATCTTGGTTTTAGATGTGCGATGTCTAGGGTAGGTTCCAAATCCAAGAACAAGAATAAAACCCCAAGAGGGAAAAAGGCCAAATAAGCCAAAAAATATATAGCATGGAAAAGTCCCAGCGCATTCGCTGGGACTTTTTTTATACTTTTGTTTTATGACGATAGATGCGCTGTACCAGCTTTTTTTGGAGTTTCCCAAAATCTCTACCGATACACGAAAAATTGAGGCAAATAGTCTCTTTTTTGCTTTAAAGGGCGAGAATTTTAACGGCAATTCCTTTGCGGCCGAAGCATTGAAAAAGGGAGCGGCTTATGCCATAATTGATGAAGGTGAATATGTTACAGGGGACAGAACTATTCTGGTCGACGATGTATTGAAATGTCTTCAAGGCCTGGCTACCTATCACAGGGAACAGTGCAAGGCCAAAGTAATTGGCCTTACCGGAAGCAATGGTAAGACTACGACCAAAGAATTGATCTATGCGGTCTTGGCTAAAAAGTATCGTAGCATAGCCACCAAAGGAAACCTGAACAACCATATAGGTGTTCCCCTGACCCTGCTTTCAATAACGTCCAAAACCGAGTTTGCCATTGTCGAGATGGGTGCGAACCATCTTCATGAAATTGAATTTTTATGCACTTTGGCCCAACCAGATTTTGGTTATATCACCAATTTTGGCAAGGCCCATTTAGAAGGATTCGGAAGTGAGCAAGGGATCATTGAAGGCAAGAGTGAGCTTTACGAATATTTGATAACCCGTGGGAAGTCGATTTTTATGAACGCAGATGATAAGGTTCAATTGACAAAGCTTGGCACATACATCAATAAGTTCGGGTTCAGTACAAACAATAAGCAGTATTATAAAATCGATTATTTAGGGGCCAATCCATTCGTAAAGATCAATGTCGAAAATACAAGCATACAGACCCAGTTGATCGGGCATTACAATTTTACCAACTGCTGTGCGGCCATTTTAATTGGAAAATATTTCAATGTGCCTGTATCAGATATTCGGACCGCATTGGAAACCTATGTGCCGAGTAACAATCGATCTCAAATTGTAGAAAAGAATGGGCATCGCATTATCTTGGATGCCTATAACGCAAACCCTACCAGCATGAGAGCTGCATTGGACAGTTTTAAGAGCATTGAGGGAAACCTTAAAATTGCCTTTTTGGGCGATATGTTCGAATTGGGAACGACCGCAGCCGCAGAGCATCAACAGATTGCCGATCTAGCTGCTGAAATGGATTTCTACAAGGTTTTTCTAGTGGGCAAAAACTTTGGTAAATCCAACACCAAGCTCGATCGTTTCGTTAGCTTCGAAAGCTTATCGGAATATCTGAAAAAACATCCACTCAAGAAAAGTACGCTCCTTATAAAAGGAAGCCGTGGTATGGCGTTGGAACGTGTTTTGGATTTGTTGTAATTTAAAGTCCTAATAAGATCTCCCATGTTATCGCGCTTCAATGACATAACTAAATATTAGTAGTGTAATACAAGTCATTTACCGTCTCGGTATCGCTATAATAGGATACTAAAATCTTTAGTGGGACATACTGGGTTCGAACCAGTGACCTCTGCCCTGTCAAGGCAGCGCTCTAAACCAGCTGAGCTAATGTCCCTTCATTCCTACACATCGACATGATAGGATCGCAGGCGGACGGCAAAAATAACCAAAAGTTTGCATTTATGGATTCTGAACTTAAAATTAATATGATTTTTGGTCGGTATGTTCTTTTAATCAAGCATGGTATGACCCTTACTATAAATTAAACCAGGAACGCCATACGCTTATTTTATTAAAATTTTTCGGCCTTATAACATTTAGCTAAAATGCTAACATAAATGATCAATCAGGCGGCCGCTCCAAAAATCGCGCTTGAAAAAAATGTATATTTAAACAAGTTAAAGCCGGTGTTGCATGATTGCTAGGTCTTTTTTTCTCATTGTTATAGTTTGGATGTGCGTTTCTTGTTCCTACAAGGTCCCGAAAGAAGTAATGATCGCTCAAGTGGGACTTCCTGAGGCCGTTGATTTTAACATTCATGTGAAACCGATCCTCTCGGATCGATGTTATGCATGCCATGGCCCGGACAAAAACACCCGCAAGGCCGAATTACGACTAGATTTGGAAGTTGAGGCTTTTAAAAAACTCTCCGGTGGAGGGCATGCTTTTGTTGCAGGCAACCCGAAGAATAGTGAAAGCGTTCAGCGAATCTTAAGTGATGATCCCGAAATCATGATGCCCCCTCCAAAATCAAACCTTGTACTCACTGCTAGGGAAAAGGCCATTATCATCAAGTGGATAGAACAGGGTGCAAAATGGAAACCCCATTGGGCCTTTATACCTCCCATAAAGCCAAACTTGCCTCTGACAAAGGATTTTGGTTGGAAATCTATTAATGAGATCGATCTTTTCATCCAACAAATCTTAAAGCAAAAAGGCTTCGAACCTGCTAGTGAAGCCAATAAGGAAAGGTTATTGCGACGGGTAACCATGGATCTCACCGGACTACCTCCCACGATTGGCGAAATGGATGCCTTTTTAAACGATAATAGTCCAGAAGCGTATGAAAAGGTTGTTGACAAGTTGTTGGTCACCGACGCCAATGCCGAACGATTGGCCCTGGATTGGATGGATATTTCAAGATATGCCGATTCCCATGGATTACATGCGGATGGATGGCGTTTGATGTGGCCCTGGCGCGATTGGGTAATCGAGGCCTTTAGACAGAACATGCCTTATGACCAATTTGTTGGCTGGCAACTGGCGGGTGATTTGATGCCCAATGCTACCAAAGAACAAAAATTGGCAACCGCCTTTAATCGAAATCATCCCATGACCGCCGAGGGTGGGGCGATCGACGAGGAATTTCGCCTCAACTACGTCTGGGACCGGACAGAAACTGTAGGTACCGCAATTATGGGCCTCACTATTGGTTGTGCGAGATGCCATGATCATAAATTTGATCCAATTACGCAAAAAGACTATTACCAACTGACCGCGTTTTTTAATAATGTAAAGGAACTGGGAATGACAGGCGATGATGGAAACTATGGCCCAATGATGATACTTCCCGATGAGCGCACCGAGAAAGAACTTAAAAGGCTTGAAAAATCGATTGATGAAAAAGAACTCCAATTACGAATAACCAAGCAAGAATTGGTTGATTTAAATACCTACATCGATAAGTTGCCAGGCAACATTGAAAAGATAGGATTGCTGGGGTATTATCCTTTGGATAAGTTAACCAAAAAGGGGGATCGCTACCTAGTTGACAACAATAAAAGTGCAACGGCATCAAAAGCACCCGAAATCCTTAAAGGTAAAATAGGCAACGCAATGGTCTTTACTGGTGAATATGATGAAATATATTTGAAGGACATCCCCAATTTTGAATGGACGGACAAGTTTTCAGGAAGCCTTTGGATGAAAACTACAAAACGGGAAAAGGGGAAAAGCCAAACCTTATTGGGTACCTCGGGGGAAAAGAACAATTTTTGGAGTGGGTGGGACTTTTATTTGGATAGTTTAAACTACCTCAACGCAAGATTGATACATTCACTGCCCCATGATTATCTGCAAGTAAGGTCGATAGATTCCATCCAAAAAAATGTATGGAATCATGTCGCTTTTTCTTATGATGGCTCAGGTAAGGCAAATGGGCTACAGCTGTTCATTGGTGGGAAACGCGTGAAAACGACTGCCCCGTACGATCACCTAAATAAATCGATGAAGACCTTGCAATCTGCAATTCACAAGATTGAAACCAGGCCTGTAAAGGTGGCCAAAAGTTATCGAAGTTTCACCGGCGAATACGGCATATTCAAAGGCTCGATTGACGATATACGCCTCTACGCAAAAACCTTGACTCCCATAGAAATATTACGGTTGGCTGATGATGGTTCGTTTGAAGACCCCCCGAAAGAATTTCTTTCAGAGTATTGGGTACAACGGTCCCCAAAGGTCAACAACATAGAGCAAGATCTTAAAGACCTTAGAAACGAATGGTTACAAGTTATGATGCCCGTGATGGAGGTCATGGTGATGGAAGAAATGCCCGAAGTACGGCAAGCTTATGCGTACAACAGGGGCGATTACACACAGCCTTTATATACAGTGGACGCGAACACCCCTGAGGTATTACCTATTTTTTCCAAGGACTATCCTAAAAATCGGTTGGGCCTTTCCCAGTGGCTATTTGCCAAAAATAATCCACTTACGGCACGGGTCGCCGTAAATCGATATTGGCAGATGATGTTTGGAAAAGGTTTGGTCAAAACTCCCCAAGATTTTGGAGTTCAAGGTACTTTACCCACCCATCCACAACTCATCGATTGGTTGGCCACATTTTTTATGGAAAACGATTGGAACGTAAAGGCACTTCTCAAAAAAATGGTAATGTCGCACACCTATAGACAGTCCTCTAAGGCCACACAAGAAGTTCGGGATAAGGACCCTGGAAACGACTATTTGGCCAGAAGCAATAGTTACAGACTGCCAGCCGAAATGATTCGAGACAATGCCCTGATGGCAAGTGGGTTATTAGTCCACCAACTTGGGGGCGAAAGTGTTAGGCCTTATCAACCTGTTGATTTGTGGATCGAAAAAAATAGCTTTTCACATAAGTTACTGCATTACGTTGAGTCGGAAGGCGACAGCCTCTACAGGAGGGGATTGTACACTTTTATTAGACGTACCTCGCCGCATCCGGCCATGACCGTTTTCGATACCCCTTCAAGGGAAGTCTGTATCGTTCGAAGGGAAAATACAAACACCCCGTTGCAGGCGCTCGTTTTAATGAACGACACGCAGTTTGTTGAAGCCTCCCGGGTACTAGCGGAAAGGATGCAGAAGGAGGGCGGAAATAAATTGGAAGACCAGATCGCTTTAGGTTTTAGATTGGCCGTTAGCCGGTTTCCAAAAGAAGAGGAATTAAGCATCCTCAAAGCGTTTTATGAGCAACAGTCCAAGAGGTTCGCCGCGGATCCCAAGCAAATTTCAGAACTGTTATCCGTTGGAAGAAAACAAATGGACAGGTCATTGAGCAAACCTAGGACGGCCGCCCTTACAATGGTAGCCAATACTATCTTAAACCATGATGAAACCTATATGAAACGATGATATGGTTTTTTGGTTAATAGGAATATTTTAATTCGGACCGCCCTGTACCAATGCTACGGCGGACGGGCTAGATATTTGATCTTAAACTTAATTTTTGAATTTGAACTTTAAAAAATGTGCACGCATCACGAAAATAAGAACTATACCCGCCGCGACTTCCTAACCAGGACCTCCTTGGGGATGGGTGCCCTGTCGATGGCATCGATGTTAGACCCCATGGGCCTATTCGCGAACGGGAAACAATTGCCAACGATGGGCCTCGGAGAAGGTGGCATATTGGGCCAACCCCATTTCCCCGCTAAGGTAAAAAGGGTCATTTACCTATTTCAGAGCGGTGCCCCATCACAACTCGATATTTTCGATTATAAGCCATTGCTCAATAAGATGAACGGTCAGGATCTTCCTGCCAGCGTACAACAGGGCCAACGACTCACTGGAATGTCTTCCGGTCAGGCAACATTGCCAATCGCTGGTACCGTTTTCAACTTTAAGCAACATGGCGGGTGCGGCGCATGGATGAGCGATCTGATGCCCCATACTTCCAAAATTGTGGATGAACTTTGTTTTATCAAATCAATGTACACCGAGGCCATCAATCATGATCCGGCGGTTACCTTTATGCAAACGGGCTCACAACTGCCGGGTAGACCATCAATCGGTTCCTGGGTCAGTTATGGACTTGGAACAGACAATAAGAATTTGCCAGAATTTGTGGTGTTACTGACAAAGGACAAATACGGACAGCCACTTTATGCCCGATCCTGGGGTAATGGCTTTTTACCCTCGCAGCACCAAGGGGTTCAATTCAGGGCCGGCAAAGACCCGGTATTGTATTTGAATAACCCCCCAGGTATCAACGCCAATAGCAGAAGGGAACAATTAGACCAGCTTCAAAAGTTGGAGAAAATCAATCATCAAGATGTGGGCGATCCCGAAATCTTGGCCAGAATGGCGCAGTACGAGATGGCATTCCGTATGCAAACCTCTGTTCCGGAAATCATGGACACCTCCGATGAGTCGGAGCATATTTATCAAATGTATGGCGAGGACAGTAAAAAGCCTGGTTCATTTGCAGCCAACTGCATCCTGGCAAGAAGATTGGCGGAACGCGATGTAAAATTCATTCAATTATACCACCAAGGTTGGGACCAACATGGCAATTTGCCCAACGCGATCAAGGTGCAGTGCAAGGAAACCGATCAGGCCACGGCAGCCTTGATCACCGACCTAAAACAGCGGGGAATGCTGGAGGACACCCTGGTCATTTGGGGCGGTGAATTTGGCAGGACCAATTACTCACAAGGGCAATTGACCCCGACTAATTTTGGAAGGGATCACCATCCCAAGTGTTTTACCATATTCATGGCAGGGGCAGGAATCAAAAAAGGGTTCACCTTGGGTGCAACAGATGAATTCGGTTATAATGTCGTACAAGATCCTGTGCATGTTCATGATTTTCAGGCTACTTTAATGCACCTTTTAGGGGTAGACCACGAACGTTTGACCTTTAAATTTCAGGGTAGGCGTTATCGGCTCACAGATGTTCACGGCCATGTTGTAAAAGATATTTTATCATAAAAACAATCCATAGCACTATGAAAACAATTAACAACCCTCGACGGGATTTTATTAAAAAAACCGCCTTGATCGGTGGGGCTGGTTTGATAGCCCCCTCCTATACCTTTGGGATAACACATTCCATAAAAAATACCATGGCACTCGTGGGCCATGGGAACTATCAATACAGAGTGGACAAGGAATGGGGCGTCCAGGACCCTACCAAAGTACCTGTGAATGACTGTCACGAGATGGTACTCGATAGCAAAGGACGGATCTTTATGACCACAACGGGGGCAGATAATAACAATGTGATCATATATGATACCGCTGGCAAAGTACTGGACACCTGGGGAACCGAATTCCCAGGCGCGCATGGCCTTTCCATCACAGGTGAAGGCAATGACCAATTTTTATTCATCACCGATCCGGAAACCCACCAAGTACATAAGACAACCTTAGCCGGTAGGATTCTGATGACATTTGAAAGGCCAAAAGAGGTCTCTGGCTACTCAAGTGATGATCAATTTAAGCCTACGGAAACCGCTATCATGCCAAACGGGGATATTTATATTGCGGATGGGTACGGGGAAAATTATATTATCCAATATAATTCCAAAGGCGAATATATTCGCCATTTTGGTGGAAAGGGCGAAGCGGAAACAGAATTCAGTTGTTGTCATGGCATCACTTTGGATGACCGTGATACTGAAAATCCGACCTTATTGATCACATCCCGTGCCAAGCAACAGTTTAAGCGCTTTACGTTGGATGGCCAACATCTGGAAACCATTTCGCTCCCAGGATGCTCCGTATGTCGCCCCGTAATTAATGGCGAAAACATATATTTTGCTGTCATAGTTACCAAAACATGGGATAAATATGATGGCATGCTCGCTGTTTTAGATAAAGACAATAAGGTGGTTTCATTCCCTGGCGGAAGTATTCCAAAGTACACTGATGGTACACTTGTAGCCCCGGAGTATGATGGTACGACCTTTCGAAATCCACATGATGTCCTGGTCGATGGTGACGGCAACCTTTATATCCCACAATGGGCCTCTGGCAAAACCTATCCAATTAAATTAATAAGGGTTTAGGACCTATATCTTATAAAGCAAATTATGATTGCATTAGATTTTTCAACTTTTATCGGTCATTTTCATCCCGTATTCGTTCATCTGCCTATTGGTTTTTTGATGTTGGCCGTGCTGTTGGAATGGTTTGAAAATTTTAAAAAATCAGGGAACAAGAGCCCGTTGATTGTATATGCATGGCTGTTGGGGGGCATTAGCGGCGCTATAGCAGCATTTTGCGGGTGGTTTTTGGGAGAAACCGGACTCTACATGGAAGATGACCTCTTTGTGCATCGCTGGTTAGGTATTGCCCTTGTGCTTGTTGCTTTTGCCGGATGGTGGATCAAGAAAAACCCATCAGGTCATTCGCGAATCATACATAATGGCATTAACATACTTTTACTGGGAATGTTATTGGTGGAAGGTCATAAAGGGGGAGGCTTGACCCATGGTGATGGATATCTTACCGAATATGCGCCATTACCTATACAAAATATATTAGGGGTCGAAAGGCCCAAAGATACCCTCCCCTCTTTGGGAAACCCTGACTCTGTTATGGTATATCGCGATTTGATCTTACCGATATTCGAATCGAAATGTATTGTTTGTCATGGGACTAAAGTACAACGCGGAGGGTTAAATATTGAGAATATGGAGGCCTTTCAAAAAGGAGGAGAAGGTGGGCCTGTATTGACCGATGGCAACGTGCAGGAAAGTGAACTTTTCCGCAGGATTACTTTACCCCAGCGCAATGCCAAATATATGCCCCCAACGGGAGATGCCATGACTTATGATGAAATCAAGACCGTTGAATGGTGGATAACACAGGGCAATTCATATGATAAATATGTGTCGGACCTAGTGGTCACCGAGAATATCAAGCCTGTACTATTAAGACGATACGGACTCGATACAAACCAAAAACCATGGTACATGACCGTAAAGCTTAAGCCAGTTGACAGTCTACTGTTGGTTAAGCTTGAACAAGCAGGTTTTAGTGTGCGCAACCTGGGCGCCGACAATCCCTTATTGGACATTAAATATAATGGGGTTACACTCAGTAAGGAACAACTTTCGAATTTGTCCTCGGTAAAGGACCATATTACTTGGCTCTCACTTGCAGGTACCAATGTAGAAGATGAGTGGTTAGGTACCATTGCGGACTTTGCCAATTTAACCAGACTGCAACTTGAAAAGACCAATATATCGGACAAGGGAGTAGCTTTGCTTTCCAAATTAGAGCATTTGGAAGCCTTAAATCTCTACGGCACAAAGGTAACAGATAGTTGTTTGGGCGATATTAAAAACATGACAGGTTTAAAGCGCGTATATCTTTGGGGTACCAAGGTAACGGCCCAAAGCGCTAAAAACATGGAAGAAAGCAAAGAAAATCTTGAGGTTATCCTTGGTGAAGGCTAAGCCAAATAGATATTTTCCTAGTACTAAGCGATCGACACCCTATAAATGCTATTGCATTTCCGGCAAACGTCCTTTAAGCCGTTTTTCTACTTTGCGCTTGATCACGGTAAGCCGTTTCATGGTGTCCATAATCTCGGTATCCTTGCTCTTCTTATATACTTCGTTCAATTCCAGTATCAAGGCCTTGGCCTCTCGTGATGTTGATACCCTATCACTAGTGCTCATACTGGACATTTTCCGATTTTCAAATTCTTGGACTCTATCCATTAAATCCATTACTATTGTCATGATAATACTTCTTTAAAATTATTATTTGAATTCAAATTGGTTTACCAATTGGTCCACAATCCCTACTTACACTGGTACTTAAATACCAATAAATCCAATTGCTGCGATATTTATGTGACTCAAACATAAGGCTCCTAATCCAATAAATGATTGTTCGGTACGGCTTTTTACCCCGGTTTTATTAACAATCCTTTTATTAAACCCCAATTTCCAAAGTAAAAAATTACAAAAGATTTTGAATTCCGTCAACAATAATACAAAACGTTTAATTATAAGCAATTGCAGCCAAACAAAATAACAATACTTTAACTGATTGGTGTAATATGTTAACGCTTATGGTATTCGAAATTTTACGTTAAAAATGAATGTGCAGAAGATTCATAAAATTTTAAAAAGCCTTCATAGTGTGCACGAAATATTCACCCCATCCAACTCGGAAATTTGCAGCTGGCCACACATGTACCTTTGGGTATTGAAAGAATGTTTCAAATATTAATTTTTTCTTTTGGAGTCGCCAAAAGTATTCTATATTTGCACCCTCCTTCGCTACCAAGCCTCTTGTGTAGCCTTGAAGACACAAAATAGGGCAATTAGCTCAGTTGGTTCAGAGCACCTCGTTTACACCGAGGGGGTCGGGGGTTCGAGCCCCTCATTGCCCACAAAAGTCATCCTAACCGGATGATTTTTTTGTTATGTGCTATTCCTATGCCCTAGATTCAGAAACCTAAGAACTGTATTATGTTGGATATGGAAGCAATACACTGGTATTGGAGTCTCAGAACCTCTATAAAAACTGGATAATTTCATGAATGATTCTTTTTCTCAATTGCAATACTGGTCCGCTATGGCGATCGCTTTAGAAATAATATTTAGTCCTTCATCAACTTCTTCCTTACTCACGTTTAGTGGGGGAGCAATGAATATATAATTCCAGCGAACGAAGGTGAACATCCCCAACTCCCTTATTTTGGATGCTATTTTGTTGGTGGCCTCCATTTCCTGGGGTTTTGCATTCCAAGGCGTTATCGGCTCCTTGGTCTCCCTATTTTTGACCAGCTCAATACAGCCTAAAAGCCCTGTATTTCTAAAATCCCCAATGGCAACATGTTTGGATTTCAATTTTTCAACTTCAGATTCAATATAATTTCCCATGTTGGCCGCCCTGTCCACCAAACCTTCCTCTTCAATTATTTTTAAATTTTCCAAAGCGGCAGCGCACGATACAGGGTGGGCAGAATAGGTAAGTCCCAATCCCAAGGGATTATCCTGAAAGTAATCCGATATGGTATCACTAACGATCATCGCTCCCAAGGGTAAATAGCCAGAGGTAATTCCTTTGGCTACACACATGATATCAGGTACGGTATCGTGGTGGTCTATTCCGAACATTTTCCCAGTACGGCCAAAACCACTCATGACCTCGTCAATGATCAAAAGAATACCATAGGTGTTACAGATCTCGCGTACGCGCCCCAAGTAGCTGGGAGGATATTTTATACAGCCGGAAGAACCAGATTCCCCTTCAAACAAAATAGCCGCAATACTTTCCGGATTTTCAAACTTTATCACCCGTTCCAAGTGTGCCAAAGCACGTTCGCCACATTCTGCTATGGACGAGGAATTCCAAGGGCAGCGATAGGCGTATGGATTTTCTACATGCACCACATTCGGCATGGCTTGTCCATCCACCGGAAAGCGTCGCGGATCACCCCCAGCACTGATGGCCCCATAGGTTGCACCGTGGTACGAACGATAATGGGTGATGATCTTATTTCTTTTTGAGTAGATCCTGGCCACTTTGATGGCATTTTCAATGGCGTCCGCACCGCCCACAGTGAAGAATGATTTCGTTAAATTTCCCGGTGTAATTTCCGCCAATTTTTTACCGAGCTGTCCACGTACTTCGGTGGCCATTCCTGGATACACATAACTCAATTTTTGCATTTGTGCCATAACCGCTTTCGTAATACGTTGATTCCCGTGACCAATATTCACATTCATCAATTGGGATGAGAAGTCCAAATATCGCTTTCCGTTGGCATCAAATATATAGGAGCCCTTTGCATGTGAAGCATTGATCGGGTCTAAACCCCCTTGCTTTGCCCAAGAAAAAAGGGTATAGTCAAGATTGTCCCGAAAAGCGGTGGCGTTATAAGTAGTGCTCTGTGATACTAATATTTCCTTGGAGTTGCTCATGTTGTGATCACAATTTAGTTATTGCTTATAAATAAGGGTTATCTTGAAAAGTCAACTCATCCAATTGGTACCGGCTTCGGGAATCCATTTGATCGATGTCTTTTTACATTGGGTCCAAAACTCGATCGAACTTCTACCAGTGATATCGCCGACCCCAAATTTCGATTCGTTCCAACCGCCAAAAGAAAAGGGCTCCCTAGGCACTGGCACTCCAATATTAACTCCGACCATGCCCGAACTGGCGCGGTCGACCACTTG
>JBBKWR010000361.1:0-6614 GCA_037969055.1 Flavobacteriaceae bacterium | reverse complement strand
CTGAATTATGGAAACGAATACCGAAAGGATAGCTGAAAAATTGAATATGCTCATCCAAAAGAACCGGGATGCAGAAAAAGGATTTGCCGAACTTTCCAATATCGCCAAAGCCAAATCGTTGGTCACCTGGTTTAGCGATAGATCTGTGGAACGTGAAGGGTACGTCTTGCAACTCAAAACCGAAGTACTTTCAATTGGGCAAACTTATGCTGATAAAGGAAGCCTCTCAGGCAATGTACATCGCGCCTGGATGAACGTAAAAGACATTTTTTCCCTTGATAGTGATGAGGCAATGCTGTCGGAGGCGATCAGGGGAGAAAAGGCCGCACTGGAGGAATACAATGCGGTTTTGGCAGAAATGACCATGGCTGCCAATACTGAAATCTTATTGAAAACACAGCGGGCAAAAATCGAGAAAGGTCTGTCGGCCTTGAAGTATTTATCATCTATCGAATATCAGGAAGAATCTTAGGCCGCACGTCCATTCACAATTTAGGCTTAGGTTGATCCATTTTATTGGAGATTGGCACACCATTGGAAATTTTATCCGTAAGAAATTTTCTGATGGTGCCCCAAAATGTAAGCATGGCCGCCGAAGACCTATCCGAAAATTGCGAAAGTAGCAGCAAATTGTTTTCAAATCTTTTTTCGATAATAGCACTTTTCTTATTCTGATCATAACGATAGAAAGCCATGGTCCATTCAGAAAAATATCTTTTTTCCGCGGGCCCTTCCCACAACAAGGTCATCGAGTGATGCCTCGGATCTTTTTTTATTTTATCATATATTTTCTGGACATCTTTTTTTGTGCCTTCCAAAACCTGAACGAACCTTTCTTTGTGATACACCAAACATCCGGTGACATTTTTATCCAAATTTCTGGTTCTGGCTTCTTCCAAAATATTGTCAAGATGCACTGTGCCTAAATTGGGTTGGGAAATTGATCGGTAAGTGAGTTGATACATTTGTTGATTGGTTTTAAGTTGTCTCTTGAATTCTTGCTTCCCAGTCAAAAATTATGACAGAAAAATTCGCAATCTTCGTCAGATTCTATTGATTACTAAAACTACAATTTTTTTATTAAGCCTCGGATGAGGCTTAATAAAAAGTATAAAACATATGCTGTGGCAGTTTTGTACGTGATTTTAACACCCATTTAAGACTAAAAACATGAGGGACGTCATTCGAACTTAAAAGTTCAAGAGTAGCCCTAAATACCTGTCATTTAGGGGTTCACACAGCTACTATATTTATTGGGTCCCGTAATGTCTTGCAACAGCATCAATAATAATTTTTATTACGGTGATCCTGTTGTAAACCCTGCCTTAATTTTACCCCTGAAATAAAGCAAGCAATCTTAATCACGTCATTACTAGTGATAGCTTTAGTTCAACTAAACAGTTATTAATTTAAAACAAACAATATGAAAAATTTAAAATCAATTGCCACAATAGCCTTTTTATTTATGGCTTTCAGTGTTTTCTCCCAATCCAAAGATGACAAAAGAGTTATCGCAGACGCAGAAAAGGCGAAGGTAAATCTGCAAAAAATGGATAAAGGATTGGACATGTACTTTAAAAATTCCAGCGGATACGTCATTTTTCCAAATGTGGGCGAAGGAAGTTTCATCGTTGGCGCTGCCTCCGGCAACGGGGTGGTCTATGAGCATGGAAAAGTCATAGGTATGGCGGATCTAAAAAAATTGGATATTGGTCTTCAAGCAGGAGGTCAGTCGCTTACAGAAGTTATATTTTTCGAGACCAAAGAAGCGTTGAACAAATTCAAAGAAGGTAAATTTGAATTTTCCGCAGAGGCATCTGCCGTGATTTTGGAGGAAGGAGCATCTAGCAACGCAAATTACAATGACGGGGTTGTTGTATTTGCCATGCCCAAAAAAGGCCTGATGGCCGATCTTTCGGTAGGCGGGCAAAAATTCGGATTCACCCCTATGAATTAATAATATTCAGGGTACCATTATTCAAAAAGTCGGCTGATAGGCCGACTTTTTTTATGACTTTTTTTGTGCTGTATATGATGGATTATAGGAGCGGGAAAAATTGACATGCAAGATACAAATTTCACTGATCCACGTTGATTCATCTGCCAGCGTGGATCTTCTTCGTTATGTGCACTGCTTTTATTATGCCACATCCAAAATGGTTACAGCAAAGGGCTGAAGAACTTGGAGAGGCCTTCCAAAAATTTTTGGACCTTGGGCCGCTCTTTGAACTTTTTATATGATAATTGGGAGGCCTCGGCACATTCCTGCTCAAATTCTGCCACTAATTGTTCAGCAACATGCTTATCATAGATGATTGCATTTGCCTCGAAGTTGTGTTCAAAACTCCTGTAGTCAAAATTGCCGGATCCTATGGATACTATTTTGTCATCAATGACAATGGCCTTGCTATGGGAAAAGTCCTTTCGTGAGTAAATGTTTACCCCTATGGCCAAAAATTCCTCAAAATTTGCAAACATGCTATAGGTGGCCAACAAAGAGTCCCCTTTACGTGGCACCATGATATTGACTTCAACGCCGCTCTGGGCTGCGATTTTCACTGCCTGCACTACTGCCGTACCGGGAATAAAGTATGAATTTGCAATAAAAATACGTTTTTCCGCCAAGCCGATCATCGCAATATATTGCTGCATGATCGCCGGTTGATTAGAATCGGGACCACTTGCCGAAATTTGGACGATTGAATTTCCCGCAGGTTTGGCTTCCGGAAGGTATTTTGAGGTCAATAATAAGGCAGTATTACTCGCAAAATGGTAGTCCTTAATAAAAATTCGGTGCAAGCTGTTCACAACGGGGCCTTTTAAACGAACGTGCAAGTCTTGCCAAATGCCCAAATCGGAGGTCGGTTTGATGTATTTGTCTGAGACATTGATTCCACCCGTGAAACCAACTTTACCATCAACCACCATTATCTTGCGGTGATTTCGATAATTCAAGGTATACAGTAGGCTACCAAATCTCAAAGGCATCATGGGATAGGTTTTTACGCCTATCTCCCCAAAACGCTTCTTGATCCTGCCCCGAAAAGAAGAGCTCCCAAAGGAATCATAGATCATTCTTATTTCAACCCCTTCCGCAATTTTGGTTTTGAAAAGTTCATAAAATCGGTCTTGCAATTCGCCTTCTTCAAAAATATAATACTGCACGTGTATAAATTTTTCAGCCCCGGCTATGGCTTCAAAAATCGCATCAAAAGTTTTCTTGCCGGTATTCAAAACGAGCACTTCATTACCTTTTGAGGCTGATAGATAGGTACTACTTTGAATAAGTTTGGCCAGTTTTTCAGACTGTTTGGATTTAAAGTCGATTTCGAACGCTGGACTGTTCAACTCCTTGTTTTCGATATCATAAAGTCTTCTTCTTTGGGACCTTTTTAATCTAAAAAATTTAAATTTTCTCCGATTTACACCAAAAAGATAATACAGTAGTGGTCCAGCGAAGGGTAGTACAATAATTGTCAATACCCAGCCCAAAGACTTCGAAGGCCTAGAGCCATGCATGATCACACTGAAGAGGGTCCAGAGGGTTATTGAGATGTAAAAAATGATCAAAACTTGTGTCATATCTGGAACAAGATAGTGCAATGGCTAATTATTACAAACCCCTTTTATGTTTTGGGTTATTATAAATTGTGATGCGGTCAATCAACTTCGATATGATATTTTTCCTTTGTGGAAAGAATAGGGTTATGGGAATTATTGCGACCGATAAAAAGGAAATCAAATTATACTATAATTCCGAGACCACTTTGGGAAAACAGACCGTGGCCTATGTACGCTCCTCTAATAAGAAAGTTTTAGAGATCGATATATCGAAAACCAAGGTCCCGGGAAGCCATTGGGCCGAAATCGCTTCAGGTATCGACATAGCCATTCACGAACTTATCGATATAGATCATCCGAATTTTATTAAGGCCTACGGAAAGGAGAAGGTTGATTTAGACGAGCATGATTGGCTTAGGATTTTGGAAAAACATCCAGAGACCTTGGCACATCCCATAATCATTGATGGTAAGGCATTCCATGTTTTGAAAACGCCATCCGACTTTATAAAGTACCAAGAGTCCAATGGCATGGGCAAAGAAAAACCATTATAATTTCTTCCCATGACTGGTACAATAAGGAGCACTAGAATGATCATTCCGCTACTTATACTACTTGTGTTTATAACAATTTTTGTATTGCAGTGGAAGGCAAAAGGTGTTGTGGAGGATTTTCTTGCCAGAAAAATTCCATCCCATTTGGTTTTGGCCTATCAGGATATTGGTGTCAACATTTTTACGGGTAATATCCATTTATATCATGTGTCGTTGGAAATTCAAAATAGGGATACGCTAATGACGCATACCAAAATTTCGTCAGATGGAGTAGTATTGGAAGGACTCGGGTATTGGCAATTGCTCTTCAACAATACTATTACACTAAATCATCTGGTGCT
The DNA here is from genome assembly GCA_037969055.1 of Flavobacteriaceae bacterium. Classification (GTDB taxonomy): domain Bacteria; phylum Bacteroidota; class Bacteroidia; order Flavobacteriales; family Flavobacteriaceae; genus Pelagihabitans. The sequence goes on along the minus strand of JBBKWR010000361.1, from coordinate 2,158 downwards.
CGAAAAACCATTATTAAATTATTATCCTTATAAATATATACCTAGAAAAAAGGCTGCTTCCAGGGGGGTCGTCAATCTGCTAAAATCCATAGCAGTTGACAAAATTGATATTCAAGAGGGTGGTTTCAACCTAATGAAAGAAGCATCTGACAGCCTTCAAGTCTCGATAGCCGCTTACAATTTTACCTTATTTGGGGGAAGGACCGATTCAGTATTGATTGCCAAAAAAATTCCCCTGGAATACAAAAGCTATGACTTGGTGGCGAAGGATATTTATGCTGATTTAGGGGAATTCGAGCGGCTGAAAATCAACCAAATAAAGGCCTCTGAACAACAACTCAGCGCACATGATGTTTATCTGGCAACTAAATATAACAAGGATGAACTTTCGCATCATACCAACCTGGAACGTGACCATGTCCAATTACAAATTCCGAAAATTATGGTCAGGGAAATCGATTTTGGTTTTGATTTCGACCGTTTTGGCATAGCCGTCGGAGCTGTGATTATTGATAGGCCCAAGGCCGAAATTTATCGTGACAAATTATTGCCGGACGACATGGATATCAAGCCCTTATATAGCAAGCTCTTAAGAGATCTTCCGCTAGCGGTAGCAGTTGATAGCGTGGTAGTTCAAAATGGTTATATCGCCTATAGCGAGAAAATAGAGCAGGGTCAGGAAGCCGGATCTATTTATTTTGAAAATTTAGATGCGAATCTGCTCAATATTACAAACCATAAAGATGCCAAGAAGACACAAGTTTCGGCAACAGCAATGCTCATGGGTGAAGCCGACTTTGATCTTCAATGTGAATTTGATGTAAACCAGACTTCGGACGCATTTGTCGCATCCGGGGTACTTAAAAATCTACAGGCAAGTAGACTAAATTCCTTTTTAGGGCCTAATCTTCGTGCGAGGGCCAAAGGCTCGGTGCAGGAAATGTATTTTACATTGTCTGGTAATGCCGATCGATCAATTGGCGATATGAAGATGAAATACAAGGATTTTAAGTTCACTATCCTGGATAAGGATAGGCATAATGTGAACAAACTTTTGACGTTCGTGGGCAATATTTTGGTGAATGATGGATCGAAAACGGATGCAGAAGGATATAGATACGGACAAATGCAGGTAGAACGCGAACCCAACAAATCGTTTTACAATTATCTTTGGTTGAATGTACGCGATGGTATGGTGAGCACCCTTACTGGAAATGGTAAAAAAGAATAGCCAATGTGTTTAATTGGCAATCGAATTTCTAGCGACACCTGATGGTAAAGTTCACAAATTCGGAAAATTAGGGTGAGCACTTTGTTGCGATGATGAGACTAACTTAAAAAGATTTATGATGAATTTGACGAAAGACACAAAAAAGGCCATATTAGGTGGCGTTCTATCTTTAGCTGTGATGCTGCTCGGGACCATAATCCTGGGAGAACTGAGTGGTTACGAGGCTAAAATTCTTATCAAGAATTCGCTATCAGGTATGAATACGCTCTGCAACACAATTGCTTTGGCATCGGCTACAATCCTTGCACTTTTGTTGACACTTTTGGGCATAAGTGCCAGTTCAAAAACAAAACTAAAAGAGGATCATTACCTACATGTACTGCAAATTGCAAAGTTGGATACCGTCGTGTTCGTAGCATCCGTCATTTCATTTTTGATCCTTAACCTTCCTATCACAGAGTCAGAATCTGTACCGAATAATTGGTTCAGTATTATATATTATATATCCTTGGCGATTTCCAGCATACTCAGCGCTGGCCTTATTGTGGTGGTCTTAATGTTATATAATACCGTGGTTAGTATTATTAAGATAGTTGGTTTGGGGATGCATGACCACCCGTTGGTGGTTTCTGAGGAAGAAGATGATGATGGGGAGCAATGAAGTGAATGGAGGAATGGGTAAAATTGGATTTTGAGTATACCATCAAAATTTATCCGCCAAAAATTCGAAAGGCCATGTAAATCAAAAAGATAAAACCCAATAACAACATAAGTCCGCCCATTCTGGTGGATTGTGTAATTCGTTGTCGTCTGGTAAGTTTTTTCTCCATGATTATTGCTTTAATTTTGAATATAAGTAATAAAAAGAAAGCGGAAAAATCATTAAGATTGATCCGCCTGTCTCATGTAACTACCTAATCATTAGTT
>JBBKWR010000360.1:0-3024 GCA_037969055.1 Flavobacteriaceae bacterium | reverse complement strand
ATATCCTTCCAAGAGCGAAAAGGGGACGTTTTTGAACCTGTAAGGGAAAGGATCAGGCATCAAAAGAAACGGATAAGGAACGGGGGCACCGATTATTTGGTTTTTGCACTTCTTGACATTGTGGTCGACAATTATATCTATATTATTGGAATTCTTGGCGAAAAAATAGAAACACTAGAAGAAACCTTGCTCCAGGAGCCCAGGAAAAGTGTTATCGATGAAATATATACCTACAAACGGGAACTCAATTTTTTGAGAAAGAATATAAAACCTGCCAAAGAAATGATATTGAGCTTGTCAAAAATAGAATCGGAACTCATTGACGAAAGCACCCATATCCATTTTAAAGAACTTTTGGAGAACATTAGCCAAGCTAGCGATTCAACTGATACCTATCGGGAAATCTTATCCGACCAATTGAATATATACCATACCACGATCAGCAATAAGCTGAACGATATCATGAAATTTTTAACGATTTTTTCCGTCATTTTTATTCCCTTAACTTTTATTGCTGGCATTTATGGTACCAACTTCGATGTCCTGCCGGAACTACACTTCGAGTATAGTTACTTTATTATGTTGGGAATCATGTTTACAATAGTTCTCGGAATGTTGGTTTATTTTAGGAGGAGGAGGTGGTTGTAAGATTTACTGGCTGTATAGATCACGACTACCCGAAATTTCACGGAAACGATGACTGTCTGCTCCCAAGACTGAGATAATAATTTTCATTTGGCTTATTTTACTTTTTTGCCGTGATAATTAATATATGGAACGTATTAATCCATGGCAGCAAATTTTAAACATACAGGAGATCCAATCGAAATCTTTTTGGCCATTGGGCTAAGCGATCCCGTAAATTTATCGCGTTTGAAAATTACAATTTCATCACTGTTTTGGTTGCCCACGAGCAGATAATTTCCGGTTGGGTCTATGGCAAAATTCCTAGGGGTGCTGCCAAGCGTGGACTGCCTGCCAGTAAAGGTCAATTTGCCGGACTTGCCAATGGAATAGATATACAATTCGTTGATATCGCCACGCAGGGAGGCGTATAGGAATTTCCCATCTGGAGAAATATGAATATCCGCGGCGTCTACTCTGCCGCTAAAATCAGAAGGGGGCATGGTAACCGATTGTTTGGCGTTCAACTTTCCGTTTTTGTACGCAAATGCTGTTATCATGCCCATCATTTCTTGAACGAGGTAGGCGAATTTTCCATTGGGATGGAAGGTGAAATGTCGTGGACCACTACCGGCTTTAACACGGACAAAAGCTGGTTCCGCAGCTGTGAGCGGTTCGGAATCGGTACCATTGACCTTATACACATTCACTTTATCGGTTCCTAAATCAGGGACGAATAAATAGCGGTTATCCTTGGATAATACAGCGGCATGTACATGGGGTTTTTCCTGATTTCCTTTATTTAGGCTACTGCCTTCATGTTGAATGGATTGCATGTTCGGACCTAATGAGCCATCGGCATTAAGGGGAATGGCCGCTACGCTACCGCCGCCATAATTACCGGCAAAGACATATTTGTTGTTGTCGTCTACAGAAACATAACAGGGCCCGTTACCGCCGGAATCCACACTATTTAAAAAGGCGAGTTTTCCGGAAAGCGGATCAAAAGAAAAGGCACTTATGCTGCCTTGGCCGTCACCCACTTCACTGACCGAATAGACATGCTTTCTATCTTTGGAAATAGTAAGGAAGGAGGGGTTTTTAATACCTGCGGCCTCAGCCTTATAGCCGAATTCACCCGTTTGGGTATTAAACGTATACACATAAATTCCATTGCTTTTGCCCGGTTCGGTGTAGGTACCTATCAGGAGGTTATAAATTTTATCAGTGGAAACCTGCGCCTGGGTTATTTGGGTTAAGGATAACAAGCACATAAACATTATAAACACCGGGGTTGTTTTCATTTTTTTTTGTTCAGGTCAACGAATTATTATATTAAGTAATTTATTCTATAACAGCGGTAGTGCTGCGAATTTCGGCCACTTTCAGGGCACTGACCGGCGACGCATCCTTTCCGAATTGCTTTCTAACATACGTTAAAATAGACGAAATGGCAAAGTCGTCCAAATGTCGGTTTGAGGGCATCAAGCCATTATAAGTCCGCCCGTTGACTTCGATCTCGCCTTGCATTCCATTGAGAACCACCTTAATTAAACGATCCTCATCCCCGGTTACCCAAGTTGAAGCATCAAGGGGCGGGAAGCGATTATTATCTCCTTGACCATCCCTTTGATGACAGGCAGCACAATAGGTATTGTACAATATTCTTCCACTGTACATATCCCCCTCTTTTCTTATATCCACGCCTTCAATTGGGTCTCTTATATAGTCCCTGGTTTTTCGCTGTTCCATGGAGGCCAAGTCCGTTACCCCGAAATTGTTTTTGTCTCCTCTGTATATGACGCGCCAGATTTTACCCTGGTTGGATTCACTGATATATAGTGAGCCATCCGGCCCGGTCGATAAGCCCATTGGTCTGTAAAGGGCATCGCTGGTATCGACCACCCTGTCCACGCCTGTAAATCCGTCAGCAAAAACTTCCCATTCCCCAGTAGCGTTCCCAGCTTCATCAAAGGGAACAAAACATACGATAAATCCCGCTTGGGGGTATGGTGGGCGGTCGGTGGAACCATGAAAAGCAACAAAGACACCTTTATTATACCGTTCGGGAAATTGATCTCCATGGTAGATCATTACATCCATGGGAGCCCAATGCCCCGGGAAACCGATGACGGGTTCAGCAAATTCACTGGCGCTTCCAATTATTTTACCATCGCCACCATATCCAGGTTGTAAAACATTTTTTTTCTGTAATTGGTCATAATACGCGTAGGGCCAGCCATAATTAGATCCTTCTGTCACTTTCATCAGGGTCTCTGATGGAAGCATGGCTGCTTGCCAAGAAGTATAGCGATCAGGGAATATGGTGTGAAAATTGTCAATCCCGTTCCCCACGGCATATAGACTTTCGTCATTCGGATTCCATTCCATCCCCACGAT
>JBBKWR010000359.1:0-2844 GCA_037969055.1 Flavobacteriaceae bacterium | reverse complement strand
ATTATCATGTTCGGGGTGGCAATTTTAATGCTGGCCATCCCTTTTATCTATGTGGGCGGGGTCGAAAACTTAATGGCATCCATCAGCTATACGGACCATATGACCCAATCTGGCGAGCCTATCAATGACGGGCTGGTAACTTTTGGGGGCTTGGTGTCGTTCCTTTATATTTTGGGCATTGGCCTTTCAATAGGGATGAAACAGATCTCCGAACCCAAAAACCTTATCCGTTTTTACTCGATCGACAACGCCAAAAGCATGCGGTTTGCCATGATTTGGACGCCTATTTTTTTGGGTATTTCCTTAGTTTGTGTAATGGGGCTTGGCGCTCTGGTTCATGGTATGGCCACTGAGGCCGAGGCCGCTTATTTAATCAACAATACCGATGAGGTCATCGGGTTTATGTTGAATAAGTTCGATAACAAATTCGTTAACGGTATTTGTGTCGCGGGCTTATTTGCCGCGGGGATGTCTTCTTTGGCCTCTGTAATCATCATTGTGGGTACAGCCTTTGTAAAGGACATCTGGCATCTGGCCAAGCCAATGCCCGATGGCAAGATCATTCCCCGTACCAAATGGTTTATGGCCTTCTATTGTACTGTCGTTTATGTAATGACCCTTTTTCCAATGGCAGGTATTGTTGAACTTACCGCCTTTGCTGGAGCCGTTTTTGCGGCAAGTTTTTTTCCAGCTATTTTTGGGGGACTCTACCTCAAATGGGGTACGGATATGGGTGCCATGGCCTCTATGGCCATGGGTATGCTGGTGAACGTGGTCTGGCGCTTTGCGTTCCGGTTCGAATTTGATGGACTAAAGGATGTCCATGAAGTGATCCCGGCCTTTATCATCTCAATGCTCACCTACATAGTGGTAAGTTTGCTAAGCAAGAAAAGAAGGCCCGATGCGCAGCATTTGGATCTTGTTTTTGGTCGGGCTGGCTCCCAAACCTCCTCTTAAAACCCCAAGGCCATCAGTCCTTAAAAATCGTGGTCTTTGCGAGATCAAGCAACCCGTTGTCCGCTTCTTTTAATAATCGCTTGGTTCGTAGGTACCGTCCGAGGTTGTAGGCGTCAAAATTATCGGCTTTTGGATCTAGGCTTCCCACGCGTACCCGCCCTGAAGAATGAATGAACTCATTGTTCCCGATCCACATACCGACGTGTACCACTTTTTCTGTGGTGGAATCGGTTGCTTTCCGACCAAAGAAAAGAAGATCCCCCTTTCTTAAATTGTCGAAATGTTGGGTCGAATCTATTGGTTTACCTGTTTTTACTTGTTGTGAGGCATCTCTTGGGATGACCATCCCATTTAGAAAAAAAATGGTCTTGGTATAACCACTACAATCCACCCCTTTTGTAGAGGTTCCGCCCCATAGGTAAGGAAGTCCCATCAAGGTTTTGGCGGTTTCCACCAATGCTACTTCGGAAGGTTGCAACGTTTTCAGCCAGCCATCAAAGTCCTTGGCTTCCGACTTCAATAAAAAAGCGTGTCGCCCATCGGGAAACTTAACTTCAAAAAAGTTCTTTTGCTCCCCAATCCGTTCCATAACCGCCCCTGCAACAATATCAGAAACAACTTGGGAACTTAGCTTGGGTTGGGAATAAGATTGTCCATAGATTGCTGTATAAATGACTTTAGGTGCCACCTTCCATAGTGCCATTTCACTAACGTTAAGGGGTATGATGCCACCGGCATCTACCCATGATAAGTATTTATCAGGGGTCTGGATGAGGGACCAATCCCCCTCATTTTTTAATATTTTGATAGGGGTGCCCAAAGTAGCTTGGGTGGCCAACTCAGCAGAATGTGCTGGTTTGCTGCGCAAATTGGCGACTGAAATCGTCACCAAGCCCAAGGATTTTCCGTACAGTGCTGATGCGGGCAATACTTTTATGCTGTCCACAAAATCTATTTTTTCCAGCGTTAATCGGTCTTTTAGGGCGATCACGGCTTCGGCCATGTCACTTTCTCCATTTAAAATATACTTATCGTTATTTTTTGTGGCGCTGATGTCAAAAAGTGCGACGCGTCTGTCCGGAGCGAATTGCGTTTTAATGGCTGTTATCTGTTCTTGTAAGGGCATTGCTACAATCTCATTCTTGTTTTTCCCGGTACAGGAAACCATTAACATACCTATAAAAAGAAAGAAAGGGCAAGTCTGTTTGCAATCCATATTGAGCCTGTTTTTGGTAAAATTACATATTAATTTACAGGTTGGTTGAAATGTTGGCCATCTCGATACTCACAAAAAAAGCCAATTTCAGGTTGAAAGGGAAGGGTCGTTGTCCGATGACAAGTATTTAGATTTTAATTAATTTAGCCGCCAATGGAAAAATTAAAGGTTGTTGAACTTTTTGCAGGGGTCGGTGGTTTCCGTTTGGGGTTGGAAAATACAGGGGCTTATGAAGTGGTCTGGAGCAACCAATGGGAGCCCTCCACTAAAAAGCAGCATGCCTCCATGGTCTATGAGGCCCGGTTTGGCAAACAAAACCACAGCAATAAGGACATTGCAGAGGTGCCTACCGCAGAAATTCCCGATGCCGACCTGTTGGTGGGTGGTTTTCCATGTCAGGATTATTCGGTGGCTACCTCGCTACAGAATTCAAAGGGGCTAATCGGTAAAAAAGGAGTGCTTTGGTGGTCGATCCATCGTATACTTTCAGAAAAGAAAAGTCGGCCTGGCTATCTGCTCTTGGAAAACGTGGATCGTTTGCTACAATCGCCATCTTCCCAGCGCGGGCGGGATTTTGCAATTATTTTAAAAAGTTTGGAGGCCTTGGGTTATGCGGTGGAATGGCGCGTTATCAACGCAGCGGACTATGGTATGCCCCAAAGAAGAAGGCG
>JBBKWR010000358.1:0-4983 GCA_037969055.1 Flavobacteriaceae bacterium | reverse complement strand
TCTATGGCAAGAATATAAATAGTGTCGTTTTCCACAAGGTTTGGAATAATAATTGGATGTGCAAAGGTAAAATATAAAGGTCCTATCAAAAAATTAAAAAAAATACTGATCAGAACGCTATTGGTGTTCTTGCTCCTAGGTGTATTAGGGACCTTGGTACTTTCATTGCCCATTGTTCAAACGAGTTTGGCACAATACGTTACCCAAACAATTAACAAAGATTTTGGCACCCACATTAATATAGACAGGCTGCGCATCTCCTTGATTTCTTGGGACACTTCACTCGAAGGTGTTTTTGTCCAAGACTATCAACAGGATACCCTCTTCTTTGTAAAACATCTATCAACTTCGATCTTGAGCGTTCGCAACCTTGTGCGTGGTAGGTTGGAGTTTGGCGACATAGACGTAGATGGGCTGGATTTCAAATTAAAGACCTACAAGGACTCAACAAGCAGTAATCTGGAAATTTTTATCGATAAATTGGATGATCGTAAACCCCGAAAACCTGGTACACCACCATTCTTTTTTTCGTCTTCGCAAATAACCGTAAAGAACAGTTATTTTAAGTTGATCGATGAAAATTTAGAGCGGCCAGAAGTACTGAATTTTAAGAAATTGGGCATTTCTGCTTCCGACTTTCAAATCATAGGTCCGGAAGTGACTACCGGCATTGAAGCAATGTCCTTCGATAGCGGTAAAGGAATAACTGTGAACGAGCTAAAAACCAACTTTAAATACACAAAACAGCAAATGCGTTTCGATTCCCTAGGGATTAGAACCCCTGGATCGCATATAAAAGGAAATCTAGTTTTCAATTATGAGCGCAAAGATTTTGCGGATTTTTTAAATAAGGTAAATGTTGAGGCCGAATTTATTGAATCTACTGTTGCCTTCGATGAGATCAATAAGCTTTATGATCAGTTCGGGGAAGGTAGGCTGGTCGGGTTTTCATCGAGTGTCAAAGGAGTGTTGAACGATTTGGAACTGGAAGACCTTTTTCTGCAATCTGATAATACGGGTATAAGGGGGGATTTTAATTTTAAGAACCTTTTCAGCAAAAATGAAACTTTTCTGCTACAGGCCAACATGAAGAATGTTACCTCGAGCTACTATCAATTAAATGCCTTAATGCCCAATATTTTAGGTAAATCGCTTCCTTCTTCCTTTAAAAAATTGGGCCAATTTACCATAAGGGGGGACGCAGATATTTCGGAGACTGCGATAAAGGCCAAGGTGAACATCAACACGGTAATCGGTAGCAGTTATGTGGATTTAGATCTTTCAAATTTCAATGACATTGACAACGCAGCGTACAAAGGCTTTGTTTCCTTGATCGATTTTGATTTGGGCGAGTTTGCCGAAAATAAAAGCTTGGGGAAAACCACATTGGATTTTAACGTAGAAGGAAAAGGCTTTGTACAGAAAAATTTAAATACCGAGGTGATCGGGGATATCTATAGCATTCAATTCAATAGGTATGAATATAAAAATATGAAGGTTTCGGGCGTCATCAAGGAGCAATTGTTCGACGGAACATTGGTGAGCAACGATGAGAATTTTATATTTGATTTTAAGGGACTTGCCGATTTTAGTACGGAACGCAACAATTTCAATTTTATCGCGTCGGTAGCATACGCAGATCTTAAAAAATTAAATTTTATCAAAGATAGCGTGTCCATTTTCAAAGGGAACGTTACCATGGATGTCTCAGGGAATACCTTAGATAATTTGGTGGGCGACATAAAATTCACAAAAACCAATTTTCAGAACAAGAACGACACCTATTATTTCGATGATTTCAAAATCTCGTCAAGTTTTGAAAATGATACGACCAGGGTAATCGACATCAATTCGCCAGATATCATTACCGGATATTTAAGGGGAAATTTTAAGGTAAACGAATTAGGGAAATTGGTACAGAATTCATTGGGTACCGTATATACCAACTATCGACCGTTCAACATATCCAGCGGGCAGACGCTTGCCTTTAATTTTAAGATATACAGCAAGATCGTGGATGTATTTTTCCCTGAAGTTAAGTTCGACCCCAATACCTTTATCCGGGGAAACATTATCGCCGATGAGGGCGACTTTAAACTTACATTTAAGTCCCCCAGCATTGAGGCCTTCGGGACCAAAGCCGATAATATCGATGTGAAGGTCGACAACAAGAATCCCTTGTTCAATACATACGTTTCTGTGGGTGACCTCTCCAACGCCTATTATGATGTCAGGGACTTTAGCGTCATCAATACTACCTTAAAAGACACCCTCTTCTTTAGGGCGGAATTTAAAGGTGGGAGTGGTTATAACGATAACTATAACCTTAACTTTTACCACACCTTTAATCATGAAAATAAATCGGTCATTGGCCTTAAGACTTCAGACATTAGTTTTAAGGGCAATAAATGGGTTTTAAACAAGGATGGCAACAATCAGAATAAAGTTATTATCAATAGGACATTGGATAGCATCAGCATACAAGAAATTGTAATGAACAACAGTGTGCAGGAGCAAATCAAACTCCGTGGGCAATTGGCCGATTCTACTTATAAAGACCTTCAGTTGGAATTTAAGATTGTGTCCTTGGACAAGATTACCCCGGCCATCGATAGCCTAAAATTAACAGGGGAAGTCAATGGAACGCTCAACGTATTGCAGAAGGATGGGATTTATCTACCGTCCTCAAATTTGACCGTTGCAGACTTTTCCATAAACAATTACCGATTAGGGGACTTAGCATTGGGTATTGTTGGGAACAGAGATCTTACAGATTTTGTTGTGAATACCCAGATCACCGATAAGGGCCTAGAAAAATTAGGGGTCGTTGGTAATATTAATAACAAAGGCGAAAAGCCGACCGCCGACCTTTTGGTAAACTTTACGAATTTCGACCTAGAGCCCTTTAGTCCCTTGGGAGAAGGGGTAATAGACCATATACGGGGAAATCTTAATGGAAATGCAAGAGTAAAGGGCGAGATTGACAATCCGGAATTTAGTGGCATCCTTACGCTCGAAAATGCAGGTATTGCTATCCCATATCTTAATGTCGACTACAGTTTTGCGCCAAATTCCAGGGTGAATCTATTGAACCAAACCTTTGACTTTGACAAGATCGCAATTACCGATGTTTTGGAAAATACTAAAGCCACACTGGATGGCACGATAAGCCATAAATTTTTTAAAGATTGGACGCTGGACCTTCGTGTGGATACCCATAATGACAGGTTGCTCATACTCAATAAACCGGCCGAAGAAGAAATCCTATACTATGGAACGGGATTTTTACATGGTACGGGTCGAATATATGGTCCGACCAAGGCGCTAAATATTGATGTGGAAGGGGAAACCGCCAGGGGTACTTCCCTCAAGATTCCGCTTAGCGATATTGCCTCACTGGGAGATTATTCCTTTATCAATTTTGTGGATAAAAACACCATCGATTCCTTCGAGGTAAGACGCTCCCTTGAGGATTTTCAGGGCCTGGAAATGCGGTTCGATCTGGTAATAACGCCTGATGCCGAGGTTATGATCGTTACCGATAGCCAATCGGGAAGCACCTTGAAAGGAACTGGGGAGGGAATATTACTTATGGAAATCAATACCAAAGGGAAATTCAACATGTATGGCGATTTTGTCGTAGTTACTGGCGAATACAACTATCGGTTTGGGAACGTTATCAATAAGACCTTCAGGGTGAACCCGGGGGGCACCATCAACTGGGATGGCGAACCCCTTGCCGCCCTGATTAACATGGAGGCCGTATATTCATTAAACGCAAATCCCGCACCGCTTTTGGACAATGCAGGTGTTGGCAAAAGGATCCCCACAAATGTGGTAATCAAACTGACCGAAGAATTGGAGAGTCCGCATATCGAATTCGACATCCAGTTTCCCGGGGCAAACTCCATTGTGGAGTCCGAATTGGAATACCGACTTCAGGATCCTACCGTTGAAGAAAAAAACGCAATTTTCTTGCTGGCCCAAGGTTCGTTTGTAAGCGATCAAAGTGGACTTAATCAACAGGCATTGACAGGTAATTTGTTGCAATCGGCCTCTGGTATGTTGAACCAAGTTCTTGGCAGTAATAATGATAAATTAAACTTTGGCATTAGTTTGGAACAAGGTATTTATGATAGAAGTGCCGATATTCAAACTGAAAACAGGCTTGGGGTTACCGTGTCCACCAAGATCAGTGATCGCGTATTGTTCAATGGTAGGGTAGGGGTTCCGTTCGGATCCGCCAGTGAAACAGTAGTCGCTGGGGACTTTGAAATTCAATTATTGCTCAACGATGAAGGCACCCTTAGTGCTAAATTTTTTAGTCGGGAAAGTAACGAGATACAAGAATTTTTAGCGGAACGTATCGGATCTACGCAGGGGGTGGGACTATCCTATGAAGTTGATTTTGATAGTTTTAAACAGCTTTTTCAAAAAATTGCGGGAAAAAAAGAGGATTCGGAAGAAGAACCCACAGCTCCCCAACCACCTCCGACCGCAATAATGGGTAAAGACAGTCTGATACGCATCTATTCCAAGACCAAAGGATTGAAATAAGAGTAATACAATTGAGACAAAAAATGTTGCATTTTCAATTTAGGCTAGGATTAGAGCATAGCCTACTTTCCAAAATGTTTAGTCCCAATACCTCGTTTTTCTCCTGCCATCGTGCCATTTGCCAATAGACATGGTATATGTCCGGAACTCCAGAAATGATGTTTCAATGAATTTTCACACTGCTTGGGATATTGGGCCTAAAAGCCTTACATGACTGGGATAGTAGCTAAACAATAGCAAAATTAAGGACTAACAATTCTTTAATTGAAATAAGTTTGCTAGTTTTGCAGCTTAATTTTTTTGATGGCTTCAACGATAAAAAAAATAGGAGTTTTCACCTCTGGCGGGGATTCTCCGGGGATGAATGCTGCCATTCGATCGGTAGTTCGTACCTGTGCCTATTTGAAGATTGATTGTGTAGGGATT
>JBBKWR010000357.1:0-4071 GCA_037969055.1 Flavobacteriaceae bacterium | reverse complement strand
TTACTGCAGGGAATACCGAAACAATCAACGAGGACGTGATCACTTTTAATTACGAGACCCAAGAATTATTTGTTTCCCGTGCCTGTGGTTTTATCGTCAATTATGATGGCCTACAGGGTAATACCGCCACCGATACTGATCCATGGGTCAATGAAATACGAATCGCTAATCCCCTCGTAAAAAATTCGAGTTCAGCCCATGTCAAGATATTGCACTAACATTTTTTTTCTTTTAGTTATCGTGACCGGGTATTCCCAGGACAAGACCATTGACTTGAACCCAAAGGATACGGTGGTGTACAAACAACCTTATGGATTAAGGGTAGGTATTGACCTCAGTAGGCCTATCAGCTCCTTTTTTAATGATGGTTATACCGGCCTTGAATTTGTGGGGGATTACAGGATCTCACAAAAATTATATGTTGCTGGGGAGCTTGGAAACGAAAAAAAGACTAAACAGGAAGATTTATATAACTTCACCACTTCGGGCAGTTACATTAAGGTTGGTGTTGATTATAACACTTATGGCAATTGGTACGGAGAACAAAATATGATTATCGTTGGGGGCCGTTATGGATTCAGCAGTCTAACCCAGACTATCAACAACTATCAATATTATACCTCAAACCGGTATTGGAATCCAGACGCGTTCCCACCTGGTTCAACAGCTGTGGAAGAATTGGGCGGAAGAACTGCTTCCTGGATCGAAGGGGTGGTAGGTATCAAAATGCAGCTTATAAATAATCTGTATCTGGGGGGAAGTGTTCGTTTGGGGATATTGATCACCAACAAAGCAACCGACAGGTTTCCCAATTTATTTATACCAGGCTTTAACAAAGTTACGGATGGCAGCCGTTTCGGGGTGGGATACAATTATTCGCTTACCTACTTGATTCCATTGTACAAAAAAGTCAAGAAAGCTGCCAAAATTGTAGAACCAATACCAGAAGATTAGGCGCGAACTGGATTTACCGGACCTATTTTAATTATGCGGGCAATACTGTATTGTATTTCGATTTTTTGCTGCCTTCGTACATGACATACTTCACCAATCTTGATTCCAATTGGCTGTTGAAAACCTTAATTTTTCTTGAGGGCCTTAACCCAACAAATTTTAGGGCTTCCAAATTGGCAGTGATCAACCATGCGTCGGTACCTGCATAACCTTTTTTCAAAGTGTCGCCTATAGAAGCATAAAATTCTTCCATATCAAGATCTAGCCTTTCACCGTAGGGGGGATTGAATACCATATGCAGGTGGCCCTCAACGGGTTTCTCACTTTCAAAGAAGTTTTTGCGTTCTATGGAGACGTATTCCGTCAAGTTGGCATTTTCGATATTGTCCTGGGCCTTACGAACGGCTGATGGTGCCTTGTCATAGCCTATGATCTTAAAATGAAATTCCCGTGCCTTTTTTAGACAGCTCTCCTTGATCTTATCAAAAAGGTCTTGATCGAAATCGTCCCATTTTTCAAATGCAAATTCCTTGCGGTTGATATTTGCTGGAATATTACACGCAATCATAACGGCCTCTGTTAAAAAAGTACCACTGCCGCACATCGGATCCATAAAATCACATTGTCCTTCCCAACCACTCAATATCAGGAGACCTGCAGCCAATACCTCATTAATTGGCGCAATATTGGTCGCGGTCCGGTATCCCCTATGATGTAGGGAGCGTCCTGAACTATCTAGGGAAACATTACAATGTTGATCATGGATATGGATGTTGATTCGAAAATCCGGAAACTTAACGTCTACGTCGGGCCTTTTGCCATCCATGGCACGAAACTTATCTACAATGGCGTCTTTTGTTTTCTGGGATACATATAGGGAATGGGTAAATTGGTCAGAACTGACCGTGCTATCTATTGCAAAGGTGGTGTCGGTGGAAATATATTCCGACCAGTCCATGTCATAGATATTCTTATAAAGCTCGTTTTCGTTTCGAACCTTAAAAGAATGGATGGGCTTTATGATTTTTATCGCGGTACGAAGACAAAGGTTAGCTTTATACAAAAATCCCGTATCCCCTTCGAACGATACATTGCGTACTCCCTCTCTAACATTCGAAGCGCCAAGATTTCGCAACTCTTTGGCCAATATCTCTTCGAAACCGAAAAGGGTCTTGGCCACCATTTTAAAATTTTTATTCATGTGGAACGTTAAGGTTCGATCAAAAATACATTTTTTTAATCCTAAGGATATCCATTATCTTTAAATCCGTAAATAATCTTATTTCTAAAACAAAAGCATTAATGGTCAAGTATCAATATACAAGCAGAAACCTTAGCAAGCTTTAATGAATTACTTGCTCCCCATACTCGCGGTCATACTCAGTTTCCTATTTGTTTGGGTCGCTAAACCAAAAAGCAACGAGAATTTCAAATTACTATTGGCTTTTAGTGGTGCATTTTTATTGGCCTTGACCCTTTTTGAACTGTTCCCGCAGGTTTATGCCGGTGCTGATCCAAGGACAGTAGGACTCTTTATCATGTTGGGGATACTCCTGCAGATTTTTTTGGAATTCTTCTCAAAAGGTGCGGAACATGGGCATGTACATCTGGATCTTGAAAAGAGCAGCTTTCCCTGGTTGTTGTTCGTTAGCTTATCGATCCATTCCTTAATGGAAGGATTTCCCATTGAAAGCAATTTTACCATCATTTATGGTATACTGGTTCATAAAATTCCAATTTCCATTATTTTGAGCATCTTTTTGCTTAATTCCAAAATGAAGCTGGCAAAGGCCATATTCTTTATTGTTTTGTTTTCGTTGATGACCCCGACCGGAAATTATATTGCCGCTAATTTTACCCTTGCCGCAAATTATTTGGCCGTAATCAACGCTATGGTAATCGGCGTATTTCTTCACATTTCAACGGTAATCCTTTTCGAAAGTTCTGAAGGCCACAAATTCAATCTGAGAAAACTAATCGTAATTGTTTTAGGAATCGCCATAGCCTATGCCCTATAATGTACAGCAAAGAAGAATCGAAGCGTTTACGACAGGAATTTTGGACCGCTTTTGGCAAGTCTTTTCCACGCCATTGGATTTTGTACGATACCAAGATCAAAGGGCTGGCCCTCAAATTTCATTTTAACTTAAATAAAGCGATGGTTTCCATGGATGTCGCACACAATGATCTAGAACAACATATCGCTATTTGGGAAAAACTGGTTTCCCTAAAAATGTTTTTACGTAATGACTATTTACCAACGGCACAATTTGAAGACTTTTATCTATTGGAAAACCAAAAGGAAATTTCAAGAATATTTGTGGAAAAACATGCGGTTTCGATACATGACAAAAATACTTGGCAAGCGACTATGGTATTTTTAACAGACCATATGACTCAGTTAGAAGATTTTTTTATCGAATATAGGGATGTTATAAGTTCCTAGTCGATCAATCCAAAAACACGCGGCAACCATAGGGAAAGTTCTGGGAAGTAGGTCACAAACATTAAGACTACGGTCATTGCGGCCAATAAAGACAACAAGGGTTTGATTACCTTGGTTACTGGAACCTGTGCTACCCCACTCCCAACAAACAGCAAGGTACCCACCGGAGGGGTACAGATACCGATGCACAAATTCAATACGATAACCATTCCAAATTGTACTGGGTGCATACCTAACGCCATGGCCACCGGTAGAAAGATGGGGGTAAATATTAAAACGGCCGGGGTCATATCCATAAAGGTGCCGACAATCAACAGGATAATATTGATCATCAAAAAGATTACGATGGGATTGCTTACAGAATCCATTAGCGCCGAGGTCAACATCTGAGGTATGCCTTCAAAGGAAAACAACCAAGACATTGCCATGGAGGTCGCTATCAGGAACATGACAATTGCAGTGGTCTTTGCACTTCGTAAAAGAACGGGCCTGAAGTCACTGATCTTCAGCTCCCGGTTCACGAAACCCAAAAGCATCGCATATACCACGGCGATGGCCGCGGCTTCGGTGGCGGTAAAAATTCCTGCAACAATACCTCCCACAACGATTATCAATAAAGTAAGGCTCAAAAATGCCCTTCTAAAATCCAGGAACAATTTTTTAAAGCTCAC
>JBBKWR010000356.1:0-4705 GCA_037969055.1 Flavobacteriaceae bacterium | reverse complement strand
TTGTGTTTTTTCAAAAGGGGCAAAGCATATTTCACGACTAAGAAATAACTGGAAAGGTTTAGTTTTAAGGAGTCCATAAATGCTTCATAGGAGGCATCCAGTCCAACCCCATCATTTAGCCCAACATTGTTGATCACGGCATGAAGTCCCCCATATTTTTTTCTAACGGTTTCCAATGCCGCTTTAACTTCTTCGGGACGAGTCACATCGATTTGACAAAAAAGCGCATCAATGCCTTTTTTTTGTAGCTCTTCAATATAGGCGATTCCGCGGTCGCTCTTGTCCAAGACCACGGGAACCGCCCCTTCGTCCGACAACCGCTGCAAGAGGGTTTTGCCAATGCTACCTTCCTTACCTGCGCCACCACTAATGAGAACAACTTTATCCTTCAAAAAAAGATCCATCAAGTTTATTTTAAATTATAAAATAAGATTGCGTTGCCACCCATTATGGCTTGTTGTTCACTTGAACTTAGGGTGGCAATAAAATCGGTCACCAAATGCAACACTTGGCTGTACTTGCCAGCAACCAAGCAAACTGGCCAATCGGAACCAAACATCAATCGTTCGGGACCAAAGGCATTGAGTACCACTTCCATATAAGGAACAATCTGTTGGGAGGTCCACTTTTTGTAATCGGCTTCCGTGATCATTCCCGAAAGTTTGCAGTGTACATTAGGCACTTTAGCCAATTCTTTCATCAAGGTTGCCCATCCGGTATAAAAACCATCTTTAATATACGGTTTGGCAATATGGTCGACCACAAATTTCTGATGGGGAAACTGTTTTACAAATTCCAAGGTCGCGCCCAATTGGTGGGGGAAGACCAGAATGTCATAGGTGTATTCATATTTTTCCAAATAGGAAATACCCCTTAAAAAATTGGGCCGTAGCAGGAAATTATGGTCTGCCTCCCCTTGAACGATATGCCTAAATCCCTTCACTTTTGTGTATTGGCTGTATTTCTCCAATACCTCGTCTATGCTGTTACTGCGAAAATCGACCCAACCTACTATCCCTTTAATAAAGTCGTTCTGGTGGGATAGCTCCAAGAGGAAATCGGTCTCCGCCAAAGTCTGATCCGCCTGGACCGCCACACAGCCATCGATCCCATTTTCTTCATAGACTTTTTTGAGATCTGCAGGCAAGAAATCCTTTCGGATCACCGACATGTTCTCCGCTATCCAGCTATGTTTTTGGGGTTCATATTTCCAAAAATGTTGATGCGAATCGATAACCATAAGAAACTATTTTTGTGCTAAAGAAATTCCCTTGATCAAAGCGGACATGGCCTCTTTAATTTCATATTTTTCTATTTGTGTAATATTTTTTGATACACTTTCGACCATACCCGCTATCTTGGTGAGATCTTCCGACCAAATGGAGGCGTTCCCTAATATCTTTTTCGTGAAATCTTGGGGGGTCAACTTCCCATCATCCCTTTCTTTCCAGTTGACATGGAAAAATGAAAGCACATTTGGATCATCTTTTAAATCGATTTTTTCGCCGTTAAATTCACCTTTGTAAAATATGATAAGGGCTGCAAGCGCAAACACGATCCGATTTGGAAGCTCGCCCTCGGTACGCTGATAGTCTTTTAAAGTGGGCAACAACCGGGCGACAAATTTAGACGTACTGTTTAGGGAAATGCTGATAAGCTGATGTTTTAATAAGGGATTGCGAAACCTATCCAGGACATCTGATACAAATCGTCGTTTCTCGGCCTCTGGAAAATTCAACGTCTTTGCTGCTTCTTCAAGTAATAGATCTTCCACAAATTGTGCAACCACGGCATTTTCCATGGCTTCTTTTACAAATCGTATCCCACATAAATAGGCCACAGGTACCATCGCCGTATGTGCCCCGTTAAGTATCCTGACCTTCATTTCGCGGTAAGGAACAAGGTCGTCTACGAAGGTGACGTTCAACTTGGTTTTTGAAAAAGGTAGTTCGTCCTGCACCAAGGCAGGTGCTTTTATAACCCAACTATGGTAATATTCTCCAGCGACTAAAAGCGGATCTTGGTAACCCAGTTCCTTTTCAATATCTGGGCCCCGGTCTGATGGATAGCCCGATACGATACGATCCACCAAGGTGCTGCAAAAATAATTGGCGCTATGGATCCAAGTTTTAAAATCCTTACCAAGAACCCAATGGTCTGCATATTGCAAGATGCTGTCTCTTAACCTATCCCCATTGTGCTCAATCAATTCGCAGGGCAAGAAAATGCATCCTTTGGCTACATTCCCCTTAAAATATTCAAAGCGATGGTAGAGCCAGTGCGTTAGTTTGGCGGGAAATTCTTTGGGCGGATGATGTCCGAACAAATCCTCTTTGCTAAATTTTATACCAGCCTCGGTTGTATTCGACACTACGAATCGGAGATCAGGATTTTTTGCCAACCCTAAATAAGATTCCCATTCGGTATATGGATTTATGATTTCCTGCACACAATCGATTAATATTTTCTTAGCCACAAGCTCCCCGTTCCGAATACCATCCAACACCACCGTAAAGAGTCCATCTTGAAGTTTTAGGCCTGCATAATCTCCTCGCTCGGTTGGTTTGATAATGACAATTCCACCGTTAAAACCTGTTTCTTCATTCAGGACCTGCAACATCCAATCGACAAAAGCACGCAAAAAATTGCCGCCACCGAATTGCATTACTTTTAAAGGTAATGCGTTGGTTCTGTTGGTATTTATTCTATTTAATCTTTGCATTTTATAGTGAAATTCCTCTTTTCCAAGGAATAAAGTCGTCTTGGGCCAACCTGACCGCCGCTGGAGTAATCTCGCCACTCGCCACTTGAATTATATACGCCAACAGTTCCTCGCCTTTGGTTTCAATTGTGTCTTCTCCAGTTATTATGGTACCGGTATTAAAATCAATTATATCCTTCATGCGCTCAGACAGCGTATTATTACTTGACATTTTGATGACCGGTGCGATCGGGTTTCCAGTCGGGGTACCCAGACCGGTAGTGAAACAGATGAGGTTACAGCCCGATCCTGCAAGGCCTGTGGTGCTTTCCACATCGTTACCAGGGGTACACAAAAGGTTCAATCCTTTTTTGGTAGACTTTTCGGTATAATCCAATACATCGGTTACCAATGACGTACCTCCTTTTTTTGCGGCCCCGGCCGATTTTATGGCGTCGGTTATAAGTCCGTCTTTGATATTTCCGGGAGAGGGATTATTGGCAAATGCAGAGCCAAGGGCCACGGCACGTGCCGAGTAGTTGTCCATCAATTGGGAAAATTTTTCAGCTGATGTTTTTGAAGCACAACGGTTGATCAATTCCTGTTCCACCCCGTTCAATTCTGGAAATTCCGATAACATGGTGGTGCCACCCAAGGCTACCAGTAAATCCGATGCATGCCCTAGGGCCGGATTGGCAGAGATTCCTGAAAATCCATCGGAGCCGCCACATTCCAATCCCAATACCAATTCACTTAAGGGAGCTGGTTTTCGGGTAACCTTATTGGCTTCAATTAGGCCCAAAAAGGTTTTTTTTACGGCCTCCTCAATAAAATGGCGTTCGCTTTTGCTTTTTTGCTGTTCTAAAATGAATAGGGGTTTTGAGAAATGTGGATCTCGTTTTTTGATACCTTCCTCCAAGTTCTTCACTTCGGCGTTTTGGCATCCCAAGCTCAAGATGGTAGCACCCGCAACGTTGGGGTTGGTAATATAACCGGCAAATAGATTGCAAAGGGTTTCAGAGTCCAATCGAAAACCACCACAACCTCCCTCATGGGTAAGAAATTTTATACCATCCACGTTGGGGAAGGTCCTATTTTGTTTGATTTCTTCGGGGGTTCGAATTATTTGGGAGTCCAATATTTCAGCCGCTGTGGCACCGTTTTTATATTGTTTTACCAAGGTTTCCGTATCCACCACAAAATCGGTCGTTGTATGGTAACCTAAAGATTCAAGGAGGGCCGACTTCAAAACTTCCACATTTCTGTTTTCACAAAATACCATGGGGATGACCAACCAATGGTTTGCCGTTCCCACACTGCCATCAGCCCTGTGGTACCCCTTAAAAGTATGATTTTTCCATCGGTTTACATCAGGAGGGGTCCAAGAAGCTTTTGCTGTACCTACTGCATACTCGGAAGAAGCATGTACCACATTTTCGGTAGTAATGGGCTCGCCTTGAGCTATGGGTTTGGTTGCTTTGCCCACTAAAGTGCCATACATGATGATTTCATCACCAAGTACCATTGGGGCAGTTGTAAATTTGTGTTTGGCTCGGGTTTCTTTTGCCAATGTAAAACTGGTCCCGTTATGGGCGATAGTAGTTCCTTCCGGAAGATCCTTGAGCGCTGCCAAAACGTTATCTTTTGGATGTATCTGCAAAAAAAGTTTTGACATAAAATTCTATTGATCTGTTATTCCTAAAGATAATACATTTGCTACCAAGGTCAGAATTCTACCATGGCCTTTATCACGCCCATATCCGGGTCGAGCCAACTTTCAAAATGGTCGATCATTTGGGTAAAGGGTATGGTATGGGTCACAAAAGATTCGATTGGGAATGCGCCTGATTCCAATATTTCGATAACTTTTTCAAAATCCTCCAAGGTGGCATTTCTGCTGCACATCAAAGTAGTTTCCTTGGCATGGATGGCCGGATGTTGAAAGCTAAGCTCCCCTTTGGAAAGACCTACCAGTATATACCTTCCCCCATGCGACATATATTG
>JBBKWR010000355.1:0-8166 GCA_037969055.1 Flavobacteriaceae bacterium | reverse complement strand
TCTTGCTCTTCATTGTAATAAAATTTGCTCATGTAATAAT
The DNA here is from genome assembly GCA_037969055.1 of Flavobacteriaceae bacterium. GTDB lineage: Bacteria > Bacteroidota > Bacteroidia > Flavobacteriales > Flavobacteriaceae > Pelagihabitans. The sequence continues at coordinate 8,126 of JBBKWR010000355.1, read as the reverse complement.
TGTTTAGTTGCTAAATTTATAAAATATAAATTTAATTTTTTACATTTAATCGCTGAGCCCATAAAGATATAAAGGTTCTCGGAATATCCATCCAAAGTTTTGCGGAGGCTAGGGCAAATAGATTCTCCCCATTATATTTATAACCTATTGATAGATAGGTGCTAATGCCCTAATAATAGGTTAATAACCACAAGATCAACTTTTATAAAATCAAATTACGATGAAGCGAAGAAATTTTATTCAAAACGGGTCCCGTGCTGGTCTGGCACTCACCTTGATGGGCGCCTATGCTTGTAAGCAAAACAAAAAAACCGAACCCGAAGAGGCCGCAATGGAAGCTCCCGAAGTGAAGGCGACTGTCCCCTTCTTCAAACTATCATTGGCGCAATGGTCAATCCACAAAACACTTTTCGAGGGTAAAATGGATCCTTATGATTTTGCGAAGAAGGCCAAAGAATGGGGGTTTTCTGGCCTGGAATATGTGAACCAGTTTTATGTGAAGGAACTTAAAGAAAAAAAATATTCGCCCGAAGCCATGAAGGCCTTTGTGGATCGCTGTAATGCCGAAGCTAAAAAGTATGATGTTCAAAATGTATTGATCATGATAGACGGGGAAGGGGGTATGTCTGTGGATAATGCTAAAGAACGAAAACAAACGGTCGAAAACCATTACAAATGGGTCGATGCCGCTGCTGCGATGGGGTGCCATGCCATTCGGGTGAACCTGTATGGTAGTGAAGATCCAGTGATTTGGAAGGCCAACTCGGTAGAATCCTTGACCAAACTTGCTACCTACGCAAAAGATAAGAATATAAATATTCTTGTGGAGAACCATGGCGGGCTATCTTCCGATGGGGCTAAATTGGCCGATGTCATGAAGACGGTAAATCTTCCAAATTGTGGGTCCTTACCAGATTTCGGGAATTTCTGTATCAAGCCGACCAAAGAGGGTTCGGGTTGCGAAACCATGTATGATAAATATAAAGGAGTGGCCGAAATGATGCCCTCCGCCAAAGCGGTGAGTGCAAAATCCCATGATTTTGATGCGGCAGGCAATGAAACCGATATTGACTACACTAAAATGCTCCAAATCGTTAAAGATGCCGGATATACTGGCTTTATCGGAGTAGAGTATGAAGGAAGCGAAATGGGCGAGGAAGCGGGAATCATAGCTACAAGGGACCTTATGCTCAGAGCGGCCAAAGAATTAAGTTAGTCAACCAACAAATACCTAAAAATTCGTGAAAGTTTTTTTAAACCAACTCTTCGATTACAACTTCTATTGTAATAAAAAATTGATCGAGGCCTGTAGCACCTTGGAGGTAGTTCCTGAAAAAAGCATAGAACGCTTTAGCCATATCCTTAACGCCCACCATATCTGGAATGCCCGAGCAATCGGAAAACTTCCAGAGTATGGGGTGTTCCAAATACACGAGCCCAAAAAATGGACAGATATCCATTATGAGAACCAGCGGGCATCGTTCGAGATCATTACCAACACCGATGTAGGGGATTTTGACAAAAGGATCGATTATGAAAATAGTGAGGCCAGGTTATTCACCAATACCTTGAGGGACATCCTCTTCCATATTGTGAACCATTCGACCCATCACCGCGGCCAAATGGCAATTGATTTCAGGACTGCTGGTATTGAGCCCATCCCATTGGATTATATACATTATAAGCGATAACTAAAGCCCCATGACCAAAACGGTACGCACCCAGCTTTCAGTGATGATGTTCTTGGAATTTTTTATCTGGGGCGCTTGGTATGTGACCATGGGAATTTATCTCCCAAATACCTTAAATTCGAGTGATCCGGAAATTGCTATGGCCTATTCGACGCAATCATGGGGTGCTATCTTGGCCCCTTTCCTCATTGGGCTGATCGCCGATCGCTACTTTAACGCAGAGCGGATTTTAGGGGTTTTACACCTATTGGGTGCCGTTTTAATGTACTTACTCTATAAGGCTACGGATTTTTCGATGTTCTATCCCTTTCTATTAACTTATATGATTGCGTATATGTCTACGCTCGCCTTGGTTAACTCTGTTTCGTTCAATCAGATGAAAGATCCCGCAAAAGAATTTTCATTCGTACGGGTATTCGGAACGGCAGGATGGATCGTCGCCGGACTACTGATCAGTTATTTTAGCTGGGACTCACAGCAAGGGATATCCGAAGGTGTTCTGAGAAACACCTTTTTATTATCGGCCATCGCATCGGCCGTACTTGGTATTTTTAGCTTTACCCTGCCCAAAACCCCTCCCCGGGTTGATCGTTCGAAAAAAATATCGCTTTCTGAAATGTTGGGATTGGAAGCCTTGGCCCTATTAAAAGATAGAAATTTTTTAATATTTTTTCTCGCCTCTGTGCTGATCTGCATCCCATTGGCCTTCTATTACCAACAGGCCGGTCAGTTTTTAGGGGAAGTCGGCGTCAATAACCCAGCCGGAAAAATGACGATCGGACAGATTTCAGAAATTTTGTTCATGCTGTTGTTGCCCTACTTTTTTAAAAGGTTTGGCTTTAAGAACACCATCCTGATCGCCATGCTGGCCTGGGGCCTACGCTATTTATTTTTTGCTTTTGGAAACGCTGGGGAACTCAATTTCCTATTGCTCGCCGGTATCGCCCTGCACGGAATATGCTATGATTTTTTCTTCGTCTCCGGACAAATATATACCGACAGTAAGGCAGGCCCTACCTATAAAAGTGCGGCCCAAGGTTTGATTACCCTAGCCACTTATGGTATTGGGATGCTGATAGGGTTTTGGTTTGCCGGAAGAATTGCCAATAGCTATCTATTAGCGACTGGCGGACACGACTGGAAGCTCATTTGGGGATATCCGGCGGCATTTTCAATTCTTATATTCCTATTGTTCGCCCTTTTGTTCAAAAATGAGAAAATTGCCTATAAGTCTTAGATATTTTGTATAAATTGACCTTCAATATTTCTTAAACTCTTTAAATAAAATACATGCCGAAAAAAATTAGATTAGGTATACTGGGCGGGGGTGGCGACTCCCTTATAGGAGTACTGCACAGGGTCGCTTCCCACATTAATGATAATTACCAGATTACCGGAGCAGTTTTTAATCCCGATTTCAAAGCCAATATGGACTTTGCAAAAGAAATTGACGTTCCGACCGACCGCATTTATAAGGATTTCGACACCTTCATCGAAGCGGAAATGAAACTTCCCGCCAACCAGCGCATTCAAGTATGTTCGATACTTACGCCCAATTTTTTGCATTTCCCCATGGCGCTAAAGCTTTTGGAAAATGGGTTTCATGTCATCTGTGAAAAGCCGATGACCACTAGTTTGGCAGAGGCCAAAATATTGCAAAAGGCGCATAAAAAAGCAGGGACTGTTTTCGCCCTGACCCATACCTATACTGGTTACCCCATGGTCCGGCAGATGCGCGAGATGATCAAGGCGGGCGCTTTGGGCAAAATACATAAGGTAGACGCAAGATATTATCAAGGATGGATCAATACCATTATTCACGATAAGAAAAAAAGATCGACCGTATGGCGCTTGGACCCCAAAAAAGCTGGAATCAGTTCCTGTATCGGAGATATAGGGGTGCACGCTTTCAACCTGGTCGAATATACCACCGGCCTGCAGGTAAAATCTATTTTGAGCGATTTCAATTATCTCTATAAGGATAACAAAATGGATGTCGATGGAACGGTACTCATCCGTATGGGGGAGCATGTAAAAGGGGTCATCCGTAGCAGCCAAGTGGCGACAGGCGAGGAAAATGGGTTGGCCATTGCGATCTATGGCGAAAAAGGGGCATTTAGATGGGAACAGGAAAATCCCAACTTGTTGTACCTCATGAGCGACACAAAACCCACCCAAATCTATAAACCGGGCCATGCCTATAACAGTAAGCTGTCTTTGGATGGCACCAAATTGCCCGCAGGGCATCCAGAAGGCATTTTCGATTCGATGGCGAATATCTACCTCGGGGCCGCCCGCGCCATTCGTGGCAATAAGTATAATGATGGGGAATTTCCAACCATGATCGACGGCGTTCGTGGGATGAACTTTATCGAAGCTACCGTTGAATCACATAAAGGAGGCAATGTCTGGGTCGCTTTGGAAAAATAAAAATGAACTAATTTGTTGAATTGAGAGCCCGGGGATTTGTGATCTTTCGGGGTCTTTATTATTTTATGCATCTATTACCTTATTGGCCTGATCATATAGCTAAAAGATAAATTCCCAGCCGGAATCTGGTATTGCTTATGGGGCATCAATCCCCAACTATTATCTCCTCCAACGCCCATTTGACGCTGATCGATATTGATGTTGATCAAATCACGTGTCGGAACATCAAAGGTGTGGCGCTGTTGTTTATTAACCCCTTCATCAAAATCTGAATTGTATTGATGGTGCGCACTGAATCCAAAAGTTTGTGGAGCGGTTATCATTATTCCTTTACCGTTGGCATTGGTAAAAGAAAGGGTCCGAACATCTGTTCGGTATCCGTTTTCTTGTGGACGGATATATTCAAAATATAGATCTTCAACCTTCGCATGATAGGTGCCAACCAATGCAGATGTTTTTCTATCTTGATAATTTTCATGTGGCCCCCTTCCGTACCAAGTCACATTATTGTACGATTTAGTAATCACAAAATTACTGCCAAATCGCGGCAAAATAGGTAGGGATTCATTTATATTCGCCAATTGATTACTCACAAGAAGCTCCCCTTTACTATTGATGGCATAAGTAACCGAGACCTGTCCTTCGACCGATGGCATTGCATAGGTCGCAATAATTTTTAAATCGCTTTTTACCTTAAAAGGATTGCCGGTCAGCTTTACTGCATCGATGTTCATCCCTCCATCGTCTGAGACCAGTTGTAAACTGATCAAGTTCTGTGTTTCGGTAGCTTCTTTCCATTTTTTCAACCGCTTGGGCATAAAATATCCGAAATCGTTATCGGTTGGTGCACGCCAGAAATTGACACTCATACCTTTTAAAATAATATTACCATTCCCATAATCCAAAGTGGTCAAAGCACCGCTCGTACTATTGAATTCTACCTCGAAACCTGTTCCCGCCACTTTCATGGAACCGCCTTTTTTCGTAACGGATAATCCTTGGGTATCCATCGTGAAACTATCGGGAAGGAAGTCAGTTAATTGAAATTGTTCATATGCGACTACATGACCCTTGGGCACCAATGGGGCCTCCTTATTTGAGGTGGCATATAGGTCCAAAAAGTATTCGGTTTTTGCATCGGTAAACTCGGGCAAATGCAACTGAACCGTTTGGGACTCATAGGGCGCAATGGCAATATCTGGAATGGTTCCATCGGCAACCTCAATTCCATTTTGCATCAATTTCCAAGAGAAATCATATTCCGAAAGGTTGGTAAAATCATATTTATTCGTAATGGTAATTTTTCCAGATGCCGGATCTTCAGATCTGAATTTTACATATTGATATACCTTTTTTACCTCATATAAAGATGGATGTGCCGAACGATCTGGATTTACCAGGCCGTTCAAGCAGAAATTATTGTCGTTCTGAAGTGCTTGTGCCCCAAAATCGCCCCCAAAAGCGTAAAAAGGCACCCCATCCTTGTTTTTGGTCTTAAGGCCTTGATCTACCCAATCCCATATAAAGCCGCCCTGGAGCACCTCATACTTTTCAATAACATCCCAATAATCTTGTAAATTCCCTACGCTGTTTCCCATTGCATGCGCGTATTCGCACTGGATAAAAGGGCGTTTCGGGTCGTTTTCAGCATAATCGATCATGGTTTCAATCGTGGCATACATTGGCGCCTGGATATCTGTATTCGTATAATTTGTAGCCCCTTCATATTGCACTGGGCGTTTACTGTCATGTGATTTGAGCCATTCGTATGTGGCCATAAAATTTTCACCATTACCCGCCTCGTTACCCAATGACCAAGTAATTATCGAGGTAAAATTTTTATCACGTTCAAACATTCTTTCTGTTCGGTCTAAGTGCATGGCCTTCCATTCAGGTCGATATGCAGGATGAATTTCTTTGGCTTTCTCATTGTCATCAAGACCTTGGTTCGTCGTGCCCATACCGTGGGTCTCAATATTTGCCTCATCTACTACATAAAAACCATATTGATCACACATTCTATAAAAAAATGGGTTCTTGGGATAATGGCTACAGCGAATCGCATTGAGGTTATGCTGCTTCATGACTTCCAAATCTTTAAATGTCACTTCTTCGCTAATGACATGGCCTGTCCTTTCATCATGATCATGCAAGTTGGCGCCTTTAATTAGCACAGGTTTGCCATTGACCAAAAATTGGTTGTTCTTTATTTCGATTTTGCGAAATCCGATTTTGGAACTTATGGCTTCCGTCAGGTCGCCCTTTTTGTCCTTAAGGATAAAAAGCAAAGTGTACAGATTGGGTTTTTCGGCATTCCAAGATTTAATATTTGGCAAGACTTTTTCAAAATTTATAGTAGTTCGACCAGTTTGTAATTCAACCTTTTTGGTTTCGGTGTAGACCTCATTGTTTCCCTCCATTAATCTTACCTCAATGGAACCTTTGCTTTTTTTAAGGCCATTGTATATTTGAAAACTTAATGAAAGTTTTCCAGCGGTATAATCATCCCCAAGATCGGCGATGGCTCTGTAATCTTTTATAGTGGTTTTGTTGGCGGCATAGAGATATACATCACGATCGATTCCGCTCAACCGCCAAAAATCCTGGTCTTCCATATAACTGGCATCCGACCAGCGCAATACTTGTACTGCCAAGGTATTCTTCCCGCTTCGTAGGTATTGGGTTATGTTGAATTCGGCCGGTGTCTTGCTGCCTTCACTGTAACCTATTTTTTGTCCATTTACCCAAACATACATGGCCCCACTTACACCTTCGAAATGCAGAAAAACATCTTTGTTTTTCCAGTTGTCTGAAATTTCGAACGATCTCTTATAGCTCCCAACAGGATTTGATTCATGAGGAATATAGGGGGGATTTTTTGGAAAAGGGTATACGATATTCGTATAAATGGGCATGCCATGGCCTTTCAGTTCCCAATTAGAGGGCACATCGATTGTATCCCAATCGCTGGTATCGGTATCTGTACCGAAAAACTTGGTTGGCCGTTCCATCACGTTTTCAGTGTACTTAAAATTCCACTGGCCATTTAAAGATTGATAAAGTGGGGAATTTTGCCAACTATCGTTTCTAAGGGCGGTTTCGGCATCCTGATATCTATAGAACGATGCCGTGGGCGCTTCCCTATTGATCTGAAATATTTCGGGGTTCTCCCATTCGGGATTTTCCCATTTCTCGGCTTGGGCCTTTGCATCCCATGTAAAAAAGCATGACCAGATAATTAGGAAGGGGAAGAATATTTTATTTTGCATAACGTTGGAAATCAAATTTATATGAGCATCTATTTTGGAAGTAACAATATAATCAACTTAAAACATATGTAGTTCTAAATAGTCTAAAGGAACACTATAAATTTACTGTTTACAGTGTATATGTGAAATTGATTGAGGCAAGATTGGGCGCCTCTGATTTAAGGTTAAGATCTATTTTAGGTTAGACGCCAGTTAACATCTATATATATGGGGTTGGAAATGATTTTGAATCCAAATCCGGGCACCATCATTCAAAAACCTTCTCAAACTCCTGACACACCACGATCATGCTGTCCCTCGGCACCCTTTCAAAGGGTTCGAGTTCTTGTGTGTATTCCTCCCATCGGGACTTTTTCCAATCTGCTAGGTTGTTGCTGTTGGCTTCCTTTCGGACGAAATCCCCATCGATATTGAAAAAGGGTTTATATTGTATCGAAGTGGTCCGAACGATGCACTGTGCCCTACCTGCCCAATCGGTAATGACCATGAAATCACCTATTCTTGGAATAGGTTCTTTTCTGTATTGAAGACCCAATAAAGCATAGGAAGTGGCAGTAATGGCTCCTTGTTTAACCAGTTTGGCGCTTTGGTTCGCGTCATTTTCGTTGGTGCGGAAATGAATCACTTTCGGCGCCTCCACAAAGGCATCTTCCAAATGGGCATCTAAATAATCGCCCCACATTTGTCTCGCTGATGCATTCTTCATTTAAAGTTTTGGTTTAGTTAGGAAAATTTT
>JBBKWR010000354.1:0-2628 GCA_037969055.1 Flavobacteriaceae bacterium | reverse complement strand
CATTGCCACCGCCAACAATCAATATGTTCAGTTGCGATACTTTTAAAAAAATGGGATACAACTCGTTACGTTCCATGTGACGGCACTATTTCGTTTGTTTTGTAATTGATGGTTACCCGGGTACCTTTTCCAGGAACCGAATTGATAAAAAGACGTCCGTTGATATAACTGATTCGTTCTTTCATAAAAAATAGGCCCATACCCCCCTCGCTATTATTTTGTGGTTCTTTTCCTAAAATTGCATCATCAAAACCTTTTCCGTCATCATCAATTACCACACTTAAGATATCGTCCTTAAAATTCATTGTTACCAAAATGTAATTGGCTTGGGAATATTTGATAGCATTATTGACAGCTTCTTGCGTGACCCTATAAATATTGGTCTCTGCCAAAGAATCAAAACGAATGTTCTCCTCTGTCTTGTTGTCGAAAAGAATCGTTTTTCCTGTTAATTTGGATAATTCTACCGTCATTTTTTGAAGTGCGGGAAAAATACCATGATCACTTAATTCAGGGGGTGTAAGGTTGAATGTGGCCGTGCGCACTCCTTTTATCAAGTCGGCCGCCAAGGTTTTTAAATAGGCTATTTTTTCAACAGTTTTTGCAGTGTCCTCAATATTGATCGATTCGATATTGAATTTCAAGGCGGTCAGCATCTGTCCGATTCCGTCATGTATGTCCTTAGCGATGCGTTTGCGTTCCTCTTCCTGACCCTCAACGATCTGACTGGCCTGTAATTTTTTTTGCAGCATGCGTTCCTCGAAATTCTGTTGCGTCAATTGCTCAACTTTCAACAGATTTTTCTTGCGCTCTGTAATATCCGAACATAATATCAAAATGCTTTGCTGTCGGCTTGATTGGTGCATGGGTACGATCGACATGTCCAACCAGAAGTCATTCCCGGATTTGTTGGTTATCTTGATTTCTTCCGTGCGGATAACATTCTTGCGATTTCCTTTTAGCACCTCCTTCAAATATTCTTGTTGCCCCTCGTCGGTGGTCAACATTTCGGATAAGGGTTTGTTTATTTCATTTTCGGTATAGCCAAGTAATCCCAGGAATTTTTTACTTATAAAAACAACACTACCATCACTCCGGGCACTTGCGAAAAGTGCTGCGTTATCGATCACAAAATTTAGCTCCTGTAATTCTTTAAGTGATTTTTCCTTTTCAAAAAATAGCTTTTGTAATTCTTTGGCGTCAATATCGGATTTCAATTGGCTCTGGATCAAATTAGTAATCGTCTTTCGGATCTGAATGGAAAGCGGTCTAAAAATGAACAACATTTCAAGCAATAAAATCATGAGGGAAAACGCCAATAACAAATATTCCTTATGTTGCAGGTTTTGCAGTTGTTCTTTACTTCGCATATCGTATTCGTTAACAATCGTGTCCATCAATTGCAAAAAAGTACGTTCGTTAGCCAGTAAAATGGAAATATCCTTGTCATCCACCTTATCCACTGAAAAACTGGTAACCGATTGTACAATATTTTCCACAGCCTGCACCATTGAAGTATAGTGCGGTTCTATTTTTTTAAACAGCGCCAATATTGCCGCATCGTCTTCCACGGGAAGGTGCAAAGTTTGATTCCCGAACTGTAGTCCGTGGTGTGATGCCTTCCAAATCAAGAGTGTTTGCTGAATTTCCGTTAGGATCTCCGGTTTTTTGTTTTCGACAGTCGCATTCTTCAGTAATAAGACCTCTTTGACCAATTTTTGACTGTATGCACGTTGCCTACCGGCTACATTGATGACGCGTGAATCGTCTAATTGGGAATTCAAATGCGTCTGGATGAGAATTTGCGCGATGATGATGGTAAGTGCAATACCTGCCAAGGCCAACAAATACCACTTGCGTATCCTTCTAAAGGTCGCTGTATCGAGGGGTTCGTTGTGTATGCTTTTGGGCATTGGATTTTTTGTTCGGATTGCTAAAGGAAAGCCATCAACTCTTGATTGCCCTGGAAACCAATTCACGGCTATGATTGGAAAGTGGTAGCTTTAAAGCTGCTTCTTGGGCCTTTTTGGACATTTTTCGCCATGTTTTTTGAAGGATGTCGATTATCTTATCCTCGGGATGTTCATGGGAGAATGGTTCAAAGTAATGTTCCAGAAAAACCAGACAGATAACGTCTTCCAAGGTCTGGGTGTCTTCGTTTTTCTTCAACTGTTTCTTTTCCAATAGGAAGGAAACCTTGGCAATCATCTCTTCATCATAGCCTACTTCCCGTAAAATGGAAGCGGCTTTTTGCGCATGAAACTTCTTTAGTTCCTGTCGCCATCGCAAATATCCTTCCCGATTCATTTCAAAAGATTCCCTGGGAATTTTCCACCTGCAAATATGCTGGCACCGTGCTGTTAATTTGAGCGCGTCTGAGGCATCGGGCGCAAACTTAGCGAGCTTTTCCGTCATTCGAATCGCATACAACAATTCCTTCGGGTATGTATGTCCCTGATAATCTTCCTTATGGGGATCTTGTCGGTTAGCCTGATCAAAACGTTGAAAAGATTCACGCAATTTATCGGATGTTGCCATCGGGCATTGGGTTTAGCTCAAAGCTATTCAGAAAAGCCCACATACACAAAGCCATCTGTCACTTTAATCGGATAGGTTGCGATGGCATCC
>JBBKWR010000353.1:0-4586 GCA_037969055.1 Flavobacteriaceae bacterium | reverse complement strand
AAAAACTCAAGATCATAGGTAGCGACCGCTGCTGCGGTCATCCAATTATAATAAGATTCGGTGAGGGACGAGGCGTTGTACCATGAGGCATTGGTTTCAAAATAGGCTTTATCTTTTTCTAGTCGTATCTCTACCCGCCAATAGGTATTTGAGGGTAGGTCTACACTCCCTACGAAACAGCTCACGCTGCCATCAACATTGGTGCGGGTAGTATAATCGACGGGACTTGCGGTGGAAGGATGGTGACCGATGATTCCAAAATTGAATTCTATCCCGCCTGAGGTCCATGGTCCCCTCATGGCGATATTCCTAAATTTGATAACTTCGTTCTTGTATAGAAATTCCTCCCCAGTACTTTTTTCGATGGCACCCCAGACCTTGCCCCCAATTTCGGGAAGCACCATCACCTTAATAAAATCATTTTCCAAGGTAATTACCTTCCAATTCTTTTTTTGGCTTTTATGTTGGTATTCCTCGAACTTGAAATAGGGAAATATTTTTGGGTTCTCCGCCAGAATGGGCACCGGGTTTGGCTTGCCAAAACCATAGGTGTTTAATGCGACGGCCTCTTCTTTTATAGATACAGATTGGGCCAGAAGCGTTGACATCGAAATCGCCATTAAGTTCCAAAGCAGAATATTTTTTACCATGACCAATCGATTCATATTACTTTATTTTTAGTTGGAGGGAATAGGTTTTTATGATGTCATCATTTCTAGCAAATAAGATTAATTCTTGGCCATCGGCCAATCGAACCATTTGGATGTCTCGGACCGCCCCTTCTATATTCAGTCCACTTTGTAGCATATTGGCAGCTTCAAATCCTCCCTTGCCATCTCCGAGCAACAAAACCCCTTTATTGGCGTCGTACCGACCATATTTTACCCGGGAACCAAAAAAATTACCGGCCAATATCACGTCCTGAAGTCCGTCATCATTAAAATCTTCGATCAGGATGCCATAAACAGGGGAAAACTGGGCTGGGGAGGGGAGGGGCGTAATTTTAAATTGGTTGTTGCCCAAATTCTCCATATAGCTACTTGCAAAAGTTTGCGCCTCCAATATAGTAGCACCTTGTAACTGCTCCGAGCTAAACACATCGGTTATTTTTTGGGACGCATAATCCGAATAGTTTACATATTTGGCTTTGAGTCCGGCCAATTGCCCTACCAGGTCATCTTTTGAAAAGACAGGATAACTTTCTCCCATGATGTAGGAACAAAGAATGGGATCTATAGAACCGTTGCCATCAAAGTCCTTGGCATAGAGGCTCACAGGTTCTTTCTGGGACGCCTTCAGCTGCGAATTAAGGCCAAAATTGCCTAAGATATAATCCAAGTCTCCATCCTGGTCAAAGTCGGCAGTTTTGATGCTGTTCCACCATCCTTTACTGTTGGAAGTACCGCAAGCATCAGTAATTTCCTTTAATTTGCCCGCACTATTTTGGAAGACCCGAACTGGCATAAATTCCCCTAGTATGATTAAATCTTGGGCTCCATCCGCATTAAAATCCGTCCAGAGCGCATCCGTTACCATACCAGGGTATTCCAAAGCAGGATTAATGGATTGGGTAATATCCTTAAAGTTACCCTGACTATCATTTTGCAGGATATAGCTTCTTGGGAAGGTTGGATACTTGCCCGGGACCAACCTTCCGCCTATAAAAAGATCAAGATCGCCATCATTGTCCATGTCGCCGGCCACAACACAAGAACCACTGTAAAACATTTGAGGGAGGGAATTAATACTTTTTCTAAAACTCCCCTTTCCACTGTTGAGGTAAAGACGGTCCTGTAGGTTGGGGTCATTCGCTTCAAAGTCGTTACCCCCACTGACAACATATAAGTCTAAATCATTGTCATTATCGGCATCAAAGAACATTACCCCTACATCTTCCGAATCTTTGTCGACCTCAAAAGTCTTGGTGGCCACTTCCGAAAATCTACCAGACTTAGTCTGCACCATTAATTTTCCTGGACTTCCTTTGGCGCCTCCCACAAAAATATCTTCCAATCCATCCCCATTAACGTCCCCGGTCGTCACTTTTGGTCCCTGGGTTGAAAGTTTCTGGGGTAATAGTTGCTCCCGCTTAAAATCGATAAAGTTATTCTCCTCGTGTTTGAAGGGAACAAGGCTATCATTACTATTATCTCTGAATAACGGAGGGGCATTATCGGGGGTTTTCCTTTCAGAAAAATTTGCCTTGTCCTGTTCTAAAATTAAGGTCTGGTTGAGGGTAACGTTTTCGAGGATTTGTACCCTATTATCAGGCCATTCGACGGTTAATTGGTCTATAAATCTGGCCTCACCGATACCGAATACCATCGCATAGTCCACTGAAGATTGATACCCTCGGGTGGGCACCATTTCTTGGGCCATTACTTTGTCTCCTATATTTAAGGAAACTTTTGCCCCAATGCCAAAGGTATTTCCGCCGCTCCCTTTCAACTGGATTTTTAGGTAATTATTTTTGGCAAGGTCATTAGCGTTATTCCTGTAAACAAATGCAACTTCCTCAATATTATTTACTACCAAATCGAGATCTCCATCATTGTCCAAATCGGCATAGGCTGCCCCATTCGACATGGTTTTTTGGTCCATCCCCCAATCCGCATTCATTTTGGTAAAAGTAAGGTCACCGTTATTACGATAAGTATAGTTTTCTTCAACGGTGGAAGGTATTTTTTCCAAGAGTTCCATGATGGCGGTCTGCTGTCCTGTTTTGTTCTCTTTTAATTTTTCCTGCACGGCATAGTTTATAAAATCCATGTTGGTGTAATCGCGTTTATAGCCATTGGTAATGAAAAGGTCTTTATTGCCATCGAGATCCAAATCGGCAAAAAGGGAAGCCCAGCTCCAATCGGTATTTGAAATGCCCGCAAATTGTCCAATTTCAGAAAATGATTTTCCCTCATTGTTCAACTGCAACATGTTGCGCATGGTCTGGTTGTAAAATCCAGAATTGACCAACAATTGGTATTTGTCATAATTGTCCGGACCCGTGACCATTTTTTGACGGGAATTGCCCTCTGGGAGCATGTCCAACGTCATGATATCCATAAAACCATCATTATTAATATCGGCAATATCTGAACCCATCGAGAACAATGAGGTATGTCCAATAAATTTTTCTAAACTTTCGGTAAAGGACCCGTTCTTATTATTGATATATAGGTAATCCTGCTCATTATAGTCATTGGAGATATAGATATCTTGCCAACCATCGTTGTTGATGTCTGCAATGGCCAAGCCTAGGCCAAAACCCAATACATTTGAGATCATTCCGGCTTCATCGCTTACATCATGGAATTTTCCATTTTCATTTTTGTACAGCTTATCGGAAAAGGCTTCATTTTTCTTATTTTTAAGGGAGGCGGTAATCTGCCCAAATCCGGCATATTCTTGTGTTGAATGGTTTAGGACGTAGAGATCCAGATCACCATCATTGTCATAGTCGAAAAATGAACCTTGGGTCGAGTATCCTGGATCCGCGATGCCAAATTCCATTGCCCTTTCGGTAAACGTAAGATCGCCATTGTTTATGAAAAGTAAATTGCTTCTTTTTGCCGGATCTTTGGCGGCAGAGCGTGAGACGTATATATCCAAGAAACCATCGGCGTTTACGTCTGCCATGGTAGTACCTGTGTTCCAAAGCCCTTCTGCAAACACCCCCGCTTTTTTGGCAATTTCCTTAAATTTAAGATTACCTTGGTTGATGTACAGATGACTTCCTACCATATTCCCCGTAAAATAGATATCAGGTAGACCGTCGTTGTTCAAATCCCCGATAGAAACACCACCTCCATTATAGAGATATCCATATTCGAGGACATTGAACTCTTTAGTTTCCTTTAATATATTCTTAAAGGTAATCCCAGTCTCCGATGGGGGTAACAGGGTGAACATTTTGTTATTATCATCTCTATCACAAGACCAAATTATCAAGACAAATAGTAGTACTACGATTTTGTTGCTATAGTGCATTGTTGTTGTAACTAAAATTTTATGATAAAGCTAACGATTTAAGCCGGTCTTAGAAGGCTTACCATGCTTGTTTGATTAAAAAAAAGACCGCTTTTGGGCGGTCTTTTTATCAAATAATTGTTCAAAAATTAATTTTTCTTATCCCACCAAACTTTGGTATTGCCTTTATCCCCACCGCTTAACTCGGGTAGGGCAATAGCGGCCTGTACGGCATCTTCATTCGTGTCGAATTCACTTGAAACGTAAACCATTCTTCGCATAATATCACTAACGCCCACATCTGGATTTTCTGATTGGATCCTGGCATACTGCCTTGGAAAGCCTGTGCGTCTTAATTCGGCCCAACCTTCCCATCCGTTGGGATATAAAGCCAACCATTTTTGGGTGATAATTTGTTCGAACTGGGTCGCGGCATCTGCACCAAAAGCAACTGGAATTGTGGCAACGGGAGCAGCACCTGGCTCAAATGGAACAGGCATAGCGGTACTGGCAATATAGGCGTTAACCGCAGCGGCGCTTGCGCCGGTTTTTTGCGCCATTGAGGTGCGTATGCCATCCTCATATAGGCTCTGTGCGGTCCCTCCCATAGCCCATCCTGCCAA
>JBBKWR010000352.1:0-4081 GCA_037969055.1 Flavobacteriaceae bacterium | reverse complement strand
GCTTTTTCAGTAGGTTTTGCTATTGTAATCGGTGTATTGCGAATTCTAAAAGGTTGGCCCATTTATTATTTAATCATTGGCGGCTATGTTATTGTAATGCTTATGACTACAGTAGCCCCTATGGAAATTATAGGCTTGGCCTACGATGCTGGGGGAGTCACTACTTCAACCATTACGGTTCCACTTGTAACGGCTTTGGGAGTTGGGCTTTCCAATACGATCAAGGGCAGAAGTCCTTTGGTAGACGGATTTGGGCTTATTGCCTTCGCATCCCTTTTACCCATGATATTTGTTATGGGCTATGGTTTATTCTGGTTTTAAGATATGATGGACGTGATACCTTTTTTAAAGGATTTTTTTCAAATACTGTTGTATACGGTACGTGACGTGGCGCCCATTCTCACATTGATAGTGTTTTTTCAATTGGTGGTGTTGAAACAGCCCATACCACATCTGAAACGGGTGGTCTTGGGAGGGGTCTATGTAGTTTTGGGTCTCGCATTTTTTCTCTTGGGATTGGAAAAGGCTTTGTTTCCCATTGGTGAGATTATGGCCACCCAATTATCCGATCCTTCCTTTTTAGGAACTACTGTCGGCGAACAACTTGATTGGAAATCGTATTACTGGATCTATATTTTTGCGGCCTTGATCGGTTTTTCCACTACGATTGCCGAACCAGCCCTTATTGCCGTTGCCATGAAGGCAAATGAGGTCTCGACAGGTACAATTAGCGAATGGGGGCTTAGGATTACGGTGGCGATTGGGGTTGCTTTTGCACTTGCTTTAGGCACTTTTCGGATCGTCACGGGAACGTCTTTATATTTATATATTATGGGAGGATATATTGTGGTAGTCATCCAGTCTATTTTTGCACCAAAACAACTCATTGCCCTAGCTTATGATTCTGGGGGAGTTACCACCTCAACGGTCACCGTACCTTTGGTAGCTGCACTTGGCTTAGGCCTATCTACAACAGTGCCAGGAAGAAACCCTGCATTAGATGGTTTCGGATTGATCGCATTTGCTAGTCTGTTCCCGGTCATTTCAGTATTGGGGTATGCCCAATTCATGCATTTAAGAGTAAAATTGTCTAACAAAATAAGAAAACCATGAAATTTAAGTTGATTATGGCCTTTGTAAAACCGAACATCACCGACACGGTGGTGGACGCAATGAAAAGTGAAGGCGCAACAGGTGCCACGATTATTCCGGCCAGAGGCACAGGAGTACATGAGGCCAAGTCCTTTTTTGGACTAAGTATTGAAGACCAGACGGATATTCTTGTATTTTTGGTCGAGGAACATGTGGTGGAAAAATTACTGAAAGTCATTGAAACCGCCGGTGATTTTGACAAGCCCAGTACAGGTATCGCTTTTACCCTTCCCATAGAACATGCTGTGGGATTGGGCAGTCAGATGAAAATTTTCAAAGATCAAGCCCGAGATGATTATTTTTGAAAGAAAAACGATTAGGATTCTAAATTATGAGAGATAAAAGAGAATACCAAAGTGCAAGAGATGCCATGGCAAAAAACATTGTTTTTATAGATGGTATGGCAACCGCCAAAGAAGCGGTAGAGCTAATGCGTAAAGAAAACGTGGAAGCTCTTCTTGTTAAAAAACGTCGCGAACATGACGCTTACGGAATTGTAGTAGTACAGGATTTTATCAAAGGGGTAATCATTCAGGAAAGGACCTCGGAGGAGGTGAATGTTTTTGAGATCATGACCAAACCTGTAGTTAGCGTACCCGCTAAAATGGATGTGCGGTATGTTGCTAGATTGCTTGTTCGGACAGGGCTGCGTATGGCTCCTGTAGAGGAGGATGGGGAATATATTGGTATGATTTCGCTTTCTTCCATTATATTAGACAATATATCATTCTGATTCTTCATATTTTCAATAAGGATTAGAGAGGTCGATGCTAGAAAGAATAGATCAAAACTAGGGGCTGCTGCCTATGAGGGCAAAAAATGGGGTATTAAGATTGACGCTCGTCTTGAGCATACAGACTTGAAAACCCTATTGGCCAATACCAATAGGCCAACGATCAAAATTATACCAATCTTTTTCCAAGTTTCCATACTTTACATAAGTCCAGCTAAAAATTTCGCTTCTAGCAGGGTATTCTAAACTTATTTATCCTCTTAAAGTTCAAATAAACCCATTTACCACTTAATTGAACTAATACATTTAAACCCAGGTTTATTTGAACTTTATCCAGTAGACTGATTAAATATTATCACGAGCCCCTGCGGAAGTCGGCAAACCTTCCACTCCAATCCTCCCCTCGCTTACACGCTACGCCGGTCCGCTTTGGAAGTCTTTCCGCTCCAGTTTTGCCGACACCCTCAGTACCGCGCAAAAGCACAAGGGGCGAAAAGGCCCCTTGAACTTTTCTCCCCCTACCCACAAAAATATTGTAACATTTCAATATTTTTTTCAATTCTTAATATACCATATAAGACCATTTAAATTGGACGATTGGTCTCAAATGGTCTCTAATGGTTCCATATGTTTTTACGAGTTAAATAATTGATTATAAGTTAGTTGTATTCAAATTCTATAACTTATATTTATCCGTGAAACGGATAGCAAGCTGTATTCTAAGTAACTTAGAATTGTCTACTTCTGACGAAGTGTTTTGCTTTAAAAAGCAACGAAAATGGAACAAAGGAAAAGAGGCCGAAAACGATTGGGAAACAGGAAGCGATACCATAACGTAATGCTGCGGTTCAACGATACGGAATATGATAAACTGAGGCTGATCTGCGAATCCTTTGATCTGGATATTTCCAAAAGGGGAGTTATAAGTCCGCTTCTGAGAAGATTGGTTTTGCAACAAGAGGCCAAAGAAAAAGATATGCTCCCTGACACCTCGAACCTTGCCTACCATATCAACAAGATAGGCAACAACATCAACCAATTCGTCAAGATCGCGCACCACAAGAATCTGAGAAGTCCGAACAGTAGTTTGCAAAACGAGATACAAAAAACCAATGAATTGTTACAAGCACTCATAGAAATTACGATGGAAGTATAAACGGGATGATAGGACAGATTATTTATGGCGAAACCTGTAAGGGGACATTGAACTATGTCTTCGGAAAAGAAGGTATGCAAATACTAGGTTATGGCAACACGTTTTCCCAAAGCATATCGCCAAAGTTCTTCGGGAACGTACTCCATTTTCAGGGACAGCGCAACGCCACGAAGAACCGCTATGCCCACATTAGCTTGAACCTTCCCCATGGGGAACATCTTGACGATAAAACTTTCCTTAAAATCTCCAAAGAATATATGGATAATATGGGCTATGGGGAACAGCCTTATGTAGTGGTCAGGCACAACGATACCAAGCACGAGCATGTCCATATCGTAACGACCAACGTTAAGGGAGATGGAAAAGTACTGGGAATCTTCAACAGCTACCGAAGGAACATCGCAACACACCAGTACCTCGAAAAAAAGTACGGCCTATCCCTATCCCCATCGCCAAGCACCAAACAAGAAAGGCAACTCCCGATATACAGACTGCCAGAGATACAGTTCGGTATGGATGTGACACAAGGCACGAAGTTCTATTTACAGGACGTACTGAACGGTATCAACCAGAAATACAAGGTGCGGAGTTTCGAGGAACTGGCAAAACTGGTCAAGCCCTATCACATCGAAGTAAGGCAGACCAAAAGCGAAGCGGGCAGGGTAGGGGTCGCCTATGGACTGAACAACCAAAAGGGCTACCGAACAAGGTTCATCAACGGCTCCACCGTACACCGAGGGCTGAGCGCCCCGAAAATGCAAAAGGTGTTCGAAACACATTCAAAATCGAAGCTGTTGCCGATGCACCGGAATCGCCTGTTGAAACAGATAGAGACTACCTATGACCTTTTTCAAACTATCCATCCGCATGACCTAGAAGATGTAGTCAAGGAATATCAGGACCTCGACATAAAACTGGACATGAAAGAAGAAGTTATCGAGGGATTTACCATCCATGACAAATCAAGATATGTTTTCAGGGAAAGGGAGCTGAGCAAGAACGTACGGACGCAAAACCGCAAGGATATTTTCGGAACCGGT
>JBBKWR010000351.1:0-12796 GCA_037969055.1 Flavobacteriaceae bacterium | reverse complement strand
GGTCTGTCCTCATAATATGTGCGAATTTTTTAAAATAGCTGGGCAAAATTAGGGATTAATTCCATGAATAAAGACTCAATCCCGATGAACTCATCCAAAGTTTTTAACCAAAAATGGCGTTTATAAACAGTTTGGCTATTTTTGTGCTATGAAGTGGCCGCGGCGCATTTTTGATTTCTATCTGGATGCCAGTGTACATGCGTCCTTGGCCATTTTATGCTTGGTATATTGCACTGCTATCCTACTGGATATCCCTGTAGAAGTGCACTTGGTATTTTTCTTGTTTTTTGGATCAATAAGTTGCTACAATTTTATCAAGTACGGGGTGGAGGCCAAAAAATATATCAAGAGCGTTAGTCGGCAGCATAAAATCATCCAATACTTTAGCTTTATCTGCCTATTTGTTGCAATATACCATTTCATCCATCTAAATATTGATACCTGGATTGGCATCGGGATTCTTGCAGCGATGGCAGGCCTATATGCCTTGCCCTTATTGCCGGGGCCCAAAAATCTGAGAAGCCTGGGCGGGATCAAGATATTTTTGGTAGCCTTGGTTTGGGCAGGGGCAACCGTAATTTTACCAATTTTGGCCATTAGGGGCACGCTTTCTTGGGATGTTTGGATCGAAGGTGCACAACGTACCCTTCTGGTGCTGATCTTGATGTTACCTTTTGAAATTCGGGATTTGAATTACGATCCACCAGAACTTCGGACCCTGCCGCAACGTTATGGGGTAGCTAAGACAAAAATATTGGGGGCATTGTTGACAGTCTTATTTTTCTTTATGACCTTTTTAAAGGATGGTATTGGAGAGGTAGAGCTAATAGGGAAGGGATTCTTGTTCTTAGGTATGGGCATGTTAATGTTTATAACTAAAAGAAACCAAACCCAATATTTTGCTTCCTTTTGGGTAGAGGCAATTCCTATTTTTTGGTGGGCACTGCTCATTTGCCTACACCGGTTTGTCTAGCGCTTTTTTAATAATTCTGCTTTCATTTCCTGTTTATCCAATTCCGTAAGGGTCTGTAGATGGGCTTTAGCGCAAAGTGAGGTCAGTTGCGTATTCTGCTTGCTGAATTTTGAACAAGTCTTGCAAATAAAAAGATGGAATTTCAGTTTTAGGCGTTCGAAAAAAGTGGCCTCGTGGTATTGGGACTTGTTACAGATTATAACTGCTTCCTCGCAAGAAATCATATGTTGAACCAATTTTTGTTTAGGCAACCCATCAGTGCTGTACGTGCCCGATGTATCATTACCCATAAATTTGACGGATTAATGGCAAGCTCCTTACAAATATCTTCGGTGCCTATGCCTTGTATGGTCTTCATCTTAAAAACCATGGCCTGTTTTTTTGGCAATTTTGAAATGCAGTCATGGATCGCAAGCCCGAGTTCTTCGTTCTCAATGACATCATTCTCCAAAATACTAAAAGGATCTGCCACCTGTTCTTCCAACCAATCCCCTTCGGAATCATGGTTGGCACTATAACTCATGCGCACCTCAGCCTTGCCCTTCTTTGAATTGATCTTTCGGTAGTGGTCGATGATCTTGCGCTTTAAGATAGCGATCAGCCAAGTGCGTTCGGCAGCATCGCCTTTATAATTTTTTGCTGAATTCAAGCCGGCATAAAAAGTATCCTGAACCAGATCTTTGGCAATTTCTGCATCGCTGACCCTACCAACAGCGTAGTTGAAGAGGTAATCGGCATAGTTGTCGACCCAGGTTTCCGGATATAATTGGTGTTCGACCATCTTGTTTTTTAAACGTATCAAAAGTAACGGAATTTTGGTGAATATTCTTAATTTTGGGACAAACCCATGTAAGATGAAACTATATCATATACTTTTTGTATTGCTACTGGCAAATGTTGCCTGTGCACAAATTTCCTCAAAATCTATCACAGAAGTTTCACAGGAAGAGCTCAAAAATGTGATATTGGTGGATGTGCGAACCCCAGAAGAGTTCGAAGCCGGCCATTTAGACAATGCTAAGAATATCAACTGGTACGATGCCGATTTTGCCGAACAGCTCAATACGGTTTCGAAAGACCAGACCATTTATGTTTATTGTAAGTTGGGGGCACGCAGTGCCAAGGCCCAAGAAAAATTGAAGTCTTTGGGCTATGCACATGTTGTTAATCTAGAAGGTGGTTATGATGCATGGAAGAACGCACATAAATAGCATTTGGGGCATAGGGAATTTTGATCAGCTTACTTTTAACAGCCCAGCCCTTTCCAACAAAGCCTCAATCTTGGGTTCACTGCCCCTAAAGCGTTTGTATAGGATCATGGGCTTTTCGGTACCGCCTTTCGAGAGTACCTCTTCTTTAAATTTAGTGGCCACTTCTTTATTAAAGATTCCTTTTTCCTTGAAATAGGCAAAGGCATCGGCGTCCAATACTTCCGCCCATTTATAGCTGTAATAACCCGATGAATAGCCTCCTTGAAAAATATGGGCAAACGATACGCTCATACAAGTTTCTGCGCTATTGGGATATAGGTCGGTACTCTTAAATATCTTGGATTCGTGTGCTTTAACATCGCTGATGTCTGTAGGGTTGGTCCCATGCCATGACATATCCAACAGCCCAAAACTCAGTTGTCGCAACGTCGCCAAACCCTCTTGAAAGGTTGAAGTATCTTTAATTTTTTGCACCAATTCCATAGGGATCACTGCGTCAGTTTCATAGTGCCTGGCGAACAGTTCGAGGGCCTCTTTTTCGTAGCACCAGTTTTCCATGACCTGACTGGGCAGTTCCACAAAATCCCAATATACCGAAGTGCCGGACAAACTGGGATAGGTAGTGTTGGCCAACATCCCATGCAGGCCATGGCCAAATTCGTGGAACAAAGTGGTAACCTCGTTAAAGGTAAGTAGGGAGGGCTTGCTGGGGGTTGATCTGGTAAAATTGCAAACATTGGATATATGAGGGCGCACATTTTGACCATCCTGTATATACTGAGGCTTAAATGAGGTCATCCATGCGCCATTGCGCTTCCCGGTTCTGGGATGGAAGTCCGCATAAAAAAGTGCTATAAAATTTTTATCCAAATCGTACACCCGATAGGTCTTCACTTCCTCATGGTACGTGTCTACATCAAATACTGCTTCAAACCGCAATCCAAAGAGCATTTCGGCCACTTTAAAAACCCCGTCGATAACGTTTTCGAGTTTAAAATAAGGTTTCAATTGTTCGTCATCCAGACTGAATAATTTCTGCTTTAATTTTTCTGAATAATAACTGCCATCCCATTTTTCTAACCGGTCTATCCCATCCAAATTCCTTGCAAAATCTTGGAGTTGTTTGAATTCCCTTTCAGCCGCGGGTTTTGCTTTTTCGAGCAACTCCTTCAAAAAGCTCCGTACTTTGGCCGGGGTCTCTGCCATGCGCTCTTCCAACACAAAATCTGCATGCGTTTTATAACCTAATAGTTGCGCCCGTTCAAATCTAAGTTTGGCAATCCTTAATACATTTTCTTGATTGTCGAGGGCGTCGTTATGAAATCCCCTGCTGCCAAAGGCCATTGCAAGCTCTTTTCGCAGGTCCCTATTTTTGGCATATTTCATTAATGGGATGTAGCTAGGGTAATCCAAAGTGAGCAGCCAGCCCTCTTTGTCTTTGGATTTGGCCAGCAGTGCAGCGGCCTCTTTTTCACCGTCTGGGAGACCCTCAAGATCTGATACTGAGGTAATATGTTTTTGGTATTTATTGGTTTCGGCCAAAATGTTTTCCCCGAACTTTAATTGAAGTTTGGAAAGTTCAGCATCGATTTCCCGCAAGCGTTTCTTTTTCGATTCGGATAAATTGGCCCCGTTTCGACTAAAGCTTTTGTATTTTTTTTCAAGCAACATCTCTTGTTCGGTAGACAAGTTGAGCGTGTCTTTTTGGTCATAAACCGATTTTACCCGTGCGAACAGGTGAACATTTAGTCTTATATCGTTTCCAAATTCGGAAAGAAGGGGAGAAACTTCCTGTGCGATCTGTTGAATTTTCTCATTCGTTTCGGCTGAATTCAGATTGAAAAATACATTGGAAATCCTTTCCAATTGCTGCCCTGAGAATTCCAGTGCTTCTATGGTATTTTTGAAAGAGGGTACCTCCGTATGCTGCGTAATGGCATCAATTTCTGCACGTGCATCGGCCATGGCTTGAAGGAAAGCTGGTTTAAAATGCTCGTTTTTTAATTTGGAAAATGGTGCGGTATCGAAAGGGGATAATAGAGGGTTCTTCATTTTTTTATTTTGCCATTTTGACGGTAGTCTTCCTTGCCTCAAGAAGTACGAAGCGCTTTACGCTCGGGAAGATTTCGTGAATTTTCAATAATTTTTTTGGAATTTGGAATTTGGATTTTGGAATTTGGAGTTTTCCTACTTAGTTCCCTGTATTTTAACTGCGGATTTCATCACCATGTCACGCAATCCTTCTTTGTAGTGGATGATTTTTTGCATTACCTCACTATGTGAACTACCAATAATCTGGGCGGCCAAGATTCCCGCATTTTTGGCGCCGTTCAAGGCTACCGTCGCAACGGGCACTCCTCCGGGCATTTGTAAGATCGACAGGACAGAATCCCATCCATCGATCGAATTACTACTTTTTATGGGTACGCCAATTACCGGCAAGGGCGATAGGGAGGCTACCATTCCCGGCAAATGTGCCGCCCCACCAGCACCCGCGATGATCACGGAATAACCTTTGGTGTGCGCATGTTTAGCAAAGTCGAACAGTTTTTCAGGTGTTCTATGGGCCGAAACGATGTCAACATCGACCAGGATATTAAAACTTTTTAAAATATCGACTGCTTCCTGCATAATGGGCAGGTCGCTTGTACTTCCCATGACTACTGCTACTTTGCTCATAAAATTCAATTTTATAAATTCCAAAAGCCAGCAACCTGTTACAGGTTCCCGAAAGTTGGTTTTAGTATTTTATTTACTGATTACCTTGATCGTATTTTTAACTTTTTCAGCGATATTCCTTGCTAAATTAATTTCACTGTTAACAATCGTCACATGTCCCATTTTTCGAAACGGCCTGGTCTGTTTTTTTCCGTAAATGTGCGGGGTAACGCCCTCCATTGATAAAACAGCCTCCATGTTTTCATAAACGACATTCCCCGTATGGCCTTCAGCTCCAACAAGGTTTACCATGATGCCGGCAACTTTACTTTCAGTTTTTCCCAAAGGGAAATTCAAGATGGCCCTGATATGCTGCTCAAATTGATTGGTATAACTGGCCTCAATGCTGTAATGTCCACTATTATGTGGTCTTGGTGCCACTTCGTTCACCAAGATTTGGTCGTTCTGGGTTTGGAACATTTCCACAGCCAGAAGGCCTATATGTTTTAATTTTTCAGAAACTTTCAGCGCGATTTCTTGTGCTTTTTGGGCCACTTTAGCATCGATCCTGGCGGGACAGATGACATACTCTACTTGATTCGCCTCAGGATGGAACTCCATCTCGACAACGGGATAGGTCTTCACTTCGCCCCCTGCACTTCTGGCCACAATAACCGCAAGTTCGTTTTTAAAGGGTACCAATACCTCTGCGATACATTCCCCCGCAGGCAGGTCGGTCATATCGTCCAGATTACGAACAATCTTAACGCCTTGGCCGTCATACCCGTATTGGGCTACCTTCCACACAAATGGGAATTGCAAACCCCCGTTGGTGATGCTGTCACGTATCTCACTTTTATAGGCGAAACGGTGAAAATCTGCTGTGGGAATGTCATTATCCAAATAAAACAACTTTTGTTGCGCTTTGTTCTGAATAATGCGAAGGACCTTGCTTTGTGGGTATACTTGCAAACCTTCATTTTCCAACTTTTCCAGCGCGTCCAGGTTTACATTTTCTATCTCGATGGTCAACAGGTCGACCTTTTTACCAAACTTGTAAACCGCATCAAAATTCAACAAATCTCCTTTGATGAATTCATTACAGCCAATTTTACAGGGAGCTTCTTCGGAAGCATCCATAATTTTGGTATGGATGTCGAATTTTCTGGTCTCTGATAGCATCATTTTCCCCAATTGCCCTCCCCCTAGGATGCCTAGTTTGAAATTGGAAGAAAAATATTCCATCGCTCGTATTTTATACCATTTGTTGGCGGTGACACAAAAATACACCGAATTCTTAAAACGGAGCGCTTCCTTCCCAAAAAGAGAAATCAAAATGTTATATTTACAGCCCTCATCAGAAAAGTTTACGAATGAAGTTGCACAATAAAACTTTTGTTCCATTCCTATCGGAAGCCCAAATTTTAGCCGCGGTAAGCAAAGTGGCGGATCAGGTGGCCAAAGATTATAAGGACAGAACCCCCATCTTTGTCGGGGTGCTAAATGGTGCGTTCATGTTCGTATCCGATTTTTTAAAAGTATACCCACATCCGTGCGAAGTTTCCTTTGTGAAACTTAGTTCCTACCAAGGACTTACCTCAACCGGTATTGTGGAAACCTTATTGGACCTGTCCGATAATATCGAGGGAAGAAGTGTTATCATTTTGGAGGATATCATAGATACCGGTCGGACACTTCAAGAACTGGTTGATTTATTTTCGAACAAAAATGTTAAGGAGTTTAAGATAGCGGCGTTATTTTATAAGTCCAAGGCCTATAACGGGGAATATACGATCGATTATTTCGGAATGGAGATCCCCGACAAATTTATCGTAGGATATGGATTGGATTATCAAGAACTGGGCAGAAATTTAAGGGATGTTTACCAACTAAACCAAGACCACATGATCAACCTAGTATTATTCGGAAAACCGGGTGCCGGAAAAGGGACCCAGGCCGAATTTTTAAAAGATAAATATAACTTAAAGCATATTTCCACTGGGGATGTTTTCCGCTATAACATGACCAATGATACCCCTTTGGGCAAATTGGCCAAGTCTTACATGGACCGCGGCGACCTTGTCCCGGATGACGTCACTATTAAAATGTTGCGGGATGAGGTGGAGAAGAACCCTGAGGCAAGCGGCTTCATTTTTGACGGCTTCCCAAGAACAACCGCCCAAGCAGAAGCTCTCGATGAATTTCTCGCTACAAAAGACATGCGGGTCAATGCGACTATTGCCTTAGAAGCAGATGATAAGGTGCTGATCACACGGCTATTGGAGCGCGGAAAACTGAGTGGAAGGACCGATGATCAAGACCGAGGGAAGATTCAGAATCGTTTTGATGAATACAACCAAAAGACGGCTCCCTTAAGGACTTTTTACGAAGCCCAAGGTAAGTTTCACAGCGTTAATGGTATTGGTGCAATCGATGAGATCACCCAAAGATTGGCGAAAGTAATCGAAGAGCTCTAGGCATCACTGATGTAATTTCATTGATACCGATAAAACGATTCGGAGCTATAGCTATTATTAAAACCGATACCCGAGGGATGCCCCTAAACGCGGTACCAGTTCTGATCCTATTTCATTCCTGGAAGTAATAATATTTCGACCTACCCCTCCATAGAATTCAAAAGCAAAGCCTTTTCTACTTACAAATTTGCCGCCCAAGGAAATCCCGAAGGCAATGTTGTTGCTCTTTCTATCTGAGTAAATAGGCCCGTTCCCGCTGTTGTCGTATGAACCATTGTAGTCTTCTTGAATATTGTACATCCCAAAGGCTTCCAAGAAAAAACCACTTGCCTCCCAACTGGAAAAATAGCGCCGATAATAGGGGGTAAGCGCAAATCTTTCTTCGTAATAGGGTTCTAAAAAAGTATCATCTTGCCTGTCGTAAAGATTGAACATTACTGAAACCCCAAAAGAAGATTCTGAGTCCACTAGGTATTCATAGGAGAATTCTGGCGCTTTAAAAACGATAAGGTTGAGGGCATTGGCCTTGATTTCATGTTTTCTAGTTAATTCACTATTGTCTTGTGCCATTATTGCCAAAGGGGCGCCCAATAAAAAAAGTAAGAGTAGCTTGCGTGTCATTTGAAATTGGTTTCGGTCTAAGCTACAAATATTGAGCCATATTTTGATCATATGGGTTATCAACAATCCTTATCTGGCGTTAACCGACCTAAAAACCAAAGTTTATAGCTTCACGACCCTTTTGCAGCTTGTAAACCGGCATAATATATGCTTGGGCCCTCTAATTGGCAATATGTTGGGGGGTGACAACCGAATGATAGGTAAACAGAATTAAAGCTGCCTTGATTTAGCTATTTTTGCAGCGGCGTTCGAGATTATCCTCCAACACCGGGTTCCCTAACAAGCTCAAGAGAATGACACAAGGCAATTTTGTAGATTACGTTAAAATAAATGCTGAATCCGGCAATGGGGGTAAGGGTTCGGTACACTTGCATCGTGAAAAGTTCATTACCAAGGGCGGACCCGATGGGGGCGATGGGGGCCGTGGCGGTCATGTGATCGTTCGGGGTAATAAAAACCTCTGGACCTTGATCCATTTTAAGTTCAAAAAACATTTTAAGGCAGATCATGGGGAACATGGTAGCAAAAATAGGAGCACCGGTGCCGAAGGGAAGGATGTGCACCTAGAGGTGCCATTGGGTACAGTATTAAAAGATTTTGAAACACAGGAGGTGATTTTCGAAATTACGGAGGATGGGGAAGAAAAAATTCTTTTGGAAGGTGGTATGGGCGGCCAGGGCAACTGGCATTTTCGGACAGCCACCAATCAGACCCCTAGATACGCACAACCAGGTATCCCTGGCCAACAAAAGGAGGTGGTACTGGAGCTAAAAATCTTAGCGGATGTGGGCCTTGTCGGATTTCCAAATGCAGGGAAATCTACCCTGTTATCGGTCATTACATCTGCCAAACCCAAAATTGCGGATTATGAATTTACGACCCTGAAACCGAACTTGGGCATTGTGGAGTACCGTGATTTTAAAAGTTTTGTAGTCGCAGATATTCCAGGTATTATCGAAGGTGCGGCGGAAGGTAAGGGTCTAGGGCATTATTTTTTGAGACATATTGAACGCAATGCCACCCTTCTTTTTATGATTCCTGTAGATAGCAATGATATCAGTAAAGAATATGAAATCTTATTGGATGAGCTCCGTAGGTACAATCCAGAATTGTTAGACAAACAGCGCTTGCTCTGTATCTCAAAATGCGACATGTTGGATCAAGAACTAATGGATGAGATGCGCATTGAACTGGACAAAGATTTTAACGAAACGCCCTATATGTTTATCTCATCCGTAGCACAAATCGGACTGCAAGAACTAAAGGATAGACTTTGGAACATGTTGAACGCTTAATCGAATAAAAATTCGATTCGCTACTTACCGCTCAATTTTTCATTATTTTTATGTAAAGTGAAGCACATGAAAAGGCATGCGTTTATAGCATTGTTAATTATTTTTACCTCCTGTTCGGCCGTGAGGGTAAATTACGACTACGATAAAGAAACCGATTTTTCGAACTACATAACCTATAGTTTTTACCCAGATATGGAAACTGGCTTGAGTGAATTGGATTCCAAACGGCTGTTAAACGCTGTTGATATGACGCTTCAATCCAAGGGACTTATTTTCTCCGAGGAGCCGGATTTTTTAATCAATATCGAAAGTCGCGCGTTCCAGGCACCTAAAAATTCGACTGTCGGTGTCGGGGTAGGGGGTACTGGAGGAAATGTAGGTGGCGGTGTTTCGGTAGGAATTCCAGTGGGCCAACCAAAATTGGAACGCACCATACAATTCGATTTTGTGGATTCCAAGAAAGACATGCTTTTTTGGCAGGCCGTCAGCAGCGATACCTTTAAAGAAAATGTATTACCCATAGAACGGGAACAAAACATACAGGCACTGGTAGATAAGGTTTTCGCGAAATATCCTCCTAACAAAAAAAAGTAAATCTGCCCCTATTTTTCACCAACTACCAAAACCCGTACGCCTTCACTATGACTTGAAAATTCGGGAGCGTACATGCTCTGTATCGTGGTAATGCCATTGCTAAAGTTACCAGCGTTGTTTACCCTTAGATCATACTCAAAAACAAAGACTCCTTTTGGTAAATAATCAAAAAAGAAGTTGGTACTGGCATCTTTGGTACTTTCGTAGTAACCGAGTCCGTCTTGCCATTTATACGCGGAAAAAACGTTGATGGGCTCAAATCCTGCGGCGCGCATATCCTTCATATGCACGAACTCCATTTCACGATCCGACCTTAATTCAATACGGACCCTTACCAGATCACCTACCTGCAAGTCGGTATTTGGGGTCAATTCTGAAAGCGCCTCCCCTGTATCCTTATTTTTTTTGAGGAAAAGTTTCTTGCTCAGTTTTAGGGGGGTCTCTGCGGGGGTTATCTTATCCAAATCCTCAAAATATTGCCAAAACAAGGCCCCCCAAGCAATGCCCGCGCCTTGTTTACTAATTTGCACTTCGGCCATTTGAGTTACAATTTCGCTACCGGTCCAACTGGTTTTGTAGTATCCCGTGCCAGCCTCCACGTTTATATTTGGTCCATTACCCTGGGCTGGTCGGTCGAATTCCATTTTTTCCCCTCCGACCAGCACGGTAACTTCACTTGAAAGTGAAAGCCAATCACTTCCTTGTAATAACAGTGCATATACCGCATCGGTGGTTGCTTTGGTAGTATTCCATTGGTTAGTCTGTTTGTTTTTGAGCAGCCAGATTTTTAGGTTGTCGACCGCGGCCATGTCATTTTTAATTTCAGAAAAAGCCTCGATCAGCAAGGCTTGGGTCTCAATTGGTGCCTGGTACCAAAACCAAGAACTGGTATTTTCTTTCCAATACATTCCCAATTCTTCGCTGCTGATGCTGTTCTCTTCAAGGGAGTGGAGAATTTTATGGGCTGTGTTGTCATCCGCCATTCGGTCCAGGACCAATGCCAACATTCCCTTTGTATATAAACTACGGGCCATCCAATACTTTTGTGCTTGGCCCTTGTAATACGAAGTGATATCGGCCACTTTTTTGGAGGCTTCGATTTCCTTGAAAAAACTGCGCATATAGAGATAATGGATTTGCGATTCGCTCAAATGGTCATCGTTCAAATTCTTAGCGTATTTCTTCATTTGTTCATATTCTGACACAAATTCCGAATCGAGATAGCGAACCGCCTTTTGTATCATCTCGTTATAGGTTGGGGTATCAATACCACTCGTTTGAACTCCCAATTTTTTTAAATGTCCCATTCCCGTAATGACATGCTGGGTGATAAAGCGGTTTTCCCTACCGCCATTGAACCATGGCCAAGCACCTGTGGACATCTGACTATTGCTTAATTTGGTCAATGCCATGGCTTGTTGATTTTTCATCAAATTCATATCGAACAGCAACGCAATTCGTTTTTTCTGTTCAGTTTCGGATTGTGCATCCCGCAACCATGGCGTTTCTTGGATCAATAATGATTTAAGTTCCTCGTTCTTTTCCAAATTACTCCGCAAGGCATCTGTACCGGCCCATTGATCAAAGACTTCCTTGATCCTGGGGTTGCCATTCACAATATGACTTGCCAAAGTATTTGCATAGTATTTGGCGAAGGTTTGCTCATTGCATTCATAGGGATACTCCATCAAATAGGGCAGCGCCTGTACGGCATACCAGGCAGGGTTCGATGTAATTTCCAAGGTTAGTTGGTGGTTGCTGAGAGTTGCCGAAGTATGCTGTTTTAATTTGTCCATAACAAAGGTTTTGGACTGGTTACCGCGTACCCACATGGGCATGGTTTCGGTAACCAGCATACGGTTCGTCATCACAGGTAAAAAACTTTGTTCCCCATCACTAAAGTCTCCCGCTTTAGCAATTACCTTATATTGAACGGCCTGGATTCCCTTTGGGATCTTTAGCGTCCATGAGACTTGGGTGTTGCTCATGGAATCTACTTTAAACAATCTGGCATTGATATCTCCCCCCGTGACATCGTCGCTCCGTGGGAATGTTAACAATTTGGACGTAGCATTTTCACTAGTTACCGCATCCGTCAATTCCAATATTGCCTGTCCGGTTAGTAATTTTTCAGTGAGGTTGGCAATTTTGGCACTAATGACGATTTCATCACCTTCCCTTAAAAATCTAGGGGCATTGGGGGTGACCATCAGTTCTTTTTGTGTTACGGTCTCTAAATTGGTCACCGCACTTTCCAAGGCTTTGGTGTGGGCCAATAATTGTAATTTCCATTTTGTCAAGGCTTCTGGGGTGGTAAAACTAAAAGTCACATTGCCTTCCTTATCGGTCATCAATTGCGGAAAGAAGAAGGCGGTCTCCTGCAGGTTTTTTCGTATTTGGACGTCCCTAGGGGCTGAAGCCTTATCACCGTTGTCTTCTTCACGATTTGCTTGATCTCTATTTTTGCCAGGTGTCGTATAGTCGATTGGGCCATCCTTAGCCATCGGGGCAGCAGCTCCAACCACAACTGATTCATTCAAAGGCATTTCATCTTCACCCATTGCGTCTGTCATCGCCCCTGCGGTTTTTCGTAACATTCTGGATCGAACATTGCCAAAATAAAGGCCAAACCAATCGAGGGAATCATATCCTTGCACTACATAGCCAAAACCCGTGTTATATCCCTCATATACCTTAAAATAACCAAGGCCAAAGCTTTGACCAGCGTTGCAGTAACTATTTGAGTAATATCTTGGTTGGATTAATGGTTGGAAAGACCAATAATGGACGCGGAAAGCATCAAGTGAGGCATCGTACATGCTGGCGAGCAGTTCCGCGCTTACCTTATCGCCTTTAGGCCCTTTAATTTTAAAGGACCAAATTTATTCACTTCCAGGTCTCAACTTGTCGCGAAAGGTAAGGTTTTCGATTTCTAAATCTGTTGTCTGATAGGGTACGGCTATGGGA
>JBBKWR010000350.1:0-11752 GCA_037969055.1 Flavobacteriaceae bacterium | reverse complement strand
TTCGACGACACGGCCGATTTTATCTATTCCAACTATTTAAAGGCGCTCGCACAAAGCAACAACCAAAAGATTATCGATGAAATTGAAGTGCACAACCGATTAAGGCTGGGTGCTGTAGCGCCCGATATCACATGGAAGGATGGGACAAAAGAAAAAAAGCTGAGTGAAATGCATGGTGCGGATTGTTATGTGCTGATCTTTTGGAGCAGTACCTGTTCCCATTGCCTCAATGAGCTTCCACCTCTACATAAAAAATTAGATGATTTTAAGGAGGTGAAAGTGCTCGCAATCGGCCTGGAAGATGATGAGAAAACCTGGATCCCTGAATCCGCCAAGCTTCCACATTTTGAACATGCCATAGCTTTGGGCAGATGGGAAAGCGGTTACGCTAAGACCTATGCGATACAACAGACCCCTACCTTTTTTATATTGGACAAAGACAAACACATTATCGCCAAACCCTTGGATGATAAAGGCGTTATCGGTTTTTTGGAGGGGAAGTAATCTTACCGTTCAATTTAACAGGAACATGGAACAGATGGCAATTGGTAGTACTCCTTTGGCGTACTTTAATATCTCTTTAGGCGAGAATAACACAAGGACATTCACTGCTATTTTCGGATGACAATAGCCTTTTTCCATGTTTAGAAATACCATCAAACCCATTAACCGATTAGCGCTTAAATTATCAAAGCGTCTTTAAATCTTTGATCGTCTTAAACGCTACGTCAACCTGATCGTCATCGACCAAAATGGTGAACTCATTTGTTGTGGAGATGACTTCATAAAGTAGGATTCCCTCCCAAGCGAGGCGTTGGAAAATGAAATAATATATCCCTGGAACAGAGACATTTTCGGGGGGCAATTTCACGGTGATCGAAGAAAGGTTCTTTGCTTTTTGGGTGCACTTTTCAGCCTTAAAAAGTTTTTCCACCACCGCATCCATACTATCGCTCACCACGATGTTCATTTCATTCACCCCCCTAGAGGAAGTGTAGAAAACATCCTGGTTGTGGTTTACTGCTTCTAATAGCTTGGCCTGTTGTGACAATAAGGTATCCGACACCAAAAAAGTAAAATCCGTAAGCGACGAACGAACTGTGATCTCCCCGATGTTCTTGAGCACTTTTACGATTTTATGGGTGGCCCTAAATTCAAGATCGTCAGATAGGCGTTTTAGGGCCATCACGATAGCCCCGTTGCGGACGTCCTTGCCCAATTCGTCCTGAATTTCTGGCTTGACGATCCTGGAGAGCGACGTAAGGTTGATGATGCCCTGTGCCAGCGCGCTCTGTAAAAATGGTTTCTTTTTGATATAGTCTTCTACTACCGATGATATCGTTTTCATGCTTTGATTGATTTGCGACAAAACTAACATATTGTTACAAATAAAACAAATTTTTAAAAATGATAAAAAGCATGTTCCATATGCTCGATCTTAAATATTTTTTTGTTCTTTAGAATAGCAATGATATCAAATCGTGGCTCCATCGCTAATTGCAGCTCGGTAACGTAATGGTCGGTGGCCATGACCAGTAGCTTTATTTTCTTTTTGGTGATCGTATCGGCGATGGGGATAATCTGATCATTGCTACGGGCACGCACCTCAATGATGGCCAGGATACCGTCCTTTTCAGCAATAATATCGATCTCCGCTTTGAGATACCTATAGTTCCTGGCACGGATTTGGTATCCCTTGTCGATCAAATAATCGACGGCCATCTGCTCACCTTCCTTACCAAATTCATTGTGGTTGCCCATTGAATATTCTTAATATTTGGACGAAATCATGCAGTTCATCGAAAAAATACGTGCTTTATCGTCTTATTTCACCTTCGCTTCGTAAATTCACCCACCATACATCGAAAATACATGTTATAACATACTATCCAAAATCTCGAAGCGTTAAGAATTAGCCCCTACACACATGATCTGTTCTTAAAGCTGATTTCTATGGAATATTTCGTTAATTGTAATACCTCTACATTAGCGCCTTACACAATACCCTTGGACAAGACCCGGGCGGCGCATTTGTACAGAAGACTGGGCTTTAGTGCCTCGGTCGACACCATCAACCAAGCAGCAAACGGCAGCCAAACAGCTGGGCCCCTAGTGGATGCCCTGATAAGCCAGGCCTTGACCTTACCCCCCCTCCCCGCACCTGCGTGGGCGGATTGGACGGAAGCCAATTATCCAGCAGATGATGATGCAGCCGAACAACTTCGCCAGGCCCAACTGGCCCAATTTAGGTTAGACTATGCCAATGGCCTGCTCAACAACAACCTTAGGGACCGGCTCAGTTTTTTCTGGAGCAACCATTTGGTGACCGAGCATCAGGTGTACAACTGTAACTCCTTTTTATACTATTATGTCAATTGCCTGCAGCGCAACGCCATTGGTAACTATAGGACTTTCGTAAGTGAAATGGGGCTGACTAGCGCCATGCTCTATTATTTGGACGGGGCTTATAATAATGGCGACAATCCCAATGAAAACTATGGCCGTGAACTATACGAGCTCTTTACTTTGGGAGAAGGCAACAACTACACCGAACAAGACATTATCGAAACCGCCAGGGCACTTTCTGGCTATGTGGAAAGGGGCGAACTAAACTGTACCCAAGTCACTTTCGACCCCACCAAGCATGATGCCGGCAGCAAAACAATCTTAGGTCAGACAGGAAATTGGGGCTACGATGATGTCATCAACATCCTATTTCAACAACGCTCCAACGAGATTGCCCAATTTATATGCAGAAAACTCTATGAATTTTTTGTCCACCCAGATTCCAAAGATTTAGCGGGCAATGCTCAGGCCATTATAGACGGCATGGCGACCACCTTTGTCTCGAACAATTTTGAACTCGCCCCGGTACTGTCCCAATTATTTAAAAGCCAACACTTTTTTGATGATAAAGCTATTGGCGTGATCATCAAGAGTCCGATTGACTTTTATTTCAATCTTTTCAATGAAACAAGTGTCGCCTATGCCGATACCGACGTAAACGCAGCTGTAAATTATGCAGGGATGCTTACACAGCGCATTTTTGATCCGGTAGATGTAGCAGGATGGCAACGTGATAGGAGTTGGATCAATACTAATTTTATCATCGGGCGCTGGTTGACCATCGAAGCGATGATCGGAGATTTCTATCAGAACAACAACGAACAGTTCCGGGATTTCGCTATGGCGATTACCGGCAACGATGGCCTAACGAGTAACAATCCCGATGTGATTGCAAGGCCAATCATCGATTTTTTCCTGCCCATGGGATTATTGACCGAAGCGGATTATGAGCGGGCGTTCGCGATTTTTAGAAGTGATGTCGATGAAACCTATTATGAAGGGGGCACCACGCCTACCTGGACCTTGGCAATTTGGCCCCAAGCGCCTTTCCAAGTGTATTTATTACTTCAATTTATAGCCAGGGAACCTGAATTTCAACTAAAATAAAACCTACGATTATGTGCGATATACACGATAACACACCTTTTAAAGGTAAGGAGCATGAGGGCCACGATTTAGAACATAAGGCTTGGAGCAGACGTTCTTTTTTACAAGCATTGGGAATCGCAGGTTCGGGTTCTATGATGTTGGGAGGCAACTTCCTTTCGGCTTCCGCCCCATCGCCGCTTACCGCCGCCATTGCTGCGGCTGAGACCGATAATATTTTGATTTTGATACGTCTTTCTGGTGGAAACGATGGCCTCAGTACCGTTATTCCCATGGAACAATATGACGCCTATCGAAACGCAAGGCCCAACATTTATATTCCAGAAAGTAAAGTATTACGCCTTACGGACGAATTTGGAGTGCCTTCCTATATGAACGCGCTGCAGCCCATGTGGGGAGATGGCCAGTTCAAAGCGGTGCATGGCGTTGGTTATCAAAACCAAAGCCTATCCCATTTTACGGGCTCCGATATCTTTGCCAATACCGATCTCACCACCACTGGTTTTGATGGTTTGAATACCGGTTGGATGGGGCGCCATTTTGAAAACATTTATCCAGATTACCTGATCAATCCACCTGCTTCCCCAGCGGCTATCCAAATTGGCCAATATGGAAGTCTGGTCTTTCAAGGCGAGGAAACGAACTACGCGTTTGTAACCTCCAACATCGACCAATTGGAACAAATTGCCGAAACTGGTCTACAGTATAGTTTGGACCAAACCCTTTTTGGCGATTGCATGTATGGCGACCAGCTTCGGTTTTTACGGGGTGTTGCCAATACCACTTATGAATATGCCGGATTGATCCATGAAGCCTATATGCGCGGACAAAACCAAGTAGAATATCAGGACAACAGCTTTGCAAGACAGTTGGCCCTATTGGCCCGCTTGATCAAAGGAAATTTGGGCACCAAAGTCTACATGATCTCAATGGGCGGTTTTGACACCCACGGGAACCAGCCTTTGGCCCATGAGCGTTTGATGACCAACTTATCGATCGCCATCGACAATTTCTATGATGATGTGGCCTTTACCCAACAAGATGACAAGGTATTGAGTATGACCTTTTCGGAGTTTGGTAGACGTATCTTCGAAAATGGTTCCAATGGTACCGATCACGGGAAAGCCGCTCCGACCTTGTTCTTTGGATCAGGGTTACAGGGCAGTGCCTTCGTTGGGGAACACCCCACCCTGGCCGATCCCGATGGCAGGGGGAACCTGGAATTCACGATGGATTTTAGGGATCTTTATGCCACAGTCATGGCTGAATGGTTGTGCATCCCCATACCTTTGGTCGAACAGCATTTGTTGGACCACCCATATGCACCGGTGAATCTTGGATTCAATTGTAGCGGCGTAGATTTTCCACCTATTGTATACAGTGATGGGAACCCGACCCCACCTACCCCTACGCCAACAGATCCGCCTGTACCCAATCCAGAACTGTTGAACGCCATTGTGCATAAACCGTTCTATCCTACGGATAACGCCCCGCATATATACTTGGAAATGCCATTTAGCGCCCATGTTGATATACAATTGTTCAATATTTTGGGTCAAAGCGTCGGTACCCTGTTCAATGAGATCATGATGGAAGGATCAACCGAAATCAATATCAGGGAAAAAATTCCCGGGCACTTATCATCAGGAAAATATATTTATAGGATCTTGGTGTCTGATCAAAAGATGAGCAAATCGGTAATGGTTGCCTAAAGATTTAAAACTGAGGTAGTTTTAAGAAGAGTTTACATTCCCCTAACTTACCCCGCTTTGTGCAAAGCCTTCGATAGTATCGTGAAAGATACTTCGGAGGCTTTGGTTTTCACCATTTTAAAGACCTTAACCAACTGTGGGGTAGACCTTCATCGACTACCGCTTCACTATTGCAAGGGCCTCACCAAAAAAATGTTATTTTTGTGGCCAAATTCCACGATTGATGGCCGATACCCAGAGATATACCATTACCGCCGCATTACCCTACACCAATGGCCCAATTCATATAGGACATCTGGCCGGGGTTTATGTGCCCGCTGATATTTATGCCCGCTATTTGCGGCTTATCGGCAACGATGTGGCCTTTATCTGTGGGAGTGACGAGCATGGCGTGGCCATCTCCATGAAGGCTAAAAAAGAAGGGGTAACCCCGAAGCAGATTATAGATAGGTACCATACCATTATCAAAAAGTCGTTCGTTGATTTTGGGATCACTTTTGACAACTATTCCCGCACCTCGGCCGAGATACACCATGAAACAGCCTCCGAGTTTTTTAAAAAATTATATAATCAAGGAGATTTTATTGAAGAAATTACGGCACAACTTTATGATGAGGACGCCCAGCAATTTTTGGCCGATCGTTTTGTAGTGGGTACCTGTCCTATTTGCAACCATCCTGAGGCCTATGGCGATCAATGCGAAAATTGTGGTTCAACATTGAATGCTACTGATCTGATCGATCCCAAATCAACGATCAGCGGGGCCGTACCTACTTTAAAAGAAACCAAACATTGGTTTTTACCCTTGGAACGTTATGAATATTTTTTAAGGGAATGGATCCTAGTTGGCCATAAAGATGATTGGAAGACCAATGTATACGGACAATGCAAATCATGGATCGATGGCGGACTTGCCCCACGAGCGGTGACCCGTGATCTGGACTGGGGAATCCCCGTTCCCATTGAAGGGGCGGAAGGAAAAGTGCTATATGTATGGTTCGATGCGCCCATTGGCTATATTTCCTCCACTAAGGAATGGGCCGCCCGGGAAGGCAAAGATTGGGAACCTTATTGGAAGGACAAGGACACCAAGTTGCTTCATTTTATTGGGAAGGACAATATTGTTTTCCATTGCATCATTTTTCCGGTTATGTTGAAGGCAGAAGGCACCTATATTTTACCCGATAACGTGCCGGCCAACGAGTTTTTGAATTTGGAGGGCAACAAGCTGTCAACCAGTAAAAACTGGGCGGTATGGCTGCATGAATATTTGGAGGAGTTTCCCGATATGCAGGACGCTTTGCGCTACACTTTGACGGCCAACGCCCCGGAAACGAAGGATAATGATTTTACATGGAAAGATTTTCAGGCAAGGAACAACAATGAACTGGTCGCAATTTTTGGGAACTTCATCAACCGTGTTGCAGTCCTGACCGATAAATATTATGAAGGGGTAGTCCCTGTTCCGGTAAAATTTACGAAAGCGGACCTTGACACTCTCGCGGAAGTAAAGAAATATCCCGAGATCATATCAAGTTCCCTAGAACGTTACCGTTTTCGGGAAGCGGGACAAGAAGTAATGAACTTGGCCCGACTTGGCAATAAGTACCTCGCCGACTCAGAACCTTGGAAGGTGATCAAAGAAGATGGGGAACGGGTCAAGTCGATCATGTTCGTTGCCCTGCAGATCACAACTGCCCTGGCTATTTTGTGCGAACCGTTTTTACCCTTTACTTCGATTAAACTCAAGAAGATTCTAAATGTGCCACTGAGCACAGATCAAGGGTCGCTTCAATGGAACGAGGTTTCCAACAAAGAGATCCTGCTACGCGCGGGCCACAAAATCGGTGCGGCCGAGCTCCTATTTAGAAAGATAGAGGACGAGGAGATCCAAAAACAGCTAGACAAATTGCAGGCCACCAAAAAAGCAAACGAAAACGAAAATAAAAGCAAAACCATCATGCCACAAAAAGACATTATAAGCTATGACGATTTCTCCAAACTTGATATGCGTGTGGGCACGATAGTTGCTGCAGAGAAAATGCCCAAGACCAAAAAATTATTGGTATTAAAAATAGATACCGGCATAGATACCCGTACCATCGTTTCTGGAATTGCAGAAAGCTTTACTGCAGAGGAGATTGTCGGAAAACGGGTTACGGTTTTGATAAATTTGGCACCCCGTGATCTGCGTGGTGTCGAAAGCGAAGGGATGATTCTGATGACCGAGAACGCTGATGGAAAACTGGTCTTTGTCAATCCCGATGAAGAGGGCGTTGACAATGGTGGGACAATCAATTGAAATCCACATCTTTTCGATCTAATCCAGCAACCGAATATGTCTGGTCAAGTGCGGGTGGCCACAAAATTATTGATGCGGCTGGCCTCATGACCTTAGACTTGAAATGTACTGGCAATTAAAAGAAACTCATTTATTTACAGTATTGATACAAGACCAAAATTCTAGATTATTTTAGTACCTTAGAACATATAGCTCCCACGGCCTCCACCAAATAATCCTTTGAATCAAATCATTCATTCTGATCAAAAACAGCCATATGATGGAAAAAAACAAAAGACGGGATTTTATCAAAAATACCATTAAAGCGGGCGTTGGAGCCTCCTTGCTAAATTTGGAATACACCAATGCCAATGCCCCGGAAATATTGGATATACACGAGATAAAAGCTACTGCCAATCCCATAAAAGTGGTGGTTGGCGGGGGCGGAATAGGGGGACTCTGCTGTGGCTACGAATTGATGAAAATGGGGCATGAGGTGACGGTCCTCGAAGCGTCCGGAAGGCATGGCGGCCATGTATACACGGCCCATGACGGACTCTCCGACGGACTCTATGGCGATTATGGCCAAGAGCACATCACTAAACCTGGCTACGACCAATATTGGCAATACATCGAGGAGTTCGGACTTACGGCGCTCCCTTATCCAAGGAGAAAAAACATGCTTAGGAGCATCAAGGGTACGTTTTATTCAGAAGAACAGCTTCGTGACGCTACGGTTTTGAGGAATATGGGATTCAATGCTAAAGAAGTGGCATTTTTATCCGCCAATCCATGGGGAGAATTGAAATCGCTCTACACGGCGCCCTATTTGGAAAAATTCAAAGATGAATATGAGCCATTCGGAATCGGTTTTGACGAGATGGATAACATCCCGATGGCCGACATTTACAAAAAAGAAGGCGCCTCCCCTGCGGCATTGGGGAGATTGGGAGGTAACAATTCCTCTGCCCTATTTGGACTTTGGCATTCTGCCATTCTCAAATTAAGGGGTGTTCCGGAATACCCAACCGAAATTTTCCGATTGCAGGGTGGCAACCAAATGCTCCCCAATGCCTTTGCGAAAAGATTGGGACATAGGGTATGGTTGAATCGCCAGATCAAAGCCATACAAAATGGGGAAAATGGGGTCATAATAAGCTATCAGGAAAATAGGGAGACCAAAACAATAGAAGCGGATTATTACGTGAACTGTATTCCGCCACCCGCCTTCAAGAATATCCCAATCGAACCTGCGCTCACCCCTGAAAAACAATATGCATTGAACAACCTTACCTATGATTCCTACCAAAGGTTCGTTTTTCAGGCAAGTTCAAAGTTTTGGCTTGATGACGGTCTTAGCATCAATATGGAATTCGAGCATCCAGACCTTTGGGCCGTATGGCACTCCGCAGGGGAAGTCGAAACTCACCGCGTGATTGTCCTTGGGACTGGGCCTGGAGGAATTTCACCGCAACGGGCGCTGGCCGCCTTTAGGGAAGTCTACCCTGGTAAAAAGGATAGCATTGAACTGGCTCTTGGAAGGGATTGGACCAAACAGGAGTATGCGCCTACTTGCGAGCGACTTCCATTCCCGATGGGGGAGTTGCATAAATTTTGGCCAAATGTGATGAATTCCGAGGGCCGTATCCATTTCGCCGGTGCCTATGCAGATAATCTAGATTGGGGGACGGAGGCCGCCACCCGATCGGCGAACCGGGTCGCCCAACAAATCGATAGGGCTTAGATCCGAACTTATGGGAAATAAGGTTTTAATATGGGCAATCGGCTGTTGCGTAATCTTGATGTATTGCCTTTGGTACCTCCAGGAAAACAACAGCCCAATAGTAACGATTATTGAACCCAACAACGACGTGAAATTTAATTGGGGCGGCATTGTTCCTTACATGATAAATATTTCGGATCAGGAAGATGGATCCAGCGAATTTGGTGAGATTCCGACGAACGAAGTTATCTTAACCGTAAAATACCTTTCAGATGCTACCAAAGTAACAAATTACCTGAAGCATGTATCGAAAAATAACCTACCCATTTTGTCTTGGATGGGCCGATCGAATTGTTTTAGTTGTCACAGCGCTAAAGATCCTTTAATTGGCCCTTCGTTTGAGGAAATTGCCAAACGATACCAAGGAAATACAAACATCCAAGAAACTTTGGCCAAAAAAATCCTTAATGGTACTACAGGTACCTGGGGTGATCAAATAATGCCTGCCCAACCAAATCTTGATCCTAAAATGGTTAATGAAGTTGTTGAATGGATCCTCAACAAAAATACCGATACGGACTATAGCTATTATTCCGGATTGGAGGGGGCCATCCATATTAAGCAAAGTCCACAGGATAAAACCAACGGTGCGGTGTGTGTCCTAATCGCCCACTATCTTGATCATGTCGTGAAAAAAGGAATAATCGATGAAAAGATGGGGGAAAATGCACTTATGCTTCGTATAAAATAGTATAGCGTGTTCAAGGTAAAAAGCAATCACACATTATATGAATTACCTCAAACCCATTGATCAATGTCAGGTGGAGATCCCACCAAAACGGCGTGGAAGGGCAGGCAGTCGAAGACCTCAGCTAGCTCATACACATTATTTTCTGTCAGTCTGAGCGCAGTCGAAGACCTCCTAAACTTCAAACCCATGGATTACTGTCAGTCTGAACGTCCTCCAAAACAGCTTGGTCGGTTAGGCATTCGAAGACCTCCATCACCTCATACACATTATTTTCTGTCAGTCTGAGCGCAGTCGAAGACTACATTATAGCCAATCTTATTTAACAGTTACAGGTTTATATGCAGCATGCGTAAAATTCCTGCATTCAGCTAATAATTGAATCGTTTCAAAATCATTATTGATTAACGCCTGTTTTTTTGCCCTTGTCCATCCTTTAACTTTTTTTTCAAAAAGAATGGCCTGAATTACATCATTAAATTCCATGTGGTATTCTACAATTAAGGGCCTCCTTTTATAAGTATAACAATTCTTAAAGAATCCTTCCTGATGTTGGGCCCATCGCTGTTCAAAATTTCCTGTGATGCCGGTGTAAAATGAATTGTCGGAACATCTGAGGATATAAACGTAATACGTTTTCATAGTTGTTTATTTTAAAGGGACTTTTTATATCATGGGTCTTCGACTGCGCTCAGACTGACAAATGCGACCGCGTTCAGACCGACAAATTCAACTGCGCTCAGACCCACAAATGCGACTGAGCCAGGACCAACAATTTTGACTATAATCAAACTGATAAATTCGGATCCCCGCTTGAACCGCTTGGTCGGGCATCAAGACTAACAAATATGACGTCGAAGCGAACATGATTGGCCAAAATCACACCTGTATTCAGAGCTGGCTTAAAAACAAAAACCCCGCTGACCTCAGCGGGGTTCGACATATAGGGGTAGATCATTTCCCCAACATCAAAAGCTCGTTGCATTTGACCTCTGTGATGTACCTTTTCTCACCTTCTTTGGTCTCGTAGGAGCGATGGATCAATTTGCCTTCCACGGCAACCTGCTTACCTTTGGTCAGATAACTTTCCACGATTTCTGCAGTCTTTCCCCACGCTACGACATTGTGCCATTGCGTGTCCTCTACTTTTTCGCCTTGGGCGTTCTTGTAACTGTCATTGGTCGCAATGGTAAACTTGGCAAGCTTACCTCCTTTTTCCAAGGTTACGATTTCTGGGTCTTGGCCCAAGTTTCCAATCAACTGTACTTTGTTTTTAATTGCGTTCATAATACTATATTTAAGCGTTAAACAATTGA
Organism: Flavobacteriaceae bacterium; assembly: GCA_037969055.1. Taxonomy (GTDB): domain Bacteria; phylum Bacteroidota; class Bacteroidia; order Flavobacteriales; family Flavobacteriaceae; genus Pelagihabitans. The sequence continues at coordinate 519 of JBBKWR010000350.1, read as the reverse complement.
TACTATCGAACCACCTTGATTCGACACTGCAAACATAGAACGTCTTCCAAAAAAGATTCGGTTGGGAAATAATTACTTACGTTTGTATGCGTTTACAAACGTTTGTCAATATTTATATCGCTGTTTAACAATAGGTTAGAAATGTTGAAAAGAATACGTATTTTTATAATACTTATCTAGTTTAACCAACAATTTATATTTAGCCAATATGAAAATACAATTGACAACCTTCTTTTTTACACTGCTCTGCTTTGCATTGATCGCACAGACCCCATCAATAAAAAATTCACCACCTCTTTCGCCCTCAGAACCTGAGGAGGCAGGTATGTCCTCCGAAAGATTGTCTAAGATTGATGGGATGTTCAAGAATGCGATCACCGCCAATCAGATACCCGGTGCCGTGGCGTTGATTGCCCGAAATGGCAAAATAATCTTCTATAAATCTTATGGGATGGCGGACAATCAATCCAAAAAAGCCATGGAAAAGGAGACAATATTCAGGATTGCCTCCCAATCAAA
>JBBKWR010000349.1:0-2998 GCA_037969055.1 Flavobacteriaceae bacterium | reverse complement strand
TTGCGCAAGATACAGACCTTTATAAAACGTATTTCGGATGGGGAGGGCCAGGGCCTGACCGATAAGGGCAAAGGCTATTTCCAAAGGGTATATGCGGTATCCGAACAGATGAGCGGCCTTATCAAGGACCTACTTGAATTCTCACGACTAGGTTCGGCCGAAAGAAAATTCGTGAAGACCGACCTTGGTAAAATAACCGGGGACGTCATAATGGAATTTGAAGGGATCATAGATGAAAAAAAGGCCACGATAACTTGCGATGAAATGGTAACGGTAAAGGTCATCCATTTCCAATTTCGTCAGCTTATGCACAACCTGATCGGCAATGCCCTAAAATTCTCAAGGCCCGATAATCCTCCGCATATTACCATAAAAAGTAAAATTGCCAAAGGAAACAAGCTCGAAAACAATGAACTTTTACCGGATAAAAAGTATTGTCAGATTACGGTGGAGGACAACGGGATCGGTTTCAAGCCCGAATACAGCGACCAAATATTCGAGGTGTTCAAACGTCTCCATGGGAAAGATGCCTACCCGGGCACCGGCATTGGTCTTGCCACCGTAAAACGGATCGCAGAAAACCACAATGGGACCATTACCGTGGACGGAGCATTAGGCCGGGGAGCAAGATTTGACATCTATATTCCGGTCTTCCAAGAAATTTCCCGATCCCCTAGCCATTCCGTTCCCGATATTTTGCATCAATAATAAATCCGATACCGTCATCCCCCGCCATTTGTAATCACCAATTTTACTGAAATACTTAAGGAAGGTGTAAACTCTGATGTAAATGGAAAAAATCGATAAAGGAACCTTTGGAAAACTCAGGGACATAATGCAAAGGAATAAGGAAGTGGAAAAGGCTTATCACAATGCCGCCGAGAGTGCGGAGAATGAAAAGCTGATTCGTTGTTTCCGGCGAAGATCTGATGTACGGAAAAAATTCGGTGAATCCCTTAAAATTGAAGTAATGGCCTCTTTTCCCAAGGGTGGTGGACCGAAAGCAGGGATGGATATCAGGAAAATGCCTTCATTGAAAAGTGGTGCTTCAATGCTAAAAATATTTTCCAAAAGGGCTAGGGCCGAGATGGCCGAATATCGCAAAATTCTGGAGGGGCAAGAACTTCCCTTTGAAATTTATCAAATAATAAGAAAACACAAAATGAGGATTGAATTGGACATGCTCAAATCAAAGGATATGAGCGACTTATTTTGATTTCAATATTGGTCAACAATGATCCAATATCGAGGTCCCCATTTGTGCAGATGCCATTCCTGCCAAAGGTCTTGCCTAGATTGTTGTAGTAGCATCTCTCATCAATCTTTTATGGAGTTTCCGTTAAGGGAGGCTACCTAGTCAATCACCAAGTTCAGGGCAATTAAAAATTCACAACTTTTTTCTCAAGTAACATTTTGGTCTCTACGACGTGCCGCAACCATTCATATGTCCAAAAACCATTGTTCCTAACGCAACGTTCCAAATGTAAAATTGTTCCATATAAAGAATTGCCCATTTATTTTATCCGTAGCTTTCCAAAAAGTAAATCTGGCCAAGTTATTTTAGATATATGCAAGTTGTCGTTCAAAGGAAAGATTTAAGGTTTATTCCCGATTCCAGTCGTGTTGTCGCCCGGTACTTCAGCAACGGGGAGGAACGTACCTGCAATCTTGTAAAACGTTTAATGACCCTTGATGATGACGCTGTAGCCCGAGAACTTGATCACACCCTACGTGAATTTGTGGGCCGCCACCGAAATATTTCTCAGATATTCCTTCGGCATTACGATAATCACAGGGGACTTATAGAACGGATGGAGGTGGACGAATCCCATTTAAGCAAAGAGCGCAAATTATTGATTGGGGCCTATTCCACCATGGAATATTCAATGGAATCGGCCGCTATTTTTAATCCCTCTATAATAGCAGATTTTAATCAATCCTTTTTGGCCAAAGGGGAGAAAAGGGTCATTTTATCCTTTAGGGCAACCGGGGAAGGGCACCTGTCCTCTATTGTTTTTCGAAGGGGAATCTTGGATGCGAACAACGACCTGAAAATGATGAAAGTGCGCAACCATATCGATTTGCCCAAAATTGTTCAGAAGAAATCGTACAATAAGGGAAGGTTTGTGCAAAAGCTTCGTGAGATGAAAATATCTAAGCAATATTCTTCGGTAATCATGGAAGATCTGCCCGACCAATTCGAATATCACCAATTGCGAAACTCAGTCGATAAGGTCTTATCAAACGGACTTGATATTAATAAAAAATTGGCCCTTGAAGAAATGACATGGTTGGTCGATTCTTACTACGATGTGGAATTTAGCTTGGATTCAGATATTTCAGAACGGGTTATTTTCCCCATTTCACCATCAGAAAGCAAAGGTATTGAGGATGCACGGTTTGTTCGCTTCCAGGAGGATGATGGAACGGAAAAGATTTATGCCACTTATACCGCTTACGATGGGCACACCATATTGCCCAAACTGTTGTCAACAGAAGATTTTAATACCTTTCGAATTATGCCCATGCACGGCAAGGGAGCCCAGAACAAGAACTTTGCCCTCTTCCCTAAAAAAATTAAAGGCAAATATGCCGTACTTGCGCGCGTTGACGGGGTAAACAATTATATCATGTATTCCGATCGGAATACACTATGGAACGACCCGATTAAGATCCAAGAGCCTAAATACCCATGGGAATTTACCCAAATAGGAAATTGTGGTTCCCCACTTTGGACAACGGAAGGCTGGTTGGTCATTACCCATGGGGTTGGACCGATGCGAAGGTACTGTATTGGCGCATCGCTGTTCGATTTAGACGACCCTACCAAGGAAATCGGCAGACTTTCACAACCGTTACTTTCTCCTATAGAGGAAGAAAGGGAGGGTTATGTTCCGAACGTGGTATATTCCTGCGGTTCGATGATACATAACGAAAGTCTAGTTTTGCCTTACGCCGTATCTGATTACTCCTCGTCTTATGCCACCGTTGAAATGGC
>JBBKWR010000348.1:0-5446 GCA_037969055.1 Flavobacteriaceae bacterium | reverse complement strand
TCGGCCATATTTACCATATCCTCAAAACCGATAAAGGCGTAAAACCCTAAAAATGTGCCGGAAGCAATGCCGAAAAGCGGAAAGCCATCCGCAAAGTGGGTGTCGAGATTAACAAGGACGTCAGGGATATGGGACAAATTTTCTCCCTTGGAAAAGAGAATATAGAACAAGGCACCCACCTCAATAATGGTTATGGTAATAATAGTCTTTACAGATTCCCCTACCCCCCAGGCACTGATCAGGCCCATCAATAAAACAAGTATAATAAGGCCTATGGCTTCTGGGACGATCAGTAGATCTTGAAGAAAGGCAATGGTTGCCACAGAGAGGGTGGCCGCGGATACCACGCCGGTCAGGATCACCAACCACCCGATCAAACCAGAAAACCATGGGCTCCTAAAAGCTTCATGGACATATTTGGCCTCTCCTGCGCTTACAGGGTAGCGCGACGAAAGTTCCGCAAAGGTGAATACGTTTAAAAACGCCAAAAGTCCGGCCATTAAAAATGCTAAGGGGGTGGCCATCCCGGCCATCCCGGCTACTTTTCCAGATAAGGCGTAAAAACCGCCCCCGACCATGGTGCCCAGCCCGTAGAGAAATAGTACGGGTAGGGTAATTGACCTTTTTAATTTGGTTTCACTCATTTTTGGCCCCTATCAGGGGAACACCACTGTTACAAATTTCCAATCTACATTGGCCATTCCCTGCTTGCACAAAATCGGACCAATGGTTTTTTATCCTTTCAACCGTTGTGGTTAAGCAGTGCTATAAATATAAAGTTTATGGGATGGGTCTCAGCCTGAACGGGAATTTTTTATCGTTATTTGAACTTTGATAACGTTTTGAACCGTCATTAAAAGGCCTATTAGGCGATTTATCCTTTTCTGATATGGATGGCATAAGCCCTTTTCGGATTATCCCTTAGGATCAAGTCAATATCATCTTGGGTAATGCCATTATCTATAAGCTGGGGGATCAGCTTGGTAAATAGGTCGGTATATCCTCTGTAATCCCCACCATTATTTTCTCCCACGTTATACCATCCGGCATCATGCGAGATGAGAATATGGTCCAATATTCCATGGGCCTTAAGTTCTAAAAGTGTTTTAACGAACCATTTAATACTTCCGGAGCTGTCAGGTTGGTCGCTTATGTTGTCAATTGAAATCCAGGCGCCTTGGCTCGCCGCCTTTATATAACCCTCCATCGTTCCGTTCTGGGCATGCGTCCAAACAAAAGCTTTGGGAGATACGCCCATTTCTGTTAACAATTTGAGTTGAGCCATTGCCGGTCCATCAGTTCCCGTGTGCGAGACAATGGTCATACCGGTTTCCAAATGCGTTAGTGCGGCTGCCCTGACCAAATTCTCATGCACTTCCGAGAGATCATCCTGATTTTCCACCGATATTTTTATGAACCCCGGTCTTATGTCGGAGCCATCGATCCCATGCCTAAACTCTTTGATCCAATGCCCTGCCATTTGCTCGGGAGTAGTGTTCACAAGCCTTTTAGGAATAAATTTGTTATTCCCCGATCCATAGTAACCTGTATTGGTGAGGATGTGGATCCCGGTCCTGTCCGATAATTTCTTTAAGACATAGGGGTCACGGCCAAGATAGGCCGGGGTGCAATCCAGAAAAGAAGTGACGCCATATTTTTTAAGCTCCTCCAGGTATGGCAATGCACGCTCGACAACCTCATTCCGGTCCCAACGATGATAGCCTGTACTATCCGCCCCGATCCAATCTACCATTATATGTTCATGAATAAGTGCCAGGCCCATTTCTTGAGGCTCTATGGCCCCATTTACGGTAATTATCTGGGCCGTAGCACAAGATGGGATGAAACCTATTAAAACAACCCATAAAAATTTGAAAGACTTTTTCATTTCTAATTCTTTAATGGTCCGATAATCAAAAAAATCCAGTATAATATATATATATTTCCGAAATCTCATGCGGTATTTACAGATTTGGACAAATTAAAACCACCAATGTTTTCATCTATTTTCAATCGATTTGCTAAACCGTATGATTTTGGATATGCTTCAATGACTTGTTTTGAATTTTTCACTATTATTCCCTTTACATCGAAATTAATGCTTGGTACATTACTCACAACAATTCTATCAACCAAATATATCGTTTATATGGTTTATGGAATCAAACCTTTTTTGAACATTCCCTAAGATGTCAAGTTCAAACGAAGCGGTGCTTGAAATTGGGAAGTACCGAATTTTGAGTTTAGAACAGAACTCTTGTAAAAGACAACCAAACAAGATTTTTGGGCTTTTTACCCACATGGGGGCTCGATGATCCACAAATTTTTTGGTATATTTATAAGACCCAACGGGACGTTCAGTACAGGCAAACATGAGCTCATTCTAACACATACCCATATGAAACCAAAGCAAAAATCCACCACGCCCGGAGGGACCTCTAGACGGAAATTTTTAGGGGCGGCAGCCGTTCTTGGCAGTATGCCATTAATGCCCCATGGGCTTAACAATCTTTTTGGAGCCTCCGGGACATCCGCTCCCATAGGAATCGGTGAAACCAATGCCGATGGCATCAGTATTATTGGTGATTATGGACCCTTTGTGGCCAATCTGGCGGAAGCCCCTCCCCTGCTCTCCTTTAGGCGTCCCGAATTTACAGGGGTCGGCCCATGGCGGGAGGCCGCTACAAAAAAAGCCCAAGAACTCATCGCAACCCCCACCTTACCATCCTCGAAGCCCGAAGTGACAGTAAAAGCCAACTACGAATTCGATGGCCTGATCGTGGAAGAACTTCAATGGCAACTGCCCTATGGCCCCCCGACCGAAGCGATCTTATTAAAGCCAATTGGGGCCAACGGGCCCCTCCCTGCGGTATTGGGACTGCACGACCATGGGGGACAAAAATATTTCGGCAAGAGAAAGATCACCCGAACAGCGAGTACCCAACATCCTATGATCGTCGAACTGCAGAACAGCTATTATTCCGGTCGGGCCTGGGCCAACGAACTGGCCAAACGGGGCTATGTGGTGCTAGTGCACGACGTGTTCAGCTTCGGGTCGCGTAGGGTGCAATATCATACGGTGGCCGGTATCGACTGGGGGAGCTGCAATACCGAGGGTAAGAACGATGACAATCCTGAAACCAATGAGAACATCGCGGCCTATAACCAGTGGGCAGGAGATCATGAGCACATCCTGTCGAAATCGCTCTTTTGTGGGGGCACCACTTGGCCGGGGATGAGTTTGGCCGACGATCAAACGGCCCTGGACGTGCTCTGTGCGCGGCCCGACGTGGATGCTTCCAAAATTGGCTGTTGTGGACTGTCTGGTGGTGGCCTGAGGGCCGATTACCTCGGTGGGCTCGACCCAAGGGTACAATGTGCGATCTCAGTGGGCTTTATGAGCACCTGGGCCGACTTTTTACTGCACAAGGCCTATACCCATACCTGGATGACTTACACCCCCCTCCTACCCAATTATTTGGAGTTCCCTGAGATAATAGGCCTTCGGGCTCCATTGCCCACGATGGTAATGAGCAATACCGAGGACCAATTGTTCACGCTGCCGGAAATGCAAAAGGCCAACACAATTTTACAAGAAGTGTTTGCCAAGGCCGGGGCCAGCGAACGTTACAGTGGCCGCTTTTATCCCGGGCCCCACAAATTCGATGCCGCCATGCAGGCTGATGCTTTTGAATGGTTTGGGCGTTGGTTACAATAGCAATTAATTTATTCGGAGCAGTAACCATACTTTTTCTAGAAATCTGTAATATTCTGAAATATGGTCTGGACGACTTGTAGATTTTTTAATTACTCAAGATTTTACGAAAAAGGAGCAACTTAAATCCTATGGTTTCATGATTTAGTATTTTAAAAGTAGCTGTTCCCTATTGTTCCCATGCCAAAATAAGCCCTATTGGAATTACGGTTATTCAAATCTTTTTTAACAGGAATTGCCGATACTTCCTTAGTATGACCTTACCCACTGCTGGGAGAAGCACGAAAGGATGACTTCAAATTAAACCAAGATGGCTTTATAAAGGTTGGTGGCAATGGTAAAGTCTTGCCCTTTCGATCTTGAACTTAAAACTTTACATAAAAAAAGCCGCCCTTTTGAGGGGCGGCCCCAAACTGCTTTTTAAATATTAAACTATCTGGTACAATCGGAACCCCAGGTTTCGCCGCCCAAACTATAGGTAATGATCAATCTTCCTTGGTCGATCCTAATGGCCCCTGAACTATCTACCAAAGTATTCTGGTTTTTTTCCATTGTGATCCCCTTTAAACTTGGAATCCCATCTGAAAAGTCAAAATTATACGAATTGCCAACCTTTACGAGCGTAACACGCCCAGCGTTGGTTGTGATGTCGGTATTGCTTTCCGTTTCCGAATAGCTCACCGATCCGTTATAGGTGCCGACAAATACATTATCGTCTGTGGGGTCATCATTTTTACTGCAAGACACCACCAGTGCCGTTGTCAAGAAAAGAACGCCTAGAAATTTTATAGAATTTTTCATACTGTTTATCATTTTTATAATTATTTAATAGCAAAATTAGAAGGTCTGGGCCATCCAATATCAGCGTTACGAAAACTTTAAGACCCCAAAAACGGTTCGCGTCAAAACTTTGACCGATAGCGTTAGAACTGGCTGGTTTTATCGAAAAATGGTGCCCATGGATATCAAGATGTTAGCTGCCCATTTGAGCGCTTACAGATTGCTTTCCCCCATTTTTTGGGAAATTGGGTACCAGCTTTTCAATCTCGAAATCGCATTGATGTCCACCCCAAGCGATCACATGGGATGGAATCGCGTGTATATGCTGGAAGAACCTGCAAGAAAGCATCCCATACTAAGAAATACCAACGGTTAAAAGTGAAAAAGATGAAACAAAAACAGGATTGTTAAAATATTCGAGGGACTCACCCCAGCAGCAATTCTGCATTGTAGGGCCATCATCAAGGAGACATTTGTGGACCGATAAAATAAAGCAAGCCAATTGGGATACCACTGTCAGCCGCTTTACTTCCTGATCAGGTCGATACCTTGTACGTATTTGGAGTTCCGCGAAACCCTGGGACCAAATTCTTGGGAAATTGCCCTGGCTTCCATATCATCCTGTAGATCATACTTTAGCTCCAAGACCACAAGGGTATCCGCAATGCTCCGTTCCGATGCCCTATAGTTGGCATAACTGGGATTGTAGAATCTTTGATGGAAGTCCAACGTCACCCTAAATTTTTGGCAAGCGGACAAAAAATATCGCCGTTCGTAGGAGTTAAAAAGTGTGGGCTGCAGTTGTCGAAATCTGTTTTTCAAGAAAGGACGATCATCCAATTGATCTGCGATCAGTCCAGGGAGCTGAAAGGCATCAACCGCCTTTAGATCCAAGGCCAGCGCAGGGAGCTTATGGGTTATCTTATCCCCTACTTCCCCAAATTTCTTTTT
>JBBKWR010000347.1:0-7258 GCA_037969055.1 Flavobacteriaceae bacterium | reverse complement strand
ATATACTATTTAAACCTAACCAAGCTTCGTCGTCAATGCTTTGGTATTAAAATTAAGGTTGAAAGCACAAAGATGGAGGTTGGAAATGTGAAGTTTAAAGTAGGAGAAGGGACGAGGTTCGAAGTTCGTAATTCGTCCCTCTTACTTACATCTATCCCAACCACCCTTCCCTGTCCAAACTCCCATACAGGATTGTAATGGATTTAAGGATTGAGGATTGAGGTGCAAAGTACGAGGAAAGAAGTAGTATGGAATGGATTGGAGATTATGGGAAGTATTGTCGTACCATAAATTTGGGACCTGAAGATTTGGTATATGGACCAGTAGGCTTAAATGGTCCAGAATTGGATGATATATGGTCAATAATAGAAGTCCAAGCCCTTTTTGCTTGTTCTTGGGGTATGAGCCCATTTACAGACTACTCGGCCTCATTTCCGATCTTGGTTCCCAACAAAAGGATTTCTTTGGCTTCCACCTCGGTGACATACCGCTGGTTTCCATCGTCCGTAGTATAAGTTCGGGTCTTTAATTTCCCCACAACGCCGATTTCATCCGTGGTGATAAGGGTGGTTTTTACACCCTTTTTATATAGGTGAGTAAAATTTATGGTGGGGAAGGGAGAAGGAAGGGGAAAGAATTTTTTTAGGATTAATTTTTTTGTTTCTTTTACAATTTACGACTATAGAACAGTTTTCCTATTTAAAAGCCTCTCGTAGCATCAGTAAAACCAGTGATTTAGCAAATAATCCGGCTATTTTTAGGGGATGACCAAATCATTAGTCTATTAAACCTATAGAGATTATTTTATATATTTGTGCATGTTTGGTTGGGCCCCAGTATCGGCCTTGGTATGAAATTTATAAACAACTGTCAAAAATGAACAAATTAGCATGTAACATTTTAAACTTATCCCGGAATTCAATGGAATTCTTTTTTACTATTTTTTTACTTTTATGTGGCACAGCTGTACAGGCACAAGTAGGCCATGTACTTCAGGGCGTAGGAAGTGTCAATACCTCCATGGGCGGGGCGGCCACAGGTCAGCCGCTGGATATTAACGGTGCGTTGTTGTGGAATCCCGCCTCGATCTCGTCATTTGATGGGCAGATACTGTCCGCTAATGCCGGCCTGTTTTTTTCAGATCCTTCCATTTCATCTACCGTGCCGACCCAAAACGGGCCCTTCAGCGGATCCACGGGCGATGACCGGGGGGTCTCTGTACTGCCGGCCCTGGCTTATGTCTGGGGAAAGGCGGAAAGCAAACATACCTTTGGGATCTCTGCCTATGGCGTTTCCGGTTTTGGGGTTACTTTCCCGGAAAGCCAAGACAATCCCATAACCATGCCACAGAGCTCAGGGGGATTTGGCCGTATAGAATCGGATTATGCCCTGCTGCAGGTAAGTTTTGCCTATACCTATCAGATTTCCGACAAGATTTCTTTGGGGATACAACCGAATTTCAACTATGCTACTCTGGAAATTGGGCCCAACCCGTTGGCCGCACCAAGTCAGACCATTGGTTATCCCAATAGTGATAAGGCCGATGCCATAGGCATAGGGGCACAGCTAGGTCTTTTTTACGATTCTGGAAGCGGATTTAAGTTGGGCGCTTCTTATAAATCCAAACAGCTTTTCAATGATTTTAATTTTAGCAACACCTATCTGGACGGCAGCGAGGCCCCTGGGGTAGATTTCAATATGGACTACCCCGCAATATATTCGGTGGGCCTAGGCTACTCTATAGGGGATTTTGATTATGCGTTGGATTACCGGTATATTGACTATGAAAATACGGATGGCTTTAAAAAGTCAGGCTGGCAATTGGCAGAAAGTGGCGATTTCACAGGCTTCCCCACAGGTGCCGTGCAGGGTTTCGGATGGCAAAGTATCTCCGTGATCTCTACTGGCCTTCAATATAAGGGTATCCAAAAGCTGCCCCTGCGCATCGGGTATACCTATAGTGAAAATCCTATTCGGGAAGAATTTGCTTTCATGTCCTCACCCGCGACCGCGATCATCAAAAATGCGTTTCAGTTTGGGTTTGGTTACAAGGTAAATGAGAGTTTGGCCCTAGATGTTGCCTATCACCACGGAACTAGTAGTGGGTCCACGAGTGGCCCGCTGCTAAATCCAACGCCTGATAGCGCTGGAGGCCCGTGGAATGCGGATACCAACCCAACGGGGGCTATCCCGGGAAGCGAAGTGGCCTATGAAATGACCACCGATCTTGTAGTTGTAGGGCTTACCTATGCCTTTGGCCAATAGTCATACGGGTCTAGGAGGATCGGTGGGAATTCTTAAGTGCAAAACAAGGTGTGCCACGTCCTGAACAAAGGCCACATCTGTCATTGTATGGTGCGGACTATGACACCAGGAAAAACGTTTAGTGAAAAAATCATTATAATTTCATCGTTTTGAAGAGTCCTATAAGACGAACCATTTTGGGGACTTCCTGTTGTAGTTCATAGAATCAGAACAACAGAAGTGATATTCATCTAGGTTAAAATTTAGTTAGAACGCAAATAACTTCTTTACGTCTATCGATTATTGTCTTCCTCCTGGAAAACTTTAACTTAGGGGTATGCAGGATAATTTCATCAAATATCTTCTGTTGTTTTGTTTCGCATACGTGTATGTGCGATTCCTGATCCCATATGTCGGTTTTTTTGCCCGTTTTATGTTCAATGAAACTCTTGGATGGGACAAGTATGTGGAAAAACCACGGCTGGTGTTCTATGGTATTGGCCTTGTTTTGATGCACACCAGTTATTCCAGTATCTTGGAAAATGCAAGGGATCCATCAAGTTTTTACTTCATCGGCAACTGCCTTATCTTCTTGGGCGGTATAGCGATGAGCCAAATAACCTGGTCGAAAAGGTTCAAGACCGTTTTCATCCCAAGGATAAAGGAAAAACTTAAAAGAAAGCACAATTTCAATATCTCTGCCACAAATGACCAATTGAAAGACCTTTACAAAGGACTTGTCCGATTCGATATGATAAATATAGAACTGACCAAAGAAGAAGACTTTATCAATGTATTTAAAGAGGACTGGAAAACGCACGGTTCCAAAATCTATTTCAAATTGGATGCCCCAAGTTGCCGGGAGTTCTACGAACTTTTTAGCCTTTACTTTCCTGAAAATTCATTGAGTGTGATTGGATTTTTTAAAAGGTCGAATGCGATCCGAAGGGAAGATGGAAAAGCCTACACCTACTCCACGGTAAAGGATGCCAAATCCAGGACCCCAATCTCAAAAAAAAGCGACAAACTAAAATCCATCTTTTCTAGCCTTTGATAGCAGTTTGTTTGCCTTCGCCCTTTTTATGCGTGCATTGTATCAAAAGCATACATTTCCTTTTACTTCCTATACTAGTTTAGTGCCAGAATCCTATTAAAAAGGACAAAATCTTTTATCCATTGTTCAATCCAAAATTAGAAGTAAATGGACTTTCTGGAACTAGAAGAACGATTAGACCGTATAGAACGCTTATTGGTCGCAAACAAGGAAGTGCTCACATTTGAAGAAGCCTGCGAATACACGGGCATTTCAAGGAGCTACCTGTACAAGCTGACCGCAGCTCGGGAAATCCCCCACTCCAAGCCCAACGGCAAGATGATATTCTTTGAAAAGGCCAAGCTCAATATTTGGCTTTTACAGAACGGCAGGAAGTCAAGGTCGGAAATAGAGTCCGAGGCTTTGGACTACACCTTTAAAAACAAGCAGAGATGAAAGGGGAATTATTAAGCTGCGAAAAAGCCCGTGCCGTTTGCATCGTAAAAACGATGGCAAAGGCAGGGCACTTTCCCAGCAGGGAAACGGGGAAAGAAGCTTGGTTTCCAAGTCCGTTCCGGTCGGAAACCCAAGCCTCTTTCAAAGTATCCAAGACCAAGAACCTCTGGTTCGACCACGGAGCAGGGTTTGGTGGGAACGTTATCGATTTGGTCCTCCGGCTTTACGAGTGCCGTGTCCCGGATGCGCTCGGCTTCCTATCGGACGTGCCGTTCTCTTTTTCTTTTCACCCGCAACCATTTGTCTCACCTTCTAATGATGGTCTGATCGTCACAAGTGCCAATCCAATATGGCATTATGGTCTTAAAGCTTACCTAAAGGAACGGAACATTACCCTGGAGACCGCAAAAGAATATTGTAAAGAAGTCCATTACTCCCATAGAGGAAACCACTATTACGCCATTGGTCTACAAAACGATTCCGGCGGTTGGGAACTTCGAAACAAATACTATAAGAATTCTGCCTCCCCTAAGGACATTACTTGGCTACAAAACAGTTATCGAAATTTAATCGTAACGGAAGGGATGTTCGATTTTTTGACCCTGATCGATTTATTCAACCACTATAAGGACAGCTATGATTTTCTGGTACTGAATTCCTTGGCCTTCGTTGAAAGGGCCAAGACCTTCTTACCGTATTATGAAACAGTGGAACTCTATCTGGATAACGATAAAGCAGGTAAATTGGCAATGGATCGGTTTATGGAAAATAACAAAAACTGCATCGACAGATCTAATATATATAGAGATTACAAAGATATAAACGGGATGTGGATAGGGAGACAAGATGAAGAAAAATCAGATTAAGAAAAAAGAATAACAATACACTATAATTAAGATTGAGTGAGAATTCGAGATGTGTCATTGTCATGACAAATCTCGCTTTTGCTCCCGATGGGTCGCAAAAGGATAGGAACCGGTAACCCGGTTTTCGATGTATAATTTAACAAAAGTTACTTCTATTGAAAAAGAAGATAAAAACCTAAAGTGAAAAAGGAGTTCGTACAATTTCGATGTTCCATATATGAAAAGAAGCTCTTGAAAGTGAAGGCCAAAAAGAGCGGACTTTCCATAAGCGAATATTGCCGTCGGGCTGCCTTCAATGACCGGATCATCGAACGCCTTTCAGGGGAACAGATTGAAACATATAAAATGTTGGTCAGGTATGAAATAAACTTCAAGCGCATCGGGAACATGTACCGAAAACGAGACCCGAAATTGGCCGAGGAAGTGGTACAGTTGGCAAGTGAAATACGCAATCATCTATTGAGTTTCCGGAAATGATAGGTTTGGGAAAATCCATATCGCATACGGGAGCTTCCATGGGATATGGATGGGACCAGGAAAAAGAGGCCGAAGTGGTTTATCGGCAACATCTGTCCGGGGACAATCCCAAGGAGATTACCCAAGAATTCAAGATCATACAATCGCAAAACCACAGGTGTGAAAAGAACACGCTGAGTTTTGTATTGAGTCCCACCATAGAGGATGGCCGGGAATTGAAGCAAAAGGAATTAATGGAAATAACGGAACGATTTGTCAAGGAAATGAACTTACAGGAACGACAGGCGATTGCATTCGTGCATAGGAACATGAGCCATATACACATCCACTTGTACGTGAACCGGATAAATTTTGAGGGAAAGGCGTATAAGGACAGCTATATCGGAAAACGGAGCCAACTCGCCGCCGAAAATGTGGCAAGGCAGATGGGCCTGACAACTGTGAGGGAAGTGCAGCAACAAAAACTGGACAAGGTCAAGGACATAAGGGCGGAGATCAAGGGAATCCATGAAAAGGTCATGACGGAAATGAGACCCAAGGATTTTGACCAGTATATCAAGTATATGAAGCAAAGCGATGTGGAAGTCGTTCCGAGCATCAACAAACAGAACCAACTTCAGGGCTTTCGGTTCGAGTACAAAGCAGAAAGCCTAAAAGGAAGCCATGTTCACCGCTCCATGTCCATCGGACGCATTGCTGAGCGGATAGGGTTTGAGAGAACGTTCGTTCAAAAAATCGCCAAGGACAATACCCTACAACTTTTAGGAGAAACAGTGAAAATCTCCCCCAACTTGGCATTGAGCCTGGCCCAAAAGGCAATAAAAATAGCGGTCAAAAAAAGTATCGGATTAGGAATGGAAATTTAATATTATGGCAAAATTGGATGAAATAGCGGAATTGCTAACGGAGGAAATAAGAGGATTTGAAAACTCGGTCGGACGATTGGAAAAATTACAACGTGAACTAAAGACCTTTCGGATAGAACCGGACACCTCAGGCATTGACCTTATCCTGAAACGGTACAATGACCATCAGATAAAGTCCATCGAGGAACAGCATAAGCTAATGGGCGATGTCATCCATTATATCAAAAAGTCAATAACCATTCCAAAATGGACGGTCAAGCTGTTCTGGGGTCTCTCAGCAACTACCCTTTTGGTATTGGGATATGCCTGGTTTCAAGTCTCCCAAATTCCAAAAAAAGAACAAGCGGCCTACGAGCGGGGCGAGAGCAAAGCGGTCAGTCATTTCAAAGCATTTTTGGAGCAAACCCCAGAGGCTGACATACTCTACGAAAAGTGGGGAGAACCCCAAAGCAAAAAGTAGGATGCACCCTATCCGGTTTGTGCTTCCCGCCAGAGGCGGGCAGGTACGCTTATCTGCCGGAACGCTACAAAAACCGGACAGGATCCGTGTGCAAAGTTTTGAGGTAAGATTTGGGAAAAAAATTACAATTATTGAAAATAAATACCCAAATATGTAATTTCTGTAATATCTTTACGTTCTAATAAATACAAGCTTCAAGTGCATATCATTTCATTTAAAAAGTTAAGGGAGTATTTTTCGAAAGAAACCAATGCCAAGGTAGCTTTACAAGATTGGTACAAACGAACAAATAAAGCCAAATGGGAAAGTTTTGCTGATTTAAAGAATACCTTCAACTCAGTTGACAATGTAGGCAACAATAGATATGTGTTCAATATAAAAGGAAACCATTATAGAATCGTTGCCATAATATTGTTTCAAGTTGGACGGGTCTACATAAGATGGGTTGGCAACCACAAAGATTACAATAGAATAAAGAATATCAATAAGTTATAAGATTATGGGAAAATCAATAACACACGAAGCCTACATTAAGGCAAATCTTCGCCTAGAAGAACTTCTAAAAGTAGTAGGGAATGATACTCCCGATGATGCTCCTGAAATGATAGAACTTTTAGAAGTTAGCGATATTATTGAACAGTATGAGGAAATCCATTTCCCAATAGGTTTACCTACCTTACAGGAAATGATTGAATTACGTATGTTCGAAATGGGTCTAAAAAGAAAAGATTTAGCTGCTCTTTTAAATACAAGCGCATCAAGGATTAGCGATTATTTAAATGGCAAAAGAGAGATTACTCTAAACGTTGCCAAAGCATTGCATCAAAAATTGAATATAGACAGTGATATTATTTTA
>JBBKWR010000346.1:0-14988 GCA_037969055.1 Flavobacteriaceae bacterium | reverse complement strand
TTGCCAATTGCTTGGAACTCCCCAAACCATCGATACCCAATTCTACCACATCGCCATCCTTCAAATAACGGGGAGGTTTTAATCCCAATCCCACTCCAAAAGGTGTACCCGTGGAGATGACATCACCCGGCAACAAGGTCATAAACTGACTTATATAACTGATGCTGGTCGGAATATCAAAGACAAAGTCGGAAGTATTGCTGTTCTGTAACATTTGCCCATTAACTTTTAGCCACAAGTTAAGGTTGTGCGGATCTGCAATCTCATCGCGGGTAGCGATAAACGGACCCAAGGGGGCGAAGGTATCACAGCTCTTGCCTTTCACCCATTGCCCACTTCTCTCGAGTTGAAACGCACGTTCGCTGTAATCGTTGTGCAGTACATATCCTGCAATATGGTTCATCGCGTCAGCCTTAGATACATAGGAGGCCTTTTTACCAATAACCACGGCGAGTTCCACTTCCCAATCGGTCTTTGTGCTACCTTTGGGAATGACAACATTATCATTAGGCCCCACAATCGCGGAGGTAGCCTTAAAAAAAAGAACGGGCTCCTTGGGTATTTCCATTCCCGATTCTTGCGCATGTTTGGCATAGTTCAACCCGATGCAGACCAGTTTTGAAGGCCTACATAGTGGAGCTCCCAGCCGAACCGAGGGTTCAATGACCGGGCAGGCATCCGCATAATGATCTACCCATTTTTTCAAGCGCTGCAGGCCATCACCTCCAAAGAAATCCTCATTAAAGTCCTGTCCAAAGCCGGAGACATCCAATCGAGTTCCGTCCTCAAGTTGTATTCCGGGTTTCTCGTTTCCCAGACTCCCAAATCTTATTAGTTTCATAATTTTGTCTTTTTCTTGCCTTTTGACTTTTTTCTAATTCCCCTCTACAAAATAGGGAATACTTACCAAAATCACGTAGTCTGCCTGTTCATAAAATCGAACCTAATTACCGTTCAATCTAATAAATCCCCCATCGATGGGAAAATCGGTCCCAGTAATGAACGAAGCTTCATCAGAACACAGATAGAGCGCCAAATCCGCTATTTCTTGCGGGGTTCCCATTCTTCCTATGGGTTGGGTTTGGGACAACTCCTTAAATTTTTTCTCGATATCATTGGGAAAATTGGCCTTTAGGTAGCCATCTACAAATGGGGTATGTACCCGGCCTGGAGAAATGCTGTTGCAACGAATACCGTACTCCAAATAATCTTTGGCCAAAGAATAGGTCATGGTCAAAACGGCCCCTTTCGAGGCAGAATAAGCAAAGCGATCATTGATGCCCACTGTTGCTGCCACGGATGACATGTTTAATACAACACCACCTTTTTCCTTCATATAAGGGATTACTGAATGAATGCAATTGTATACCCCTTTCACGTTCACATTATAGATTTTATCAAATTCGGCCTCCGACGTATGTTCTACATCCCCAATATGGGCAATCCCTGCATTATTGATCAGGATGTCAATGTTGCCCGCTTTGCCAATGTCTTCAACCGCCATTTTTACTTCCGCTTGCACAGCCACATTACAGGCATGCACAAAAGCCTTCCCTCCATCGGCCTCAATTTCTCCGACCACTTTCAGCGCGGCGTCTTCCTTCCATTCCAAAATATGTACGGTTGCGCCTTGGGCTGCGAGGGTTATCGATAGGGCCCGTCCGATGCCGCTTCCCCCACCGGTCACGATGGCTGTTTTGCCTTTGAGATTGAATTTCATAATTATTTTATTTTGGGTACGGAATCGGAGGCTACAAAGAAAGCTTTGGTGTCTTCATTGATCCCATTGTCGATCATCAAATTGGGTTTCTCGGTCTTTAGGGCTTCCAATACTGCCAGGGTCACATCAGTTTCCCAAATATAAAGGCTTTTTAGATTTTCCAAGCTTTTAAAAATATCAATGCTCTTATCCCCGATTTGTGTCCCATAGATTTTCAGCAGCTTAAGATGGGAGAGACTTTGTAGACTATCCATCTCTGAATCGCCAACAGGGGTCCGGTCCAGTTCCAGCCATTCCAGATTTTTGGAGGCCTTAACCAAGCCCATTTCTTCAGCTCCTATGGGCAATCCGCTTAGATCTAGCTCCACAATGTTTTGCGCAATTCGTTTGAGTGCCATAATAGGCTTCGCATCGTATTTTGGTGGGAGGAATACATCTATGCTAAGGGCATTTAAATTACTTGCTACCCTTTCTATGGTCAAATAATCGGAGGATAGATGCTGCAAGGTACTGTCCGCTACTATTGGAAGGGCGGCCCATTTTTCGGAAGGATTAGGATCCATCATCCCCTTTACCAATCCCACCATGGGCTCGTTCAAGTCTAAATGATCCAACCTAAGCGTATCGGAGGCCCCTAATGCTATCCATCGTTCCAGAATACGAACCTCATCTTCGTTCAAAGGCTTCTTTCCTTCGGGAGGCATGTGTTCCTCATCCTCCATAGGCAAATGCAAACGCCGGATAATTTCACTTTTTATTGGATCACCGGGCACCACGGTATGACCACTTTTACCACCTTTCAATAAGGTCTCTAGGTTTGTCATCAATAGTTCCCCTTTCCTTTTATTTGGATTATGGCACGATGTGCAATTGTTCGCCAAGATCCGTCCCACCACATCTTTATAAATCAACGGGTTATCAGGAATTTTCTCTTGTGTCCTATCTGAAGGAAGTGCCAAGAAATCCTCGCCATGGGTTACCATTCCGCCGTAATGGCCTGTGAAACCTACCAGGCCGATAAGCACAACTTGAAGGCCTTTCGAATAGACTTTCTGGCCAAGTCCCATACTTTCTAACCAATACCAGAAGGCCGAAACGAGGGCTAATCCCGCACCTAGTCTTTCGTGCCAAAAAAGAAGATCTCCTTTTACGGGGGTTTCCATTCCTAGAAAAAATCCAAAAATGGCTGTGGCCAAGGCCGATAGAACAGCGATGATCAATAATTTTCTAGGGATTTGCTTGCCGCCCAATCCCATAAAAACAGCGATCAATAGCAAGACAATAGGAAAATGTAGCACCAAGGTATGCCATCGTCCCAACCAAGATACCATTGGGGGAAGTTGCACAAATTGCTCGAATACCAAACAGAAAACAAGGAATACCGAAAGGCCAAATATTAGATAATCGACCCATCGTTTTTTGGAAGTGGATACCATAGGCTATGCTAAAAGATCTTTGACGACGTTGCCCGCAACATCGGTCAATCTAAACCTTCGGCCTTGATATTTGTAGATCAATTGTTCGTGATCCAGCCCCATGGCATACAGCATGGTGGCATGGAAATCGTTGATATGTACCGGATTTTCAACAACATTGTACCCGAATTCATCGGTCTGGCCATAATTGAGCCCAGGTTTGATCCCTCCCCCTGCCATCCATATGCTGAATGCCCTAGGGTGGTGGTCCCGCCCATAATTGGCGGGGTCAAATTTACCTTGACAATAATTTCCCCTCCCAAATTCACCGCCCCAAACGACCAAGGTATCTTCAAGCATTCCACGCTGTTTCAGATCCATAATGAGTGCGGCAGAGGCCTGATCGACATCCTTGGCCTGCCCTGCCATTTCTTGGGGCAAGTTGCCGTGCTGGTCCCAACCTTGGTGGTAGAGCTGTATGAAACGTACCCCATTTTCAGCCAACCTTCTGGCTTGTAGGGCATTGGCCGCATAGGTGCCCGGAACCTGACAGTCCTCTCCATATAACTTTATGATCGATTCGGGTTCCTTGGAAATGTCCATCACATCGGGTACCGACATCTGCATTCGGTAGGCCATTTCGTATTGGGCGATGCGCGATTCGATTTCGTCGTCTCCCGTGTCGACATGGTGAAGTTTGTTAAGGGATGAGACCTGATCTAGTAGATGTCTTTTGTCGGAACGGGAAATGCCTTCGGGATCGTTCAAATAAAGTACAGGGTCCTTGCCCGAACGCAGCAATACGCCTTGGTGCTTGGAGTCTAAAAATCCGCTCGACCACAATTTTGAGTACAGACCTTGGCTATTTCCTTTTCCCCGTGAGGTCAAAACCACGAATGAGGGCAGGTTTTTATTTTCACTACCCAACCCATAACTCATCCAGGAACCCATGCTGGGTCGCCCAGATATCTGACTTCCCGTTTGAAAAAAGGTGATGGCGGGATCATGGTTGATGGCTTCGGTATGCATACTGCGAACCACGGTAATGTCGTCTGCGATTTTCGCGATATGAGGGAAAAAATCACTGATCCAAGTACCACTTTGGCCATGTTGGTGAAATTCGACCGCTGGAGGCATTAAAGGAAAATTTTTCTGTTCCGAGGTCATCCCAGTTAACCGCTGACCATTTCGAATAGACTCGGGGAGGTCTTCTCCCATCCGCTTGCGTAAAGTAGGCTTATGGTCGAAAGTTTCCAATTGGGAGGGTGCTCCCGCCTGGAACAAGTAGATGATCCGTTTTGCCGTAGGGGCAAAATGGGGAATCCCCAATGGCATTGCCCCTAATTGTGTTGTGCCGCTTTTAAACAAATCGGGGATCAACAACGACCCCAAAGCCAAGGATCCAATCCCAACACTAAGCTGTGAAAAGAAATGCCTTCGATTCACCTTTAATGGGTTCTCAGCTGTTTTTTTATCTTTCTCCATGTTCGTTATTCTCTGGTTATGGTTTCGTCCAAATTGTAAATCACTTGCACAGTGAGCATCAATGCGGCGGTCTTAATTGGGTCGCTTTCAATCTGTTCGTATTCCCCCGATGCAACTAGTTTTTTGGCATCATCGGAATGCTTAGCGAACTTTTCGAGCGCATCCTGATAATATGTTTTCAATGTCAACAGTTCTTCGTCCTTTGGCAATCGAATTAAAATCGTTTTAAAAACATCCGGGATGAGATTTGCCTCCCCCTTTTCGGTGCTAAGCAATCGTTGCGCAAGTACCCGCGCCGCTTCTAACACCTGCACATCATTTTGAAGGGCCAGTGCCTGGAGGGGCGTATTTGTCTTTTGGCGTCTAACCTCACAAAAATCACGTGTTGGCGCGTCAAAAATGGTCATACTTGCGGGAGGTAAGGTTCGTTTCCAAAAAGTATATAAAGATCGGCGGTATAACTTATCACCACTATCTGGCACATAAGTGGTAAGAATGCCACGATTGCCCCCTGCGTTGGTTTCTTCCCACAATCCAGCGGGCTGGTATGGCTTTACACTCGGGCCCCCTATTTCATTATTTAGAATCCCACTAGTCGCTAAAATATAATCCCGGATCATTTCCCCACTCATTCTGAACCGGGGAGCCCTCGCCAAAAGTATGTTCTCGGGGTCCACTTTTTTAAGCTCCAGCTTTAGTTCTGAACTTTGTTGGTAGGTTGCCGATAGCATGATTTTTTTGAGTAGGTATTTAATGTCCCAATCGTGTTCCATAAAATCTAGGGCTAGCCAATCCAAAAGTTCCGGATGTGTCGGGAGGCTGCCCTGTACTCCGAAATCTTCGATAGTTTCTACCAATCCCCTGCCAAAGAGCATCGCCCATGTGCGGTTTACAAATACCCTTGCGGTCAATGGATTGTTTTTATCGGTTACCCATTCTGCCAATCCCAATCTATTTTTGGGTAGGCTATCGGCAAAGGGGTATATTGTCGTAGGCGTATTTGCATGCACCGAGTCAGCTGGTTGATCGTAATTGCCCCGATCCAAAATAAAAGTAGGCCTGGGTGCCGAATCGTTCATTACCATTACGTTGATCTTACCACCTTTCGCCTTATTAATAAATGACAACACGCCCTTGGTCTCGGCATCCGTGACCTTAATATAGGGCGGATCGGCGTAAAACTTTTCATTGGCCGCCTGTACGGCATCCATCTGCAGCCCTTTTTCATTCACTTGGTTAAAGAATGAAAAAAGTTCATAGTAGTTTTTCTGTGTGATTGCATCATATTTATGATCATGACAACGCGCACATTCCAGGGTAAGTCCCAATATCCCTTTACCCAAGGTATTGGTTCGGTCCATCACATAATTGATTCGATATTCCTCCTGTATCACACCCCCTTCTTGGGTAATCGGGTGATTACGGTTAAAGCCCGTGGCCAAGACCTGTTCTTGGCTAGCATTAGGAAGTAAATCTCCAGCCAGTTGCCAGATAAGAAATTGATCATAAGGAAGGTTATTATTAAAGGCGTGAATGACCCAATCCCGCCAAGGCCACATGGTGCGATAGCTATCATCTTGGTAGCCGTGGGAATCTGCATAACGTGCGACATCCAACCATGATTGCGTCATACGTTCTCCGTACGCAGGGGAGGCCAAAAATTCATCGATAGTGCTGGCCAAGATTGTTTCCGATGGATTGGCCGTTAATTTATCAACCTGTTCCGGATGGGGCGGAAGTCCCGTTAGATCAAGGCTAATTCTACGGATCAACGTTTCGGTTGGGGCTTTTTCCGAAGGTCTCAAATTATTCTCCTCCAACTTTTTCAAGATAAACCCATCTATCTCATTTTGGACCCAGTCCAAAGTCTCCGTCTCAGGTAACTCAGCTTTTACCGGTGCAATAAAGGCCCAATGTTTCTCGAACTTAGCGCCTTGTTCGATCCATTTTTTAATTAATTTTTTTTGGTACGGATTCAGCGATAACTTCGAGTCGGGCGGCGGCATTAACTCGTCGGGATTGTCCGATATGATATGTTGGTATAGGAGACTTTTGTTGAGTTTCCCGGGGACCAAGGCAAATTTTTTCGGATTCTCGGGTAGTTCCCCAAGGGCAGAGACTTCAAGGTCCAATCGCAGACCAGCCTTACGTTTGTTGCCATCCGGGCCATGGCATTTATAACAGTTATCAGACAGGATCGGTTTAATATGAAAATTGTAGTCGACCACTTCCGGTATTTTCAAATCCGAATAACTGCCTTTGGCACTGCTAAATACCCCTTTTTTAAAGGCGAACAAGAGTGCTACAATTCCTACTAAAACAACAATGATCCCTATTATTTGTTTCATACTTCAAATGCCACATCGGTAAATAGCAATTGCCTAAAGTTAGCAAATTCCCCTAACTCCCCAATCGTTGTAGTATTTCAATCGGGAAACCCGTCCCTTTATCTGTTCTACCTTGAATTCTTACCTATTCAGTGACTGTGACTACCAATGGGTGCTGTAACCGTTGTTGATAATAAAGCATTTCCTTTTCTGGGTTTGAAGGATCGGCCCGAAATATCAAATAAGCGTTTCTTTCCCGATACCTATCGCCTTTTATTACGGACATAATGGTATCCCCAATCAGTACCCGGTTCCAATAACGCCCGTTATTGGTGGCTTTGCTAATTTTGGTATAGGGCTTATAGGTACTGGAGGGTTGGCCGTTTTCGTTACTGTTGTCATATTCCAAGCGGATAGAACCAAAACCATAGCCTTTTTCTTTATGATAAAACGCCACCCATAGCGCGTTATCAGGAATGTGCCGTATTTCCAAACTTTCGAGTTCTGGTTCATACAATTGAAGACTTGTAAACCCGCCGGCTGAATTAGGGTACATGACATGTGTAAATAGACTGTCCATCGTCATTTCATCATTCCGGAGCAGATCCAGTTCCACATTGTTTGCAATGCTCATGGTGGAAGCAAATTCAAAAAAGGGCAGTCCGTCATAGAATTTATAGATCCCTACAACATGAATTTCAGGAACACTATCGGTCACCCCTGATCGTGTTTTTGTAATGCTGTATTTTCCTTGTTGGATACTATTGGTTGTATTGGTTCCAAAACTTTCCATATTGAAATAACTTTCCGAATCCCTTTTGGAAAAGTTGGGGGCCCAATGCATTGCAATGTGGCCCCGTTTTAATAGCTGGTCGTTAAATGCCTTGAGCACAATCCCATTTATCTGTCCACCCCGCGGGTCGTTAACTGTACTAAAATTTGCCCTATAATATGCGTTTTCAACGGATCGATCTTGTTGGGAAAGTATCAGCTCGGTAGTTCGGGCATCCTCCTTTTTATCGGATGGCATTATATGGAATTGCTTTTTGGTATGGGCCTTAATATTTACTGGAAATACAGCGAGCATATAGTTCCTATTTGACTCCTTAATAGTGTCCAGCACTTGCAAGGGAATTGATTCCCCGGTCTCTGTGTCGGTCGCAGCCAATTGGTCAAAAGGTCCAATTTCGCTTATGATTGGGATCTGTACTTCAACATATTCCAATCCCCGGTCCAATCCATCTTGTTCTGAGATGGTAATAATCGGTGATACCTTGGGACCCGAGCAGCTTATAGTTAGCAACAACAATAGGGCAGACATCAGGGGTGCTAATTGCGACATGGAATGCTGAAGTTATATGACTTTGATTTTTCTTGCTAATACTTAGATGTTCAGATTCCTACCTTTTCAAGATTTACTAAATGATAAATCGAACTTTACAGTGACCTCATCCCCAACAATGATCTGTCCGAACATGGCCGTTGGGGGTTCCATGCCAAAATCTTGGAGCACAATCTTTTTCTCTCCTTTGATTTTCAGGCCATCCCCGGTCGTATCGGTCTTGGTATCAATTTCCACATTTTTCTCCACCCCCGCGATGGTCAATAAACCCAACAAAATGGTGCCGTTTTTCAATTTTGACAATTTAAAGCTAATGGTAGGATGTTCTTCCTGCTTAAGCGCTTCGTGCATCTTATTATCCATTGTTGGTCCCCTTTCGCTCAAAATATCGGCCACATTTACCTCAAAATTGATCGTCTTTGGCTGCGAGCCATTGGTCGTGAGTGTCCCATGCATGGCATTTGCCGAGACAATCCAATCGTGCACCGTCGAAGTGCCCTCTATCGTAAGGGTACTTTCAGGGGAAAGAATATAGGAATCTTGGGCAAACCCGGATAATGCAGCGCACAGGAGCAAAAATGTCAATGTTTTTTTCATCACAGGATTATTTTCATGTATAAGGCAATGGTTGCTAAGGACAATATCTCCCTTAGGCATCTATTCGTCCAATACTATCTGCCAAAATTTCTTCTGTTCTTCAGGAGTGGGCTGCTTTTGGGGGCTTACCAATCTAAATCCAACATAATTCGAGTCGGTAAACCACCAGAAACTCTTGGGAATTTGGGGGTCACGCTTTTGTTGTTTCACACTTGATGCAGATCGTGCGGCCGAACGAAGTTTAGGGGCATCATCGTCCCATGAACCACCTCTGAAAGATCGGGGATGGATTACGGTTGGGGTTATCCAAGGGTTTTTGCTTTCCATAATTGAATAACTGTCGGCTTTGTACTCATCCAGTGTCCACTCAGCGACATTGCCATGCATATCGTATAGACCCCAGGCATTGGGCTTTTTGGACCCTGCCTTTGCATAGTGGCCCTCGGAATTTTTATAAAAAACCGCATAGGCATCAAGATCCTCTAGGGCATCGCCAAAGCTATATACTCCAGTGCCACCAGCTCTAGCGGCATATTCCCATTCCGCCTCGGTGGGCAAACGATAAAACTTGCCGGTTACCGTACTCAGCCATTTGCAAAACACAAGTGCCGAGTAAGCCGACATACTGACCGCAGGAAATCCATCCTTTCCCATACCATAAGAAGGGTCCTCATAGGGAGGACTGGGCCGGGTAATGGCATCGATCTTCATTACCTTATCGTTATCCAATTTAACAAATAGCTGTTTGTTCTGTTTAAAAAAGAGCTGAAATACATCCCAGGTGACTTCATATTTTCCTATATAAAAGGCATCGAGAAACACTTCTTTTTGTGGCCCTTCGTCTGTTTTACGTTCCAGTTCCATTTCAGGGCTGCCCATATTGAAGCTGCCCTCGGGCAACAATACCATTTCGAACGAAACATCAGCCGTAGGAATTTCCTCTGTATAGCCCTCTTCTTGTGTTATGGGGGCAGGGACATTCGCTGTTACATCGACTGGTGCGCCGTTCTTTTCCGAATTTGATACTTGGGATGATTTACAGCCATAAAAAATGAGTGTAGATGCTAGCATTGTGCAAAATACGGGATAGCTATTTTTTAAGCGGTTGGCCATTCTTTTTATTTTATCTAAAAATATGGATTTTTTGTTGCATTACCCCAAGTAAGTTGGCCTGAATCTAAACTGTTTTATAGGAAAAAATAGTAATTTTGTTTGCTTTGTTCCTTTTTTAACCCTCGATTCAATATTTGGAACAACTCTGTAGCAATCTATTAGAACTTTAAAAAGCAACATATGAAAAATCTCATTTCTATAGTATCGATTTCCTTGGTCGCAATTTCTGGCTTTTCCCAAAAAGAAAATACAAAACAATTGGATGCCTTTACCCAATTAAAGGCATATGACCGTATCATCGTGAACTTGGTAAAGGGTGGTGAAAACAAATTGGTCGTTACAGGTGATGATAAAGATGAAATTAAAATATCAAACAAAGATGGCCTCTTAAAAATAAGGATGGAAATGGATAATTTCATGGATGGTGATGAAGTAAAAGCCACCCTGTACTATACTGAAATCCTTACGTTGATCGATGCCAATGAAAATGCACAAATTCTTTCTGACGAAACCGTTAAGGGCGATAGGGTTGAAATCAAGACGCAAGAAGGTGGTAAGGTATCGCTAAAGGTAGACCTGCAAGATCTTTATGCCAAATCGGTATCAGGCGGCGAAGTGAATTTAAAGGGCAGTGCAAAGATGCAGGAGGTACTGGTCAACACTGGTGGTTCGGTGTACAACAAGGAGCTAAACACAACGGAAACCAATGTGGTGGTCAGTGCTGGCGGCAGGGCCGATGTAAAAGCTTCTGAGAAGGTTAAGGCAAAGGTACGGGCAGGAGGCTATATTTACATCCATGGCAATCCAAAAGAAGTTGAGAAAGACAAGGTTTTCGGTGGTAAGATCGAAATCGTTGATTAGGTGATCTTGGCAGGCGCAGCCCATTTGAATTCTTACTGGGGCCACGCACAATTAATTAAGGGATACCGTTGGGCATCCCTTAAACCAAACTAACTAAAAATAGGCATTATTCATTTTCGTTGTCGTCCTCAAATAATGTTTCGGCCATCCTTGTTTTACTAAAATCAAACTTTTTAAAGTCTATTTTTTCACTGCCTTGATCAAAATCCAATACTAAAAGCCCTTCTTGGTCAAGGTATTGCAAGTTGCTAAACGAATTGAATTTATTATGTTGGATCTGCAGTATTTTTAGGCTGGCCAATTGACCAAATTCAGCAGGTATATCACCGCCCAATTGATTGTTGGCCAAAACCAACTCCTCGAGTTTTAAAAGCTTGCCCAATTCCATAGGGATTGAACCTTCCAAACCATTTTCAAAAAGGCCCAAACTTTCAAGATTCCCCAAATTTCCCAATGAATTGGGTATTTGGCCGTTCAGGTTATTGCTCGATAAATTCAAGATTTTTAAATTTTTGATATCACCGATACTGGTCGGTATCGATCCAGTAATAAAATTATTGAAAGCAGTCAGCTCCACCAAGTTCCTTAACTGGCCAATCGATTCTGGTAATGAACCTTTAATCCTATTCATTTCCAGCTTAAGTATGCGAAGATTTTCAAGTTGGGTGATACCCTTTGGCAATTCTCCCGTTATACCATTAAAGGCAAGGTTTAGAACCCTTAAATGAACCAAATCGCCAATGCTTTCTGGAAGTACCCCTTGTAGATTGTTATGAAACAGGTTTATTTCGACTACCCGGTCATGGACCACTTTAACACCGAACCATTCGGCCACAGGGGTGGTCATGTCCCATTTTGTTTGCCAATCGGTGCCTTGGGTAGCATTATTTAGGGCAATAAGAGCATTTTTCTCAGCACTGGGCACTTCTGCAGTGGCCGTGTTGACCACTATAATAAAGAATGCGAGGGCACAGAGTAATTTTTTCATATATAATCCTTTTAGAGATTATTGCTAAATATTCACGTAATTTCTTCATTTTAGAAAGAATTACCCTACAAATAACGATTTTACTATGACTAAATGCAAGTTTTATCGATAAAGTGCTCAAAATTGTTGTGAAAGTGCCCTTTTTTGTGGTGAAGTACAATAAGGACCCCAAAACTGGCTTATAGTGAAGTTGCCTCAAGCGCGGCAGAAATTTTTTCCCATCGTACCATAAGCTCCTCCAACGCAGCCTTATTAGCTTGATATCTTTCAAAAAAGTCTGACTTTGCAATGGTTAGGTCATATTCAATGAGCAGCTTGTGATCGGCTTCGGCAATTTCCTTTTCTAATTTGGATATTTTGGACTCCACTGAACCGAGCTTATTCTTGAGCGATTTTAACTTTTTTTGATCCTCAAAATTGTTATTGTTTTCCTTCTCAGTAGCGGCGCTTTTCTTCTTGGTTTGCTGTTTCTCGATTGATCTGAAATTTTCAGCTTTGCGTTGTTCCAGATAATAATCGATATCACCTAAATATTCTTTTATTTTTCGGTTCTTGAATTCGTATACTTTGTTCGTCAGACCTTGAAGGAAATCCCTATCATGGGATACCAGTATTAGGGTGCCCTCAAAATTTTGAAGGGCCTGTTTCAGTACATTTTTTGATTTGATGTCCAAATGGTTGGTAGGTTCGTCCATCACCAAAACATTGAAGGGTTGGAGCAACATTTTCGCCAATGCCAACCTATTGCGCTCCCCGCCTGACAAAACCTTCACAAACTTTTCTACTTCATCTCCGCGAAAAAGGAAAGACCCCAAAATATCACGCACCTTGCTCCTATTTTTTTCATTGGCCGCATCTATCATAGTATCCAAAATGGTCTTATTGCCGTCGAGATACTCTGCCTGATTTTGCGCGAAATATCCAATTTGTACGTTATGGCCCAACTTTACATGCCCTTGGTGCGCCAATTCGCCCACCAATATTTTTGCCAGGGTTGATTTTCCTTGACCATTCTGGCCCACAAAAGCGGTCTTACTGTCTCTTTCCAACAGCAGGTTTATGTTGGTTAGTACATGGTTATCGCCATAACTTTTGGATAATTTTTCCACCTCAGCGACCACTTTCCCTGGGGTAATTGAGATTGGAAAGCGTAGGTTCATCACCGCATTATCATCTTCATCTACCTCTATGCGCTCCATTTTGTCCAACTTTTTTATAAGCGATTGTGCCATGGACGCTTTGGTACTTTTGGCCCTGAATTTTTCGATAAGCCGTTCGGCCTGTTGAATTTCTTTGTCCTGATTCTTTTGCGCGTTCAACTGCTGTTCTTTGATCTCGCCTCTAAGGATCAAGAACTTTGAATACGGTTTGTTGTAGTCATAAATTCTCCCCAAAGAAATTTCGATGGTCCTGTTGGTTACGTTGTCCAAAAACATCTTATCGTGTGAAACTATCATAACGGCCCCGGGATAGGTATTTAGGAATTGCTCCAGCCAAATGATCGATTCAATGTCCAAGTGGTTGGTAGGCTCATCCAACAACAACACATCGTTGCTCTGCAGTAAAAGTTTAGCCAATTCGATACGCATTCGCCATCCCCCTGAGAAGGTATCCGTTTTTTTGTCGAAATCTTCACGCCTAAAACCCAGTCCCAGCAATATTTTTTCAGTCTCCCCTTGGTAATTGTAGCCGCCAAGTATTTCATAATGATGTGTTACGTCGTTCAGGTCTACCATCAACTGATGGTAGCCATCACTCTCGTAATCGGTTCGCTCAGCAAGATGATGGTTGATCTCCTCCAACCTTATCTCCAATTGTTTGATCTCCACAAAAGCTTGATACGCTTCTTCCAAAACCGTCCGACCTTGCTCAAAATCGATATCCTGTCGCAGGAATCCAATTTTTACATCTTTTTCCGTTGCAATGGTCCCGGTATCCAAGGGCATGTCCTTAGAGAGCAATTTCAATAAGGTAGATTTTCCGGCCCCGTTCTTTCCGATGAGTCCTACGCGATCGCCGGCGTTTAGTCGAAAGGATATTTCCTCGAACAAATATTCGCCGCCAAATGATACAGAAAGATTATGGATGTTTAACATTATTATATTTTGATGGTCTATAATTTCACGTTTCTTGTACTTTCACGAGCAGTTTATTAGCGCTCCATTCCAGTTAGTAACTATATTTATGTCACTTGTGTTACTCCCAAAAACACCTGTATTTTGTAGCTTTGCCCAAAGATTTTGCAAATGTTAAAAAAAGGAAACAAATTGTACAGCATTTTAACAGGAAGTTGTCCTAAATGCCATGAAGAAAGCATGTATTTGGCCAAAAACCCATATAAAGTGGGCTATCTTTTTAAAATGAACGAGCGTTGTTCCCATTGTGGTACCAAATATAAAATGGAACCCTCTTTCTTTTATGGGGCAATGTATGTAAGTTATGGCATTGGTGTGGCGTTCGCTGTGGTGGTTTTCATCATCGCAAAACTAATTTTTGGTTTGTCATTAATCAATACCTTCATGGCGATTGTCGGAACAATGGTCTTGTTCATGCCAGTCATTATTAGGGTTTCACGGAATATTTGGATCAACTTTTTTATTGGTTATGATGCTAAAGCCGCGCTTGCTGATTTGAAAAGTACTTCTTCTCAAATCGGATAATATCCATTTCGGGCCGTATTGATTCATTTCTTTCCACTAATCCAAACAAATCCGCTGATGCGGAAGGCGCGATCATAACCCCCCTGGAGCCGAATCCGTTCAAAACATACAAGTTATTATACATTGGGTGCCTCCCGACCAGGGGCTTTCTATCGGTCACCGTAGGCCGTAGGCCCGCAACTTGGTGCACCACTTCATAATCACATTTCAAAAATATTTCCAGTTTTTCCAAAAGCTCCTTTCTTGACGCCTCGGTGGGATCGTTACTAGTGTCTTTCCACTTATAGGTTGCCCCTATGCGGTAAAGGTCGTTGCCTTCGGGAATCATAAAGATGGACGCTTTAATGGCATTTGTTTCTTGGAGTTCCGTTGCTTTGATGGTGAGATACTCTCCCTTGGTCCCGGTCATGGGTAGGTAGTTGAAGTACGGGTTTTTCTTTAATCCAAATCCTTCCGCAAAAACCAATTGCCGTGCTTTAA
>JBBKWR010000345.1:0-9578 GCA_037969055.1 Flavobacteriaceae bacterium | reverse complement strand
AGGAAGTTGATATTTGGTAGGCAACGACTTTAAACATCGAAGGTTAATCTTCATCCTGGGGTTCGTCCTCAAGCATCTCCGGATCGACCACAGCTTCTGGATCATCCGATTCGAAATCTTCATAGTCGTCCTCGTCATAATTTTCCATGGTATGCTCAAGCTTGGCGCTGATCTTCACCAAATATTTGGTGTCTTCGGTCGTTACTTCGACCGCTTCAATACGTTCGCCCTGGGCATTTTTAAATGTAATGATGTTGCGGTCGTCATATCCTTCTGGATATCTATCGACCAACAACTTGAGCACCTCGGGCGTGAGCTTCTTAAAATCAACTATGACTCTTTTTAAGTTTTCCATAATTACATGTCCAAAAGGTAAGCAAAAATTAGGGGTGCGACAATGGTCGCATCACTTTCTATAATATATTTTGGGGTATCGATATCCAATTTCCCCCAAGTGATCTTTTCATTGGGTACGGCGCCCGAATAGGAACCATAGCTGGTCGTGCTATCGCTGATCTGGCAGAAATAACTCCAGAACGGGGTGTCGGTTCGTTCCATATCCTGATAGAGCATGGGTACCACACAGATTGGAAAATCGCCGGCGATACCACCTCCAATTTGAAAAAATCCAATTCCGTTTTGAGAATTGCCGGTATACCAATCGGCCAAAAAAGTCATATACTCAATTCCTGATTTCATGGTACTGGCCTTCAATTCACCCTTTAAAACATACGAAGCAAAAATATTTCCCATGGTACTGTCTTCCCAACCAGGACAGATGATCGGGAGGTTTTTTTTAGCCGCGGCATACATCCATGAATTCTTGATGTCGATTTCATAGTACTCTTCCAACACCCCGGACAACAACATTTTGTACATGAATTCGTGGGGGAAATAGCGCTCCCCATCAGTCTCAGCATCTTTCCATATTTTATGGATGTGCTTCTGCAATCTTCGGAATGCCTCTTCCTCCGGAATACAGGTATCGGTCACCCGATTCAGTCCTTTTTCCAGGAGATCCCACTCGTCTTGTGGTGTTAAATCCCGATAATTGGGCACCCTCTTGTAATGTGAATGCGCAACAAGGTTCATGATGTCTTCTTCTAGATTGGCACCGGTACAAGAAATGATCTGCACCTTATCCTGACGAATGATCTCCGCAAAAATCTTTCCCAGTTCGGCCGTACTCATTGCCCCAGCCAACGACACCAACATCTTGGCACCCTTTTGCAATTGGTCCTCATAGCCCTTGGCGGCATCCACCAGTGCGGCCGCATTGAAATGCAGGTAATATTTTTCTATAAAATTGGATATTGCCCCTTTAGTCTTCGTCATCCTCGAATTTTGAATTTGTGTTGCCCGTTTGCTTATACTCAATATCATAAGTGTTGTCGTAGACATCCTCAACGGCTTCCCCCATAAACTTATAACTGAGCATTTTATAATACAATTTGGCCGCCAAAAAATCCGGCGCCTTGTTGGAAGGGTTCGGGCAGAGTTCGACCATGTCGAAACCCACCACGTTTTTTTCCTCAAAGACCTTCTTTAAAAAATCAAGGGTCTCATACCAGAGCAGCCCGCCGGGTTCTGGCGTTCCAGTAGAGGGCATAATGGAAGGATCAAGGGCATCCAGATCAAAGGATATGAGCACATTGTCGGTCATAAGATCGATTACCTTATCTATCCAATATTCGTCATTGACCATTTCATTGGCGAAAAACGTTCTGTCGGCGTCCATAAAGGTATTTTCTATGGCATCCATGCTGCGTATGCCCACCTGGATCAAATTGGTCTTCTGGCTTGCCTCGTGCATGGCGCAGGCATGATTGTACTTAGTGCCGTTGTAGGTTTTGCGAAGGTCGGCATGGGCATCAATGTGGAGTACCGTCAGATTGTCGAAACATTCATCAAAAGCCCTTACAGTACCAATGGAAATGGAATGTTCTCCCCCAAAAAGGGTTACAAACTTGTTGCGTTTGATGTATTCTTTTACCGTCTTGTGCACCTCAGTGACCACTGCTTCGGGAGAAGTGTTCTCAACAATGGCGTCCGCGAGATAGATACCTTGTTCAAAGACCTCGGTACCCGTCTCTATATCGAATAGTTCCATATTCTCCGAGGCTTCCAAAAATGCTTTTGGGCCTTTGTCCGCACCCTTGCCCCAAGTGCTCGTTCCGTCATAGGGCACCGGAATCAAGACTACCTTAGCCTTTTCCAGTTGTGCGAATTCGTCGGCTATCCCGGCGTAATTCTTATTTGTGTCCATATCCTAAAATTTTGAGCAGATCATCTGCGGTTTGTTGTTTACTAAATAGTGCTGTGGTAAGTTTTCCATTTTTGTCCCTATCGATCAAAATATGTTTGGGCTGCGGTATTAGGCAATGCTGCAATCCCCCAAAACCACCTATTGTCTCCTGATAGGCGCCCGTATTGAAAAAGCCGATATACAAAGGTTTGTCTTTTCTAAATTTGGGGAGATATATGGCATTCATGTTCTGTTCACTATTGTAATAGTCATCACTGTCACAGGTCAGTCCACCCAGCAATACCCTTTCATATTCATCGTTCCAACGATTGATGGGCAACATTACAAAGCGTTTGTTAATGGCCCAAGTATCGGGGAGCGTGGTAATAAATGACGAATCTATCATGTTCCACTTTTCGCGATCGTTCTGTTGTTTTTGGTAGAGGATCTCATAGATCGCCCCACCACTTTCACCTACTGTAAAGCTACCAAATTCTGTAAATATATGCGGTACCGGCACATCTGCTTCTTGACAAGCGATATTAATTTGGTTCACGATCTCATCGATCATATATTGGTAGTCATAATCAAATGCCAAGGAATTCTTGATCGGAAATCCACCACCAATATTTAGGCTGTCGACCGTCGGACAGATTTTTTTCAACCTGACATATACTTTTAAACACTTGTTAAGTTCGTTCCAGTAATAGGCGTTGTCACGTATGCCAGTGTTGATGAAAAAGTGCAGCATTTTAAGTTCCACCTTATCATTGTCCTTGATCTGGCTATCATAAAAAGGTACAATGTTCTTATACCCTATCCCCAGACGCGAAGTATAAAACTCGAATTTTGGTTCCTCCTCAGAGGCAATCCTGATGCCCACCTGGAAATTATCTTTGATGCCCTCTGAAAGTAAATCGATCTCTTCGTAATTATCTATAATGGGGATACAGTTCCGGTGCCCGCCATTGATCAAACGTGAGATATTCTCTATATACTGATCGCGTTTGAAACCATTGCAAAGTATATAGGTGTCATCTTTGATCTTCCTATCCTTTTTTAGATTCTCTATGATATTTATATCGAACGCAGAGGAGGTTTCTAAATGGATGTCGTTCTTCATCGCTTCATACATTACGTGTTGAAAATGAGAACTTTTTGTACAATAGCAATAATGGTACTTTCCTTTATAATCATGCTTTTTGATCGCGTTTGAAAACCATTCTTTCGCAAGACCGATGTTTTCAGAAATCTTTGGCAAGTAGGTAAATTTCAGCGGACTTCCATATTGCTCCACCAATTCGTTCAGAGGAATGTCGTGAAAGCGCAGGAATTCACCTTCTAATGTAAATTCTTTTTGGGGGAAATAATAGGTCTGATCGATAAGATCAATGTATTTGGTATTCATCTATTAAGTATAGCGTGGTTGGTATTGATTTAGTGTTTCGAAGAAACCATTGCGTAAATAAGAAATTGTTACCACAAACTAGGGTTCAATAATTAGGATTTGGCGTAAGGTACATAATAGTATTCATGCTGGAGGCGCAAGATATGGACATCTTGAAAGTTGGCCTTAAAAATTGTCCAACCATCTTCTTATAGCCAATGGGGATAACCTTAATAAATTCCATGACCCCAAACATAAAAACATATCGCATGACGGGCAGCTAAAAGCTTAAAGATCGAACCTATTTGAGGTTCAGTTTCAATAAACAAATGAAAACAAAAAAACTGGAAAAACAAGATTTTCCAAAAAAAATACGATGAAACAATGTAAATGGATTTGATTTAAAAAAACATCTTTCAAAAATATAGCTAAACTATTCATTATGAGTATTTTAATTTTTATATTAGTTAATAAAATTGTACGCCATGAAACCCAACAAAATTATTTCCCTTGTTATGTCATTGTTAATTTTTGGGGTATTTGGACAGGCAACCGCCCAAATACCATCAGGAGTGTATCATTTCCAAGAGCAAATTGAAAGTAAAAAGGTACTCCATGAATTGAAAATAGATGACAATTACCTAATCTACACCGTCTATGAAAAAGTACCTGCCAAGTTTATTAAAACTTTGGGCGGTCTTTATAAATCAGAGGGTGGCACCTTAAAAGTTTCCTTAGAATTCAACTCCGATTTTGAGAAGGACGGTAGCCGTACACTTGAAATTCCATTTATAATGGAAAAGCAGCAATTGGTTTGGCATCAAGACCAGAAGCTAAGATTTTCGCCATCAGAAAAACTGGATCAAGATTTGGATGGACAATGGCTTTTCGCCACACGGGGACCGGACGAAGGCCAAGAGCGGCGTGGGGACGAAAATCCGAGAAAGACCTTAAAATTTCTGAAAGAGGGCTACTTTCAATGGATCGCATACAACACCGAAACCATGGCTTTTTCTGGAACGGGGGGAGGCCGGTATAGCTCAAAGGATGGTGTTTATACGGAAATCATCGATTTTTTTTCCAGGGACAATGCCCGTGTGGGCGCTTCTCTGGAATTTACCTATCGACTAGAAGACAACGATTGGCACCATACCGGAAAAAATAGTAAGGGAGAACCCATGTACGAGATTTGGGCAAGAAGGTAACCAGCAAGCAGGCCTCCTTCGCTTAAGCCCTGCCTGCCATGCCTTCGGCAGGTAAACCGGCAGGCAAGTTCGGAGGATGAAGCAGTGGGCAGTAAGCAGTAAGCAGTAAGCAGTAATATAAACACTTAACAAAATAACGAATAACCATTAACCCAATAACGATTAA
Organism: Flavobacteriaceae bacterium; assembly: GCA_037969055.1. GTDB lineage: Bacteria > Bacteroidota > Bacteroidia > Flavobacteriales > Flavobacteriaceae > Pelagihabitans. Next base: position 4,575 of record JBBKWR010000345.1, on the reverse strand, counting down.
CCAAATAACCATTAACTAATATAGTAGCCTCACCAGGAGATAGCCACGCTGTTCCTCAACAACGCTCGTTCTGAAAATACAAAACACCTGCTGCGCGGCCACTGGTGTTATTTTTGGATGTGGCCTCTATGAAACGTGTTTCCCACTTCCGGATCCACAAATAAAAGCCTTTGCTTAAGCAAAGGCCTTTTGTGCTTATTCGTAGCCTCACCAGGAATCGAACCTTTTTCCTTGAGCCCTTTATTTAAAGGGATTGCTATTTTTTCTTGTTTACAATGTTGACGATTTGTGAACTTTTTTGAGGAATTTTTCTTCCGTCATTACAAATGTAGTTAAACCAATACAAATGATATTATTTGAAATATTAATTGCCTAGTATGCTTCGTTTGTGACCAAATATAAAATAGCATCTTGTCCCAAATACTTACCGTTAAACTTTGCGCATGGATCCTGTGGAATTTTTGTAGTATTCCGGCAGATAAGCGCCTGTCCGCCTTTGGCGGATCAGCAAAAATTCCATAGGGCGCACCTGAATAGGTAAATTCAAAACTATAATTCCTTTTTGTTCAAAGTAAGTAACCGTGCGTTGGCAAGGATAAAGGCATGGGGCATTTTTCTACGGTCCATGCTTTTATGAGCGGACCCGAGGAGGTTGAAAGATCCGGAGGCATTTCAACTTCCGCAGGAACCGGATTTGTTTTACGGAATTGTCCCCTTGATTCTAACAAAACAAAGGTCAGGTTTAAGTGTAAAAACTTGACCTGCCTATAAAAGGTCCTTAAAAACTAGTTCTAAGGAATTATAATTTGACGCAAATTTGAGCCTGTTTATAGGGGCTTCAAAGCCATTTGACGCAAAAATCCATTTTGGGGAAAGGAGTTTTTCAGCTATTATTGTTCTTAAAACTCTGGGTAACAATATCTTAGATAAACGTAAAACACTGCAACACCGCGCGAGCGTGTTGCCCTCTTGCTCTTCCCCTTAGTTCTTCTCCGTTCTGGAATACCATTGTTGGGACTTTGCCATTTAACCCCCGGAATTTTATGTTTTTATTTCGTTGGCTATTTTCTCCGACTTGGGCCGTCTTATTTTAAAATGTTGAAAATTCTTGCGAACCGATGCGAGATCTGTCTTCCGTACCGGTCCTCTATTTTGGGAAAGTTCAAATTCGTCGTGATATGCGTTTTTGTCCCAATGTTTTCACAATTCCGATAACACTTATGTAGAATAAAAATACCAGCAACCCTTTTTTAAGCGATAGGTTCTACACATTTTGAAATTCGGAATCACGGTTCCAATATCTGCAGAAACGCCTCAGGAAACTCTTATTCCTAGCATCCACTTCGAAATCGAGATCGACATAGGCATAATATTCTACGCCACCTTGAAAAATCTTTTTTTAAAGCTCTGGAGCGTATAGCGGTTTTGGCCCTGTTTACTTTTCACATTCATGATCCCACCATCCAATTACCATATCAACTATTCCAATATTTGATTTCAATTTTCTTTTTCTTTTTCTTTTTCTTTTTCTTTTTCTTTGTTTAAAGAGATAAATTGTTTTTTCTCTTTTTTTATTACTTGTTTATTATACTCGACACTTTTGTCCATGCCGCCCAGTCAAAAGTGTCCAGGCTCCCCCGATAGTATTGTCAGGTTAGGGTCGCCAGTTTCAAACTCAAAATATAACAAACTTCTCAGGTAGCGCTTTCTTCCATTAAAGGAGGTTTCCTTTATCCAGCCCAAGGCCTTTAGTTGGGAAATGTATCGGGTTACCTGTCGTTCGGAAATATGTAGGAAGGAAGCGATGTACTTGTTGGACATATAGCACTCCATACCTTTTTCTGTAAAGCTGTGTATCTCCAAAAATAAAATCTTTGCATACCAGTTTACCTCCGTGTTCAGGTAGATAGATCTCGGTATCCAGATGCCTTGAAAATTTCTTTCCAATGGTTTCATAACACTGTAATTATCTCTTGTTCTTTAACAGGGACCCATTGAAACGGTGTTCCAAGATCTCATCGGAAAGGTCGGGTTCCCCTAGGAGCCAGGTATCGATGGTATCCTTGTCAAAGAATTTCTGGCGGATATGGGGATTGTTGCCCATGGGAATGAGCTTTACCCGGGTCAGTTTATAAATCTTGCTTTTGGAGAGTCCGGTATAGGCGGCCAGATCTTCCACGGTCATTGTTTTCTTAGTGTGGGACAGCAGACCCTTGATATCGGACAACAGCCCCATTATGTTTTCGTTTTCTTCCATGGTATTTCTTTTTATGGTTTTGTTCGAATTAGAACGGCGTGGACCACCAAAAGAAAACCAATGACATTTTAACGTTTGAAAATGGTGTTATTTGAAGAATTGTGGGAAGATGGAACGTTTTACTGAAAATAATTTAATAGGTGGTTTCGGTCAATATGAATTAGTCCTATAAATGGTTCCATTTATGAAACTTGCTTGCCCCGAACACACAAATACAAGTATGGAGGCTATCTCGTTGGAAGTTCCCCTACGCCCATGACAATGTGCGACCTATCACAAGTTAATGGAAAAACTGGTCTTTCTAAAAGGCTATGAGCTTTTGAATCAACAATGATTTATATAGAATTAAAGATAAATCGATTTTACAGAATGGTTCCGTTTGTTTTGCTACAAGGCCATCCTTAAGTTGCTAGTTTTTACGGTAACATTATTGATTGAAGTCAATGCGTATCATCAATAGTTCACATTCAAATGCGCATAGCGCATATGGCAGCCGCCTTGCACCTACTGGCATGAACAATAAAAACACGATACTCGGAACATGATAGTTGAAACCACTTTTCATACGTCTCACGCCCTTTTGCTTCTATGAATCCTAATCACAATATTTTTCTTTTTCAATTGCAAAAGTCATGTACAAATTCCCATCGTGCGCGGTAAAAGCGTAGCAATTTTACCCACCGCTATTGGTATTTTGGGCTAAGCGGAAATAATCGCAGCATTCTCAATCGTCTTGGGCATTTTAACGCGAATAGGTGGTGCGCTGATTATCTTATTCATGGCGGGAGCCATTTACAAAAAGATCTTTGAATGGAAACAGGCTTTTACGCCAAAAAAGGATTTGGCTGGCACTATGACCTGCTTCTATTGTTTCGAGCCCTTGTGATTTTTGCTGCCGGTTGTTGCAGATTTGTAATTGTTTAGGACTATTTCCAATAATAACTTTACGTCAAAACGACCTCTTCCTTAACGATAAGGGCGACTACGATGCCAAAAATAATATGTCCGACCAGACTTCCCATAACCATAAAAACCATTCCCTCTTCCGGCATTCCATTCCCCATCATAAACATGGCAATCTGCGCCACAACAAAAGCCGCGATACCAAACAATACTCCCTTGAGTATCTTATTTGAAACGCCTTTTACCAGATTCATAAAAATATAGGCATAGGCAAGGGCGAAAATAATCCCGATTATAAAATGCAAAATCCATCCCACGACAATCGAAGTGCCCATCATATCGGCCAACATCTGCCAAGGCTCCATTTTGGGCATGCCCATCATTGCGCCCATTACCATTACCAAGGTCATTACTACTGTGGCGGCAATACCGCCCAATACGGACATCATAAATTTGTTTTTCATAATTTTTGAGTTTAAAGGTTATACCAATGATTGATCTATTTAAAGGTACTTATTATAAAATTGATGCCTATTTCATTAATTTATCGAATCTCGATAGACTTTAAGTTCGTATTTGACCACACTAGCGTTACAGCGCCGTGACCTTACCCTTTGCTACCAGTTGTGAAATCACTTGATCCATGGCGCGTTCCGAAAAGGCCAATATGGTATTTGCAGGATTGGGACCCAAGGATCTCGGTAATATAGATCCGTCCAACACCAAAAAATTCTCATAGCCGAATACCCGGCCATAGGTGTCGACCACCCCTTTTGATCCGGAATTTCCCATCGCAACACCACCCATATTATGGGGTACCTCCACAATTTTAAACTGTTTCGCAAAACTATTTGGCACATAATAGCTTTCTGCCTTCGCGGCAAATAATTTCCCTAGATAGTCCAGATGATTTATATAGTCTTTATTGGCTTCAAAAGGGAAATTCAATTCCGTTTCGCCAATTTCATTCAAATAAAAACTGCCTATGGCATCGTCCCTTCCCATCATAAGGATTGGAATTGGCCAAGTACGCTCTAAAAGCTCAAAAACGGGAAGGTAGCGCCCCATCACATTGACGATTGCGTCGATACGTTTGTATTTTTTAGGTTTAAATTGACCCATAAAGCTCATAACAATGGCAATCGCCCCTTTGATCGGAGTGGGATAACGACCTCCTTCCAAATAGACCCCTTGCGTACTGCCATCACGGTGCTTGAACCGAATATAATCACTATTGGTCGTGCCTTTATCGGGTTGCGCTTTTTTACCGGACAGCAACCAACCCAATACATATATGAGTACACCTCCCAATGCTACCCAAAGACCAGAAAAAATCCAACCCCCGATTCCGATAGTTAGTCCCAACCATGATAATAGCAGTCCGCGTTTCGGGATTAAAAAAGCAACAAAATCAC
>JBBKWR010000344.1:0-10314 GCA_037969055.1 Flavobacteriaceae bacterium | reverse complement strand
TATAGGTCTTCCCCATCGGTCTCGAAAACGGTGAGACCCCAAGCGCCATATTCGTTATGACCAATGGAAACACCAGGTATTTCCGGTTCACCACCCCCGATCACATTCCAACCAGGGGCCGAAAGGTGCACCCAATATCGCAATGATGGTATGGCCAAGCGTCGGTGCGGATCATTGGCCATGTAGGCATGGCCGTTTTCGGAAAGGGCAGGTGAAGTTACCCAATTGTTGCTACCTACAAATAGTTTGTCCTTTTCAAGCAAGCTAGGGTCAACAGCGGCCTCAGCAGATTTCTTTTCGCCCGCCTCTTTCCTGTACTCAGCGACCACATCCTCGGGCCTAAATTTAATGGGATTCCTATAAGCGTTATAAAGGGCCAGGATGTTGTCTGTTAATAGCTTTCCATCAATGGATGGATCCAAATCCAATTTCGGATCTTTCGGATGGAACCAAGTATATTCTTTAACCTTATCTACGCCGAGTTTTGCTACCTCCCGGCCAAAATAAAGTTCTTCAGTAATGTTCCCTAAAAGTCCTTGGTGCCGGGAAATGATCACTTCAGGGGTCCATTTTTGGGGCTTTATGTTTAAGGCTTTGAAGGTAATGGGCAATCCATCTGGATTTTTGAGCGCCTCCTCGATATAGGCATTGACCCCATCGGTATATGCTGTCAATATTTCAATGCCATCAGGGTGGTAATGTTGCATCTCAGTGTTCATATCGCCCCTAAACTTAAAAAGTCGGGTTCCTATATCCCTATTTAGTTCCCTTTTCCCTAAAATTTCGGCAACTGTCCCTGTAGCCTGCCTTCTCCAAATTTCAAACTGAAAAAGTCGGTCTTTGGCTGCACAATAGCCTTGGGCAAAAAACAAATCGTGTTGGTTTTCGGCATAGATATGATTGATGCCCGCTTGGTCCCGGACCACCTCTACTTTTGCTTGAAGTCCGTCTACAATAATCTGGTCTAGGTTTGGGTTTGATTTTTTACAACTTAAAAGGAGGAGTAGGGCAAACGGGAATATAAGTTTCTTCATAAAATTGGTTATTTATACATGCAAAAACCTCAATTTACGAAAAATAAAGTTCCAGTTGGCTTGGTTTACCAACAACAACACAGTCGCTCACAAACTATCGTTGAAGCTGTAGAATTTCAGGCTAGATTCACTAAATGGTAAGTTTTAAAAAGGTCGATTTGTGATCTTGCGATTTCATTCTACCATAAACAGGGCATTTGCAAAAAAGAGTTTCCCGCTTTCCCAAAAACCACGAAATAAAGGGTTGTCCACCATATAAATTACTGTTCCCTTGCCATGCGCCTCCACGCCGAATACCAGGGTTTTATCTATTTTTTTCTTGGCCTCACTACCAGCAAATCCCGCAACCGGATCGGCACTGCCCTTCTCTAAGTACACCACTGTACCCTTATCCAGATATTGATATGCATCGGCCCCAAGTTTCAGGCTGAAATAGGTATCGTCATATCCAAAGGCAAGAGGGTGGGTATTGTCGACCTTGGTCTTAAAAATAGCCCCGGTAATTTCATCTTTTATCTTTTCCCGCTCAGATAGCTCATATGATCCTAAGTCTACAATACTGTCTTTTTTCACTTCCAATGATTTTAAGCCAAAACCATTCTTTCCTATAATCTCTTTGATGGCCCCGCCCATGGCGATCAATTTTCCACCGTTGTTGACCCATTCTTTTAGTTCCGCAATTTTGGAATCGTCCATAAACTTATTGTAGCCCCTTCCACCGGGAAGGATCAACACGTCATATTCTGACAGATCCAGCCTTTCCAAATAGTCACTATTGATCACAGTGCTTGGATAATGCAATTGCTGTTCAAAAAAGTGCCATATCTCTCCAAACTGCAGGGTCGAAGTGGGTCCATCAGCGAGTAGGGCCACCTTCGGTTCGTGCACCATATGAACAGATCCCGACCCAAAATCCTTTCCGTCTTCCACAAAACCTGTAATCGTGGGCGTCAAATTTTTATGGTGCTTTTGGGCTATTTCCCCTAAGCTTTTAAGAAAATCTTTCCTGTTCACATTATCGCCACGGGTGATGATCAAGGTACCCCGCATATATTTTTTACCATCAATCGTAAATGGCTTTTTTGAGTATCGTACCCGTATTTTTTCCACGATCAATTCGGCAAGGAATCGGGCATCGTCCATACCGTCCCAATCGGTTAAAAAGGCATAGGCGTTTTCATCGAGCCCTGAGTTGATTAACAGCTCTTTTTGGAACGGTGATCCCTGAACGGGACCCGTGGAAGCAAGGGCCTCCAATCCATAGGCAAAAGGCAACGACCAGGCTGTAATATCATATGTGACCGAATCGCTCAATTTGGCGTTTGGCTCAAAGAGAACAGTGACCAGGGTTCCTTTTGGCTGATTTGTAGGGATGACCAAGCTTTTTTCAGAAATTCGCATGCTCCCCATCTTGCCCGTTTGATAGTTAAAACCCTTTAGGGTAGCGTTGGTTCCGGATTGGTATTCAATGTTGTGCTGATCTAATAAAGCGGTGAGGGCGTTGACCTTATCGGCATTTCCGTTCATCACATATGCCTTATACTTAAAATTCTTGTCCTTATAGAACTTCAAGAATTCAGAGTTCAATTTTTCAGCATTTAAGGATGCTACCTCCACCGTGGACAGCCCTGTGGTAAGATGGTGTGCAATACGATCCTTTAGGGTCAAGGTGTCCCCAATATCCGTGATAATTCCCAAGCCAGCGCGGCCACTACCCCCCTGTTCATAAGTCATCCCTACGCCACCATTATAGGTCGGATAGGTATCGCCATAGCTGGGATAAAGTAGATCAAAAACCTCTTTTGTGAAATAAAACCAGCCATTGGCATCGAAATATTTAGCATGGTTCTTACCAATCGTTTCCTGAAAATCTCTTTGGAAATTGGTGATTACTTCATGGAACGGTTCGGCCGCAGGAGCGAAATAGTAAGGGTTATTTACACCCTGTTCATGAAAATCCACATGCACGTGGGGCAACCATTGGTTAAACATCTTCAATCTTTGTTGGCTTTCCACTTGGGTCAACCAGGCCCAATCCCTGTTAAGGTCGAACATATAATGGTTCGTTCGTCCATTGAGCCATCCTTCATGGTGTTCCTTGCTGTTGGGATCCACGTTATTCGGGTTATTTTTATTGGCGTTGTACCAATTTACATAACGATCACGACCATCTGGATTAATACAGGGATCCATGATTACCACAGTGTTTTCCAAATAGCTGGCTTTAGTGGTCAAAAGCTCGTAAAGTGTCTGCATAGAGGCCTCGGTACTCACGCTCTCGTTACCGTGTACATTATAGCTCAACCAGACAATGGCCTTTGAGGGGTTGCCACCGCCTGTCATATTTTTTAAATGTTCCTGACGGATGTTTTCCAAATCGCTAATGTTGGCAGCATTTGATACATAAGCCAATAACAAAGGTCTACGTTCATTGGTTTTCCCATACATGGTCAAGTGTACCTGATTCGGAAGGGTCGCTGCCACATATTGATAATAATCTACCACTTCATGGTGCCTTGTAAATTGGGTACCCAATTCATAGCCCAAAAATTCAGAGGGCGATTTTAGTTGCTGTGCGGTTAGGACCAAAGAAAAAAGAAGGAACAACGGAAGTAAAAGTTTTCTCAAGTGACGAAGTTTAGATTGCAATTTTTTCAGGTTGGCAATTTGGCAACATAACCAAGAATTAAAGTTCAATAGTTTAATCCCTGACATTCCATACGCTATCAAATTTACTGAATTTGTCCTGAATTCAGGTTAAAATCGGTCGCAGGACTTAAATTTTAGATTAAAGGAATTAACGTATTTTTAGGCACCAAAAGAATCAAAGCAATTTATATTTGCGCCAGATATGGATATTGATCGTATTCCTTTTAAACAAACCGGCTATTTTACCGAATTGATTTGTGATTATATCGCGGGTGATAATATGCTGGCCCCTTTTTATAACCGTTTTTTTAGACTTGAGGATTTTAAGGGTCAAATCGAGGAAAAGGCCTCCCATTTTACAAATGCCCAAAGGGATGTTCTTTACGATGCGTTACAAAGACAGTATAAGGGTATCAAACTATCCAAAAAAACACAGGACAACCTTAAACAATTAAAAGAGCCCATTACATTTACCGTCACTACTGGCCATCAACTGAACCTATTCACCGGGCCACTTTATTTCCTTTATAAGATCGTATCAACGATCAACCTTGCCAACACGTTAAAAACAGCCTACCCAAAATACAATTTTGTTCCTATTTATTGGATGGCAACGGAAGACCATGATTTTGAAGAAATCAACTATTTTAATTTAAAGGGCAGAAAACTCCACTGGAACAAAGACGCCAAAGGGGCCGTGGGCCGATTGACGACTGACGGTCTGCAGGAAGTATATGAAGCCTTTGCCCAGGAAGTTGGGGGCGGTGCACATGCCAACAGTTTAAAACAACTCTTCAATGATGCTTACCTTAAGCACACTACTTTGACGGAAGCGACGCGGTACTTAGCGAACGAACTTTTTGGTGCTTACGGACTCGTCATTGTAGATGGGGATGATATGTCCCTTAAAAATTCACTGGCACCTTATGTGGAAAAAGATATTTTTGATCAACTCTCCTTTAACAAGGTGACAAAAGCCGCTTCACAACTTCAAGAAGTATCTCCTAATTACGGTATTCAGGTGAATCCTAGGGAAATAAATTATTTTTATTTAAAAGATGGGATCCGGGAACGATTGATTGAAAAGGAGGGTCGATATTATGTAAACGAAACCGCCATCAATTTCTCTAAAGAAGACCTAAAGAAAGAATTGAAAAATCACCCAGAACGATTCTCCCCCAATGTAATCGCACGCCCGCTTTATCAAGAAGTAATACTCCCCAACCTTTGCTATATTGGCGGGGGCGGAGAAATTGCTTATTGGTTGGAACTCAAAACGATGTTCGATGTGATGCAGGTGCCCTTTCCTATTTTACTCCTCCGCAATTCTGCGTTGGCCATATCGGAAAAACAAAACAAAAAATTGCAAAAACTGAATATTGCTGTGGGAGATCTGTTCCTGAAGCAAAGTAGTTTGATCAATAAAAAAATTAGGGAAATTTCGAATATCGATATCGATTTCTCACCCCAAAAGCAGCTTTTGGAAGATCAGTTCAAACAGCTGTATGACTTGGCCACCCAAACCGATCCTTCCTTTCTAGGCGCTGTAAAGGCACAGGAAGTAAAACAAAAAAAGGGCCTGGACCACCTCGAAAAAAGGTTGCTCAAGGCACAAAAAATAAAATTGGAAGACCATGTAGTACGAATGGCCGAACTGCAGAACCAACTATTCCCAAACAAATCCTTGCAAGAACGATCTCAAAATTTTTCCGAACTGTACTTAGAATTAGGTCCAAAGCTCATACCCATGCTCATAGCGAGATTAAAGCCGCTACAAATGGATTTCTTGATCTTTAAATATTAGGTTCAATACTAGGTTATTATATAACCTAATGTAATCGTGAAAAACAGCTTGGGGTCATAAAGCAATAGGAAGTACTAGGTAGCTAATGTCAATGCCAAGCATCAGGGATTCGGCAAACTCGCCGGCCTAACGCTCCAACGCCGTTTTGATACTCGTATTCCATAACTGCTGCTGTTCCCTGTTCCTGGAGAAATTGGTTTCTTCGTCGTACCGGTTTTGGAAATCGTTCAGTGCAACGGTGATCTCTTTATAGATGGCCTTGATCTCTGCCTTTACATGTTGGGTAAACCTGGTTTCCCTCAGCCTTTTGCGCATCTGTCTGGCGTACAGTTCTGAAATATCAAAGTGCAATTGTTCATGGCCCAGAATCACATCATCACAAAGCTCAGGTTGGTACCAGGATTTGTGTGGATAAAAATGGGTGCTCACCTCAAAATCCAATATCACGTCATCGCCTTTTGACATGGAAGAAAACTGATAGGTAATACCGCTAGCTGTAACAGCAGCGGCCCTGGAATTGGTAGGTTTTCCTTTAAAGTCGGACCAATTCAGCCTGTGTTCGCGGGTCCATGGTATGGTATCACGTTCCTGTACGGGCTGAAATCCCACACCCCATAATACCATCATCAAGTGTATGTAAATTAAAGCGCCCAATGAAATGAGATATCTTTTTCGATGTCTGGATGCAAGCTGTAAATAACAGGACAGGTATTGGCCGTATGCTCCAAAATCTTCCTGTTTTTTTCTGATACGTTGGCCGGAAGGTTAAGCACTACTTCAATTTTTGAGATTCTCCGAGGATCTGCGGCCATGTGTTTGGTAACCGCCGCTGTTGAATTTATAAGATCCACTTCCAATCCCTTAGCCTTAATGCCCATTGTGGTAATCATACAACTGGCCAAGCCGGTGGCTACCGTGTCGGTCGGGGAAAAAGCTTGTCCCAGACCATTATTATCTATTGGGGCATCCGTAATAAAGGTATCCCCAGATCTAATGTGTTCGCAGGTGGTTCTCAATTCGCCCGTGTAAACGACCTTTGCTGTCATACGTTATTTTTTTAGTTCTACGATCTGCATGTCGTCATATGCAATGATATAGGAAGACTGATTGAAATAGCCCGAAGCTGGATATTTTTCATAACTGAATTTATTTCCATTGTATTCCGTTTCCCCGATCATCGTTGAAATAAGAAAGAGGTCGTTCTTGTAAGCCAGTTTTAACAAGAGGTCGTAAACCACATCGAAGCCACGCACGGCATAGCGGTCCGGGGTACTTCCAAAACGTTGTTGATAGCGCTTTACAAACGAATTATTCCCAATTTCACGATAGGCCGAGGGATAAGTAAAATTCAGGTTCGAAAGATGGGAAACTGAAATCACATCATTTTCAAAGGCCCTGTTCCGGTTCGTGGTCAGCATACGTACCTTAACATCTTTATTGATGCTTGAATTGAGAATGGAGCTCACACTGGATACCAATTTGGAGTTATCCGTTTCAAGGAATACCCAATTGTCTTTTCCCAAGGTTAGCAGTTGCTTCAATTTCTCAAGGTTTACCCCGATGCTCTTCTCCTCCTGTACTATCTCCAAACTATCTGCGGTCGGGAATTTCTCCAAAATCAATTTCTTTTCTGTGAGATGCTTGTTATCATAGATTACGATGACATGCTGATTGGTGCGAATAGTATCCATATAGGCCAGCATCCGATCCCTGAGCAGTTCATCTGAAGGATAGGTAAAAAATACGTTGGCCAGGTTTACATCATTCGGGACCCGTATGGGCGCAATAACCGGAACATGGTAATTGGATGCGCTCATGGCCACTTGTTGGAATGATGGACCATCCAAAGGACCAACGATCGCATTGTAATCCTTCAAGTTTTCCTTCGCTAACAAGGCTTTCGTCCTACTAACGTCCAATTGATTATCCAAAGTTTTAACATCTACGGAAATGCCCAAATCCGCAAGGGAATCGAGGGCAATCAGGGCCCCGGAATACAGTCCTAAGCTTAGTTTTACATCGTTTCGTTTCTCAATGGCCGATACTACACCTTCCATGTCAGCCATATCGATCTTATCCAATCTAAAGGGCAACAAAAACAGTAATTTGGGCTTGTTTTCGGCATGCAGGCTATCCAATAAACTAATCTTGTCCAATACCAATGAATTACGCACTTCGAGGCTTCCTGCCTTTGCTTTGGGCAGTTTTAGGATCATCCCCGCTTTCAGACCGTCTATCAAATCAGGGTTAAGCGCCAAGAGTTCCTTATAAGAAAGACCTAATTTCCGGGTAAGGGAGTATACGGTCTGCTTAGGTTTTACCTCATAAAAAATATAATTATCGGTGTTTACTTCACCCGCATCGAGCTTGGTTTGTGGGATTCTGATGACCATGCCCTCTTTTAAACCATTGCGTTCGGTAATCTCGGGATTCAGGCGCACTATTTCTTCAGGTTCCACCCCAAATTGTTGCTTTAGTTGGAAAAAATTCATTTTTGGTGGAACTGTGTACGATATATACAATTGGGTCACTTGCCCTTCGATGGTACTCCCTGGTTTTTTGGGCAATTTTAATTCTTGGCCTTCCCTTAAATAATCTGACGTTTTAGTAAGTTCAGGGTTCAAGCTTAGCAAACTGTCTATGGTAATACCATTTTTGTTGGCAATGCTCCAACGTGTCTCTTTTGGGGCTACGGTATAGATCTCAAAATTATTGGGGTCCATCGCAAGACTGTCACTTGGCGACATTCTCCTGTACTTTGGAATCCGCAGGCTCATTTTCTTTTTTAGTTGCGACGAATACAGTTCCCGATTGTAGCGTTTGATATCTTCTTCGGTAATTTTGTAGCGTTTGGCAATCCCATAAAGGGTTTCCCTTTTTCTCACTTTATGGGAGGTAAAACCAATGGGCGGCTCCTGTTCGATGCTTGCATCGGTAACATCGGCATTCTTTGTGCTAGCTGGGGCTATAACTGGCGTTTTGGTTTGGGCAGTCACTGCGGGGATGACCAAAATGGTATTCGGTGTTAATGCCTGCCCGGCCTTGATTTCTTTGTTATACTTGAGGATTTCTTGCGGCGTAACCTTGTACTGTGTAGAGATACTTTGCAATGTCTCTCCCTTTTTCACCGCGTGTGAGGTGAATTTTTGGGCACTGGCCTTGCACCCCACCAACGTAAAAACGAGGATTACTAAAATGTGTTTCAAATATCGGTTCATAACTATTCCCATTCTATGGTTGCCGGAGGTTTGGAGCTAATATCGTACACCACCCTGTTTACCCCTGGCACTTTGTTGATAATATCATTAGAGGTCTTTTGCAAGAACTCATAGGGCAGGTTTACCCAATCTGCGGTCATGCCATCTGTACTTTCCACCGCGCGCAAAGCTACACATTTTTCATAAGTGCGCTCATCGCCCATGACCCCTACACTATGTACGGGCAAAAGCATGGCGCCGGCCTGCCAGACCTTGTCATAAAGTCCCCAATCGCGTAATCCTTGTATAAAAATATGGTCAACTTCCTGCAAAATAGCGACTTTTTCCCGTGTAATGTCGCCCAAAATCCTTATGGCCAATCCCGGACCGGGAAAAGGATGCCGGCCCAAGCGGTCTTCTTGGATACCCATACTGGCACCTACCCTTCTAACCTCGTCCTTAAACAACATTTTTAAGGGTTCCACGACTTTTAATTTCATAAAATCTGGCAAACCACCTACGTTGTGATGACTTTTGATGGTCGCCGACGGGCCCCCTGTCGCAGAGACCGATTCAATCACATCTGGATAAATGGTACCCTGTGCCAGCCATTTGGCATCCTGCACTTGATGTGCCTCATTGTCAAAGACTTCTATAAATGAATTCCCTATGGTCTTCCTCTTTTTTTCAGGATCGCTTTCTCCTGCCAATGCATCCAAAAAGCGTGCCGAAGCGTCAACCCCCTTTACATTGAGGCCCATGCCCTTATATTGTTCCAATACCTCCGTGAACTCGTTTTTTCGAAGCAATCCATTATTCACGAAAATGCAATGCAAATGTGTGCCAATAGCACGATGCAATAACATCGCCGCCACGGTAGAATCTACGCCTCCCGATAACCCTAGGATTACTTTATCACTGCCGATCTTTGCTTTTAGTTTGGCGACCGTGGTCTCCACAAAAGCATCAGGTGTCCAGGTTTGGGCAACCCCTGCGATATGTACCAAGAAGTTTTCGAGCAATAGTTTGCCATCGGTCGTATGATAGACTTCAGGATGAAACTGAATGGCATAAGTATCTTCCCCCTTAAATTTATAAGCGGCATTCTCGACATCATGGGTGCTCGCCAATCGAATGGTATTTTCGGGCAGTTCTTTTATGGTATCGGCATGGCTCATCCAAACTTGACTGCCTTCCGATATCCCTTTAAAAAAAGGCTCACCCTTTTTTATATAGGATAAATTGGCCCTACCATACTCGCGGGTATTGGAGGCAGTTACATTGCCCCCGTTGAAATGGGCAAGGTATTGGGCCCCGTAACATACCCCGAGCAAAGGCTTTTTCCCTTTGATCGCAGATAGATCCAGATGTGCCGCATCCTCCCCGCGTACCGAAAAGGGAGATCCAGAAAGAATGACCGCCTTATAGCTCGAAAGATCATTGGGCAACTTATTGAAGGGCTTGATTTCACAGTAAATGTTCAGTTCCCTAACCCTTCTGGCGATGAGTTGTGTATACTGGGAACCAAAGTCAAGAATTAGGACGTTGTTTTGCATGGGCAAAAATAGTAAAACCTATCTTTTAAGGAAGTTTCTTTTAGGTATATTTATGACAGGCTTTTCAACAGGTT
>JBBKWR010000343.1:0-6360 GCA_037969055.1 Flavobacteriaceae bacterium | reverse complement strand
GATACCGAAGAATTTGAGGAGCTGCGGTCTTCCATGGAAAAATTACAGTTGAACGACGCTTCCCTCGTCTATACCCCTGAAAGCAGTGCGGCGCTTGGTTTCGGATTTCGTTGCGGTTTTTTGGGAATGTTGCACATGGAGATCATCCAAGAGCGCTTGGAGCGTGAATTCGACATGACGGTGATCACCACGGTACCCAACGTAAGCTATCATGCTTTTACACGAAAAGATCCAGAGGTACCCTTGATCGTGAACAACCCGACCGATCTGCCGGACCCCTCTACTTTAGATCACGTGGAGGAGCCGTACATCAAAGCGACCATCATCACCAAATCAGATTATGTGGGCAATGTGATGTCGCTCTGTATCGACAAAAGGGGCCAGATCACCAACCAGACCTATCTCACTACCGACCGTGTCGAACTGACCTTCGATATGCCCTTGGCGGAAATTGTCTTCGATTTTTATGACCGCCTAAAGACCGTTTCTAAAGGGTATGCCTCATTTGATTACACCCCGATCGGTATGCGCACCTCCAAATTGGTACGTGTCGATATTTTGTTGAACGCCCAAACGGTGGATGCGCTCTCCGCACTGATCCATTTTGACAATGCGGTGAATATCGGCAAAAGAATGTGTGAAAAATTAAAGGAGCTGATCCCCAGGCAACAGTTCGATATTCCGATCCAAGCCGCTATTGGTGCCAAGATCATTTCCCGGGAGACCATAAAAGCGCTTAGAAAAGATGTGACCGCAAAATGTTATGGGGGCGATATCTCGCGTAAGCGAAAATTGCTCGAAAAGCAGAAAAAGGGGAAGAAGCGTATGCGCCAAGTAGGGAACGTGGAGATTCCGCAACAAGCCTTTATGGCGGTCTTGAAATTGAACGATTAATTCCCATCACATCGTATACAGTTCTTTCACTACAAGTTTTTAAATTTTTCCTACATATATTTTTCAAATGTTTTCCAATTCATTAAGTTGGCCCCTTTGTAATCATAGTCCCTTCCATTAATGATACTTTATATAGCGCAGTTTACGGCGAGGCACCGCATTATCCAAATAGAGCAGCACTCGATCTTTATGTGGAAACAAGAAAGTGGCGACATCGATACTAAGCTCTTGGAAGATAAAATTAAAAGGGAATCCTCCATACATTTCTACAGTATGGTGGGGGGTGCCAATTATGCGGTCAGCCCAGTAGATATTGCCGTTACCGTCTGGAAAACCATGCCTTTTGATGGCTAAATATGTGCCAAGCTTCCTTTTTTGAACCTTAAGAATGACAAAGTCGGAATCGGAATCGGATTTAATCTGGCCTCAATAGCCTACTTCAGATTACATAGGTAACGCTTCGGACCACCTACCCAGCTTACCCAAGTGCTTTTTTTCATTGATATGTGTGGGCCATTACCCATGCTAGTTAAAACCCTATTTGGTTGATATGGAATTTTTGGAATCTTTATTGGCCTCGGGTGGCCTAAGCTCAAAACTTTTCCCCAGGTAGACCAACTTAAAACCCTTCTTGATATCCGTAAAATCCTTGCTATAGGACGAGATGATCATTAATTCTCCCTCCGCATTTTCTAAAAAAATGGGGACGATATCATCATCGGCCCTAGAAATTTCAATCAGCCCTTCATAATGTTCCTGACTGTTAATATCGATTTCATGTATCTCCGGATACTTTCTAGTGGCCTCCATAATTTTGATAAAATCATCGGTATGTGAAAATAGCCCTTCCTTGGGCGTATTTTCAGGATCTTTCATTTCGTCGGAATTCACCAAGCGAAAAGATCCATTTTCCCCAAACTGCTTTCCAAACTTGTTGATGGCGTATTCGTTGATATCAGAATTTCCGGTGAGGGCCATCAAATAACCAACATCGTTTAATTCAATATTATCGGTGAGGTAATCGGAATAAATATTGGCGGTAAAAGCCTCCAATCCTAAACTTCTTGCTTTGTTGATATTGGTCTTGTTGTTATCTATCAATACCACATTTCGATTATTTTTGTGCAGGTAATCCCCAATCAGACGGGACGCCTTTGAAGCGCCTATGATCAGGATGCCTTCGGATCTTCTAAGAAAGACCCCTACCAATTTGGCGAACAACCGTGCGGTCGTGGCGTTGAGCAGTACGGTGCCCAACACGATCATAAAGACCAGTGGCGTAATATATTCTGCTCCAGGCTCCCCAGTAGAAATCAATTTGGAACCGAAGAGAGAGGCAATACCTGCAGCCACAATTCCCCTCGGCCCTACCCACCCAATAAACAATTTTTCATTGAATTTCAAATTAGATCCGGCCGCACTTAAAAACACGCCCAAAGGCCGTATCAAGAAGACGATAACTGCAAAAAGCAGCAAACTCCTCCAATTGTTAACCAATTCCATATCCGACATATTGATATTGGCGGCCAACAAAATAAAAAGAATGGAAATCAGCAGTACGCTCAATGATTCTTTAAAATACAAGAGTTCCTTGATGTTGGGCAGGTCGGTATTCCCCATGACCATTCCCATGACCACAACGGCCAATAGCCCTGACTCGCTGGCGAAAATATCCGACATCACGAACACCAGGAGCACCCCTGAAAGGGAGACCACATTTAGCAGGTAATGGGGCACCAAATTCTTCTTGATGACAAAGGTGAGCGCATGGGCAAAAGTAAAGCCAAAGGTAAAGCCAAAGAGCAGCGTCTTGCCAAACTCCATTAGGGCGGTTAGGGTATAGCCCTGTCCCTCGCCGACGATGATAAACTCAAAAACCAAAACCGCCGCCAAGGCCCCAATGGGGTCGATCAGGATGCCTTCCCATTTCAATACCGCCGAGATATCCTTTTTCAAGGGAATATTTCTAAGAATGGGCGTTATGACAGTGGGTCCCGTTACGATGATCAGGGCCGAAAATAAAAAGGAAATCTGCCAGTCCAATCCAAAAATAAAATATACGGCTACCGCGGCGCTAAAAAAAGTGACAAGACTGCCCAAGGTGATCAACTTGGTGATGACCGGGCCTACATTTTTAATTTCCGTCCGTTTTAGGGTGAGGCCCCCTTCGAATAGAATGATGCTTATCGCCAGGGAGACAAAATAATAGAGGCCTTCCCCAGGAAATAACCCTTTTTCGCCGTTCCAAATGGGTTCTACCAATTTAGACCCGTCTATTGTAAATAGCGTGGAAATGGGACCCACCAGGAGCCCAATTAAAATAAGCGGCAAAATAGCCGGTAATTTCAAGCGCCATGCCACCCATTGTGCGATAATTCCTAAAATGATTATTCCCGCAAGCTCGATCATCACTTTTTATTTAAGGTTGTAAGGTAATCACAACAGGTGAAAATAACACATAATTTGTTCCTATGCCCCATAGGTCCATCCAATTTCCGTTCCCAATTAATGTATTATCTTGGGCCTCCAAGCATCAAAACATGGAAACCAAGGTCAAGCCCTTTAAAAGAATCTTGTTCGGGTTCGCATTTTCACCCTCTTTGAGGGCGAATGTGTTGGAATCGATGCGGATTGCCCATTTTTTTGGGGCCAAGTTGATCTTGCTCCATGTCGGGGAGCGATCCGATACGAAAATGGCCGCACTTCAGGAAATACTGGCCGAAACGGAGCATCCAGAACTGGCTGTTGAGATCCAATGGGAAAATGGAAATCCATACACTGTGATCAAGGAAGCTTGCGCAGATTCAAAAATTAATTTATTGATCTTGGGCGCACTGCAGCATGAAAATATGCTTCAATTTTACGTAGGCTCCATCGCCCGAAAGTTGACGCGCAAGGTGTGTTGTTCCGTATTGTTGTTGGTCAAGCCCTCTGCCGTTCGTGTACCCTGTAAACAGGTGGTGGTCAATGGCCTGGATGCCCCGGATACGGCTACGGCCATCACCGATGCATTTTATGTGGCCCATGCCTTGGGCGCACAGCAGGTGACAGTTGTCGAGGAGATCCGACAGCGCGAATTGAACGTTACCGTGGAGGACGATCGTTCCCTCAAAAGGGCCAACATTATGAAAGAACGATTAAAACACCGGGAAGAGTCCCGGGTACGGAAGATCATCAAGCAATTGCCCGAGTATTTGACCAAAAATGTTACCGTTAAGACCCAAAGTATCTTTGGGAAAAGTGGGTATTCAATCGGCCACTATGCCGAAGTGGTACGGGCCGATCTTTTGGTGATGAACGCCCCTACCAAATCTGGGATATTGGATCGGATTTTTCCCCATGATATTGAATACATCCTTTCCGACCTGCCCACCGATCTTTTAATAATCCGTAACTGACCCTTTGACAGCGAAGACCAACCATACCAAAGTTTTTATAAGCGCCCTGCCCAAGAATATCTTTTCCGGCTTTGTGGTGTCGCTTATTGCACTGCCTTTGGGCCTGGGCCTGGCCTTGGCCAGCGAAGCGCCCCCCATATCGGGCATTATCGCCGCGGTGGTTGGGGGATTCGTCGTCTCCATTTTAGGGGGTTCACATGTAACCATTACCGGGCCGGGCAACGGGCTGGTCATTGTGCTCCTGGGTGCCATTACCACCTTAGGCGCAGGGAATATGTACCAAGGCTATTTGTTTACGCTGGCCGCCATTGTGGTTTCGGGCCTTTTGATGGTGCTACTCGGAGTTTTGAAAATGGGGCGATTGGCCGATTTTTTTCCCGCCGCGGCCATAGAGGGAATGTTGGCGGCCATCGGTATCGGGATCCTGGCCAAACAGTTCCACATCATGATCGGGAACCATGAGACCAGGGGCAGTGTCATTTCCCTACTGCTCAAAATCCCAAAAAATATTTGGGCCCTCATAGAAAATTTACGGCCTGAGGAACTTATTGCGGCGGGACTCGGGGTGGGCTCCCTGCTCATTATGGTACAATATGCCAAAATCAGGAACAAATATTTCCAATTGATTCCCGCGCCGATGTGGATCCTGGTATTGGTCATTGGTTTTAGCTATGCTTTTGGTTGGTTTGACCAGCCCTATCCCATGGCTTCCAAATTTTTGGTCAACATTCCGAAGAATGTGTTGGCCAATCTGGCGTTCCCTGATTTTTCCAAGGCCATGAAAGGGGATTTTATCATCGCGGTCTTTGCCATTACATTGATTGCCAGTATCGAATCGTTATTGAGTATCAAGGCTGTGGATAAGCTGGATGCCCAAAACAGAAGGTCAAACGTCAACAAAGATCTTAAAGCCCTAGGGCTGGCCACCATGTTGAGCGGTATGCTCGGCGGACTTAATGTGGTTACCGTCATTGCCCGGAGCTCGGTAAATGTGAACAACGGCGCCACGAACCGCTCGGCCAATATGTTCCATGCGCTTTTTTTGCTGCTGTTCGTTTTGCTTTTCGAAGATCAGCTCAGAAGAATTCCCTTGGCGGCCTTGGCGGCGATTTTGGTCTATACCGGCTATAAATTGGCCACCCCAAAAACCTTTCGAAAAATGGCGAAGATCGGGAGGGTACAGATTGCCATTTTCCTGATAACTTTATTGACCACGCTGTTCACCAATTTGATCACGGGCATAGGCGTCGGAATTTTGGTGACCATTGTAATCCACTTTTTGATCAATAAAAGTGTCGGGCTCTTTTTGAGAAATCTCACTAAGCCCAATGTCTTACTGTTCAAAGAGCAAGACGGTGGCACTTTTTATGTGAGTGTCAAATATTTTTGCAGTTTTCTGAATTTTTTCAAATTAAGGAACAAGTTGGACATGGTCCCGGAACATGAAAATGTCGTCCTGGATTTTTCATTGTGTACCTTTGTGGACCATACCGTAATGGAGGGGCTGCAAAACTATGGTGATGCCTTCGCCAAAAAAGGCGGAAGTATTGAAATCATTGGCCTGGACCATCACGAAACCGATTCTAAGCATCCCTTTGCGATACGTAAGGTCCTGCCCGTGAGTGGGCCGAAGCCGAAAGATAGTTTTTTAACAAAAAGACAAAAATTATTGAAGGCGGCCGCCAAAGACTTTAAATGGCGCTATAAACCTGAAAAAAATCAGGACACCAAATTCCTGCTCGATTTTATTTTCTTTCGTACCCGCCAAATCCCGTTTACTTATAACCGTTTGACCGGGAATAAAAAAGAGTTTAAGGTACTTGACGTAGATTTTACCGAAGGGGCCTTTATTGCAAGGGAAGAGGTGAAGACTACGGTCATGCACATCCAACTGGATCGGCAAATCCCCATTTTTGTACTCGACAAAGAAGGGCTGTTGGACTTCATCTATAGTTTGGCGGGATTCAAGGACATCGATATTAAAAATCATCCCGATTTCAACAAGCGCTTTTTTCTGAGCGGGGAGGACAGGGCCGAAATCCAGCTATTGTTTACCGATGAGCTGATC
>JBBKWR010000342.1:0-4911 GCA_037969055.1 Flavobacteriaceae bacterium | reverse complement strand
ACCATTGGTACCGGTAGTGTTACCTCTATGATCGTTGCCGGTAGCACCTATGGCATGCAGTTATTATGGGTGCTGTTGCTGAGTTGTGTATTCTCAGGATTGTTGATGTACGCTTATGGCAATTATGCTTTGATTTCCGGAGAAACAGCGCTCTATGGGTTTAAAAGACACATCAAGGGCGGAAAGATCATAGCGATCCTGATCATTATCGGTATTTCTTTTGGCCAATGGAATTCGCTCATGGGCATTTTGGGCATATCGGCCAATATTATTTATGAAATCTTTCTCATTTATTTTCCTGCTTTGGCATCGGCCAGATACGAAACCGTATTGGTAGTTGCCATTGTTGTGATTCTCATCATGTATGCCCTTTTATGGGTTGGAAAGTATACTTTTTTTGAAAAGATATTGGTGATCTTTGTGACCATCATGGGGCTGTCCTTTATTATATCCCTTTTTATGGTATATCCCCTACCTATTGAGGTCCTCAAAGGATTGGTCCCTAGCGTTCCCAAGGTGGAAGGCGGACAAATGATGGTGGCTGCCTTTGTAGGGACGACCATGGCGGCGGCAACTTTTTTATCCAGGCCCCTTTTTATTAAAGGAAAAGGTTGGACGATTGAAAATCGTGGACAACAAAAAAGGGATGCCATAATTGCTGCAGTTTTGGTATTTATCATTAGTGGGTCGGTAATGGCCGTTGCCAGTGGGGCACTTTTTCACCAAGGGCAACCGGTCACGAAAGTATTGGATATGGTAAATACATTGGAGCCGGTCGCAGGGAAATTTGCACTGACCTTATTCTTTTTTGGCACCTTGAGCGCCGGGCTGTCGTCCATATTCCCATGTTTGCTGATCGCGCCCATATTATTGGCCGATTACCAATCGGGGGAGCTTGATACGAGTTCGAAACAATTTAGGATTATCACCGCGATCGCCTGCCTATTTGCGCTTATAGTCCCGATTTTCGGCGCTAACCCGATCGAGATGCAGATCGTATCACAAGTATTCAATGTATTTGTTTTGCCCGTAGTGATCATTGGCATTCTGTTATTGATCAATAACAAGATAATAATGAAAGGTCACAAGACGCATATCTTGATCAATCTCGGACTACTGGCAGCGCTCCTTTTTGCTTGCGTCATTTCTTGGAATGGGGTGGTGGCACTAATAGATTATTTTTAGAAGTATTTGGGGTGTCCTAAACAAAGCCTTGGGTATTGTTTTTACAATCATCCCTTAAATTGGGCGCTCCCCACATTGCCTATAGGGAACGGGTCAAACAGGGGGGGTCGGAGGTATTGATTTACAGCCTATTACTTTGTAGATCTTGCCATTGCTTTTGGTAAAAATGTACAAGGTACCTGCACCATCCATCCCAAAACGCAAATCGACCCTTTCATCGGAGTTTATAGCGGAGAAATTGGTAAGCTCCCCATTGAGTTCGAGTCCCATTTTATACACTGTGGCTTGCTGACCATCGTTCATTTCGGAAACCTCGGAATAGAACACGGTGCCACGCGGGATATCCCCAAATACATACTTATTTTTTAAGAGGGGTATGTTTTGGCCGGCGACCACGAATCCGCCCGAAATTGCATTGCCCTCGTCATGATCGTATTGCACGACGGGATAGGTATAACCTTTGTCGTCGGAAGGAAGGGGATATACGATTTCAGGATTGGCCAGTACATCGAATAAAAAGGTGCCCTCGCGATCGGGCCAACCATAATCTGCCCCTTTTAATCCCACATTTACCTCCTCCACACTATGCTGGCCTATATTGGTGATAAACATTTTTCCCGAGCCCGTTTCATCCCATGAAATACGGTGCGGGTTCCTAAATCCCCGGCACCATATCTCGCCCACTTTTCCGGCTTGACTTACAAATGGGTTGTCCTTGGGAATGCCATACTTGCCATTGGCGCTGTTTCGTCCCAAAGGATCGATTCGGATAACACTGCCCCAAATTTTTTCATTGCTGTTGCAGAGGTACGAATATCCCGACAAGGCCGAACCGCCATCCCCAATGCCCAGGTAAAGTAGTCCGTATTCTTCGTCTCCCCGTTTTGCCAAAGGATTAAAAGTGATTTCCTGTAACCCATGTGCCTGGGTGACCATATCGACCCGTAACAGTTCACGTCGTGATCCTGCGAACTTACCAGCCGATGGATCATTGGACTTCCATTCACTGAGCACCCCTTGCATCGAGACCTTGATGCTATCGTTGTAGGCAAAGTCCGCGGGGGCACTTTTTGCTGGTTCGGTATGTATCGTATAGAAGAGGTCATTCTGTTCAAAATCGGGATGAAAGGCAAAACTGCCCAAGCCTCCGGCCCATCCGGGGTGGTCGACGAAATTCTTTTCTGCGATTTTTAGATCCATATAAACACGAACAGAATCCCCTAAAATTTCATATAATTTACCACGCAGGTCGGCCACGAACAAACGTTCCCTGCCTGCTATCTTGATGCCAGATATTTTGTTGATCTTGGCCCTCGGCGTATTTTCAGAACTTGGTGGTACCGTCAACATTTCTTCGATGACCAGGATATAGTCGGAATCAGCTATTTTTTCGGTGATGGGATCGAGCAAGCCGCCAGAGCGCGGATTTCGACTTTTCTTTTCGCCCTCGGAAAATTTATGGATGAATCCCAATAGATCTTCCAGATCCTTGTCTTTGATCATCGAAAAAGAGGGCATATATAGCTTGTACTTATTATAAAGTCCACCGGCCCTTTCATCCCCACTTTTTATGATGGCGGTCGGGTCATCAATAAAGGACACCAACCATTCTTTATCAACTGCTGAAGTCACCCCACTCAGATTGGGTCCGATTTCATTTGTTGTAAAATTGTGGCAGGCAGCACAGTGCTGGTTGAACAGTTCCATCCCATGTTGCACTTCCAATTCGCCCCTAACATAATTGGTATCCGAGGTAAGGACATCGACCAACTTTTTTTTGTTTTTAGAAAAGTCGCACCCTTGTAAAAAGATTAAGAGCAATAAGAATACAGCTTTCCACAAAGTTTTTTCTTTAACCATCATATCACGATCTCGGGTATTTTGGTACAAATCCTTAAAAAGGATTTAACACTAAAAAATTAATTTTCTGCAAATTACTAAATATTGATAGTACACCTCAATGATTCTTTTTGAAGCCACTATTGGTTAACTACATTCCATTTTAAAGCCATATTGGCAAAAGTGGTTTGCAATAAACATAAAGTTGCCAACTTTTTATGGAGTAAAATATTGACAATGAACATTGTAGGACAAATCTCACTGTTAAAGAAATTAAAAAATAATTCCAATTTATTTTTCAAAAAGTGTTAACATTAGGAAGATTTTTCCTATTTTTAGATTAAGTTGATGTAGTACAAAGCACCCCCCCCTTTTTTTTATAGCATAACTATTAGTAAAAACAATATTTGTTTTTAACAAGAATTGTTTGCACCATAGTGGTTGATTGCCCCGTTCCCTCCATAAACCAACGGTAGGTGTTGCAAAACCAACCTGCCATCCATTTTGCTTACACTTAATTAATAAATAATCCAATTAAAACCTAAGCATTATGAAAACAAGAATCAAAAGTATCGTGAAAACGATTGTAAAACTACTGATGGCAACCAGTTTGGTGATGGTCATTTCCTGTTCCAAGGACAGTGCAACGGATCTCACCCAGGAAAATTTGACGGCAACAAATGCCAAGGGCGGCAAGCAAGTTACCCGGCCTGTTAAAAATAACTATGTGGGTATTGACAGACCAGACGGATCGGGATCTGATTTTACCGGTAACATGTCACACGTAGGCAAAATGACGGGGAGTACCTATACGACCGCTTTTATAGATAACCTTGACGGGACCTATACACTAACCAGTGATGATGTGATCAATGCAGCCAACGGTGATCAAATATTTACCAGCTCGGAAGTTATTATTGTGCCTTCTTCAGCAACGGATGGTAGCTATTATGGTGGTTTTGATATCACGGGTGGTACAGGGAGATTCGATGGCGCGACAGGAAGAATGGAAGTTGCCAATGGTTCATACAGTTCAGGGCGGGCGACCCACAATGCGGTAGGTACGATTACCTATTGATCATTTCTTTTATCCTATTGATATAACAGAGATCTGTGCATGGTATAGGATGTACTTGTTTTTAATGTAGCAAAGTTCCAAGACCATGCGATGGGGATAAGTTTTTGCCTATCCAATATGCTTTATCTGAATTAATAAATATCCCAACTAAAATCGAAGTATTATGAAAACAAGCATTAAGAGTATCGCGAAAACCATCATAAAGTTAATGATGGCAACTACCCTGGTGATGGCCGTTTCCTGTTCCAAGGACAGCGTATCGGATCTCACCCAGGAAAATTTGACGGCGACAAATGCCAAGGGCGGCAAACAAGTGACCCGGCCCGTTTCCATTAGCCTGGAAGCCTTAGGTAATTTTAATGGTATGCAAGCTGATTTTACGGGCAAAATGACCCATGCGGGCAAAATATCCGGCACGTCTTTCTATGAATCCTTTGTGGACCACGGGGACGGCACAGCCACTTACACCTCCGATGAGGACATCGTGTATGCAGCCAATGGAGACGAAATACATTCCAAGTCGGTTTTTTATTATTCCTTCTTTTCGGGAACCGAAGCCACCTATACCGGGACAAGTACTTTTACGGGCGGTACCGGTAGATTTGAAGGGGCCACCGGATCTATGGAAATAGATGGGACATTTACTGTTACTGGTGTAGATACCTTTGGGGCAGGCCTTGGGATTAGTAAGCACACCGGCCACGGCTCCATTACCTATTGAACCTCCCTTTGATCGTTATAAAAACCAGCGGCCATCGCTGGTTTTTTTTTGCCAATTTTCAGGATACCTACCGTTATCCTTGAGCGGA
>JBBKWR010000341.1:0-2573 GCA_037969055.1 Flavobacteriaceae bacterium | reverse complement strand
AATCGAACCATAAAACCGGTACCCACTGGAGTTGACTTTACCGTTGATCTTAGTTCTGCAGAGGGTGCTAAATTGGCCAATAATGGTAGTTTTATTTTGAAGAACGATATTGTAATCGTCAAAAACTTGGAAGGAACCTTCGTCGCTGCCAGCCAAATCTGCAGTCATCAGGCCTATGACCAGGTTCGTTTCATTACCCAAAACGGGGGAATATTTTATTGTGACGTTCACGGCTCCCGTTTTGCGCAGGATGGGACCCCATTGAACCAGGTGGATAGTGCTCCCGCAAAAATGTTGAAAATTTTTAATACCACGCTTTCTGGTAACATCCTTAGGATATTTGACTAAAGATTGGCACTAGTTTTGCTATATTAAATCCTATGATGAGAAATATTGCCTGCATTCTTATTTTTTTTATGTCCATCCCCCTAGTCGCCCAAGATTGGGAAGCGGATTATGCCGTTGCTATTTCCAATGCTAAAGCCCAAAACAAACCCTTGGTGCTGGTATTTTCAGGCTCCGACTGGTGCGCATCCTGCATTAAGTTAGATCGTGAAATTTGGCAGTCGGAAACGTTCAAGGCCTATTCGAAAGAACATTATGTTCTTTATCGGGCCGACTTTCCAAGAAAAAAACCGAACCAACTTTCCGAGCAAAAAATTAGCGTGAACAAGCAATTGGCGGATAAATTCAACAGTAAGGGATATTTTCCACATGTGGTTGTCCTGACACCTAAAGAAGAGGTTTTAGGGACTTTGGGCTATCTAAGGGTCTCGCCCAACGACTATATTTCCAAATTAAATTCCTTTCGTAAATGAGGGTGCTTCTGCCCTTACTTTTTTGTTTAATGGTCCTCAATGTTAGCGGGCAACGTCTTCAGTACGTTACGGTGAAGAAGTCCATGAAGCTCATGGGAAGCCGCTTCGAAATCACGGTGGTCGCCTTAAATGAGGAACTTGGGTATATTAATATCGATGAGGCCGTTGCAGAGATCAGTCGTATTGAGAAGTTGATATCTTCCTGGGACCCAACTTCGGAGACTTCATTGATCAACAAAAATGCGGGGATTAAACCGGTTAAGGTAAGTTTGGAATTATTTAAATTGATACGAAGAGCGAAGAAGATCTCAGAAATAACAGATGGGGCCTTTGATATTTCGTATGCTTCGATGGATCAAATTTGGAAATTCGACGGTACGATGGATAAAATGCCCACGGAAGCCGAGATAAAACGATCGGTCGCCAAGGTCGGTTATCAAAAAATTATCCTCAATGAAGATGAGCACACGGTTTTTTTAAAACAGCCAAGAATGAAAATATCCTTTGGGGCCATTGGTAAAGGGTATGCCGCAGATAAGGCCAAGGAGCTATTGATTTCAAAACAAGTAATAGGGGGCATAATAAACGCTGGGGGAGACCTCACTACCTGGGGTTCGGAGGCCAGCGGTAAAAAATGGTTGATCGGAATTGCCAATCCGTTGAGCAAAGACAAGATATTCTCCTGGCTCCCCGTAGTGGAATCTTCCGTGGCCACTTCCGGAAACTATGAGAAATACGTTGTTTTTAAGGGCAAAAAATATACCCATATAATCGATCCCAGGACCGGTTATCCCGCATCAGGGATAAGCAGTGTTTCTGTTTTTGCCAAAAGTGCCGAGCTCTGTGATGCACTTGCTACTGCAGTCTTTATTTTGGGCAGGGAAGCCGGCATTTCACTGATCAATCAGTTGGGGGAACCTGAAGTTGTCGTTATCGATGACGACAACAAAATTTACAAGAGCAACGGGATACTTTTCGAGGTCGATCCTTAATTCAACTATTTGTAAATCCCGTGCAGCCTTCTATGTCTATACAATAAGAACGGCCCAATCTACTGCTATTTAAGGTTTCGCTTGCTAGCTGTTTAATCGCACGGCTAATCAGTACGGAATGGGTCTACCATAAATGGTAATATTCACGCGCGGCAAAGTATTGGTTTTTGGAATTAAGGCGATAGCCCATTGCTTGCACTAATATGACAGGAGTGATGGACACAATTCGTTCACCATAACCTTGGGCACTACTTTTATAAAAGATTGACGAATATTGAATTTTTCCAATCCAAAAGATTGCCTATGAATACCTTAAAAAAATCGTAAATTCGCAATCCAAATGAAGTCAGCACATGATCGACAAATTAAACATAGTTAAACAACGGTTCGATGAGGTTTCCGATCTGATCATTCAACCTGATATCATTTCCGATCAGAAACGCTACGTACAATTAAACAAGGAATATAAAGACCTTAAGGCCCTTGTTGACAAGCGTGACTTGTATATTGAACTGACAAACAATATTCAGGAAGCCGAAGCAATAATTGCAGACGGCAGTGATGCCGAAATGTTGGAAATGGCAAAACAGCAATTGGATGAGGCCAAAAATGCGCTTCCACTTTTGGAAGAAGACATCAAGTTTATGCTGGTTCCCAAAGATCCCGAAGACGCCAAAGATGTTGTCATGGAGATCCGTGCCGGTACTGGTGGCGATGAAGCCAGTATTTTTGCGGGTGACCTATTTAGGATGTATACCAAATT
>JBBKWR010000340.1:0-4228 GCA_037969055.1 Flavobacteriaceae bacterium | reverse complement strand
ACTGTCTACCGATCCGATTACTACCGACATGAAGACCTTAACCGAAGAGATCGAGAAGTTTGCGAAGGATAAAAGAATAGAGATCGATACGCTCAAAATAAGGGAAGAATATCGAAAAGATTTCTTGGGCAACGTTTCTCATGAACTTAAAACCCCCCTTTTTACGGTACAGGGCTATCTTGAAACCTTGTTGGATGGGGCTATAAACGATAAAAATGTGCGAAAAAAATACCTGCAGCGCGCCAATAAATCGGTGGAAAGACTTATTTATATCGTAAAAGACCTTGATCTGATCACCAAATTAGAGGCTGGAGAACTGATGGTCGAGTATGCCGATTTTGATGTGATAGATTTGATCAAAAGCGTATTTGAATTGCTTGAAATGAAATCGGAAAAAAAGGATATTACCCTAACCTTCGACATGGAATATCAAAAGCCGGTTTATGTGCATGCCGATCGGGATAAAATCCAACAGGTCCTGACCAACCTTCTTGTGAATTCCATCAAATACGGACATGTAAATGGAACCACCGAAGTAAGCGTTGAAAATCTTATCCGAAACAAGGTAATCATAAGAGTAACCGATAACGGCGAGGGCATACCCCAAAAGTATATTCCTAGACTTTTTGAACGCTTTTATCGTGTCGATAAAACTGGTAGTCGTTCCGAAGGTGGATCTGGGCTTGGACTCTCTATTGTCAAGCATGTTATTGAGGCACACGGCGAAAAAATTTATGTCGAAAGCGAGGAAGGGGTCGGGTCAGAATTTTCCTTTACAATGGAAAAGGCAAAATTAGCTGAGGAATAGTTTTTTCCTAGCTTTGCCACAAACAAATACTGTGGCTGTGGGGAGCAAAAACAAGCTTAAAAGATTTAAGGAGAATGAAGGCTTTAAGAACGTGATCCAGCCTTCAAGGCAGGAGATCGAATCTGGATCATTCTCCCTTAAAGGAAAGTGGGCGGGACATTTTGGAAATAGCAACCCCTTAGTTCTTGAACTAGGTTGCGGGAAAGGGGAGTACACGATCGCTTTGGCAAAAGAATATCCCAATAAAAATTTTATCGGTATTGATATCAAAGGGGCCCGGTTTTGGAGGGGTGCGAAAACGGCCTTGGAAGAAAACGTTGAAAATGTGGCGTTCTTACGTTCACAGATCGAACTGATCGATGAACTATTTGGTGGGCAGGAGGTATCCGAGATTTGGATTACCTTTCCCGACCCACAGATCAAGTACAAACGGACCAAGCACCGAATGACCAATAAAGATTTTCTAAGTAAATACCGTAAAATTCTACATCCGGATGGTGTCGTGAACCTAAAGACAGATAGCGAGTTTATGCATGGGTATACCCTAGGATTGCTCCATGGATTGGACTTGGAAATCCGCTATGCCAATCATGATGTCTATAAGAATGAAGGAAGTCCAAAAGAAGTGTTGAATATACAGACTTTCTATGAAAAGCAGTACCTTCAAAAGGGTAAACCCATTACCTACGTACAGTTTAAAGTGCACTAATGTATGGAACATCTATTAACGCTTTTTTTTGCCACTTTTTCCGCAGCATTTATGGCGACCGTGCCTCCAGGGCTCTTGAACCTGAATGCGGCAAAGGTTGGGGTGGAAAAGGGCAAGTATAGTGGAATTATCTTTAGTTTAGGGGTCTCAACGATGATCATGTTGCAGGCCTACATTGGTGTGATGATCTCTAAATTTCTCTACAAAAATCCAGAAGTGATCGACTGGTTATTGAAAATCGCGATAGTCGTGTTCGCATTTTTCGCCATTTATTTTTTCTGGGCCGCAAGGCGACGGAAAGTGAAGATCCAAAAAGAGGCACCGATCAGTAAAAGGAATAACTACTTCAAAGGATTTTTATTGGCGGCCTTTAACTTGTTGACCATTCCCTACTATAGTGGCCTCAACGCCATGTGGAACGCTTCGGGTTGGATACAGTTCAAAATTACCGATATCCTCACATTTGTACTATCCGCGGGCATGGGCACATTTTCAGTTTTGTATCTTTATGTTTTTTATTTCAATAAGTTGGAGGCCAAAACAGGCCGATTTTCAAGGAACAGCAATTATATTTTGAGTGCATTGATGGTCTTGTTACTGGTCATTACCGTAATCCGTATTTTTTATACCTAAGATGAATCCCGAAAACCAAAATTTTTTTCAAAAAGTGTATGGGGTCGCACGGCAGATTCCCTACGGTCGGGTAACCTCCTATGGTGCAATCGCCAAATATCTTGGGGCCGCTAGGAGTGCCAGAATGGTGGGTTGGGCTATGAACGGAGCACACAATATGGAGGATGTACCGGCCCATAGGGTCGTCAATAAAATTGGACTCCTGACCGGAAAGCATCACTTTGATGGGACTAATTTGATGCAAAATCTGTTGGAAGGTGAGGGCATAAAAGTGGTCGACCATCAAATAGTCGATTTTGAAAAGTACTTTTGGGACCCGTGGAAGGAGTTGGATCATGAAATCTGAGTTTAATTTATTTAGGGCCGTTCCCAAAATAGAAGGTGCTTATCCCATCATATTACTTTTCAATGGGAACCCTATAGTGTCTCGGCGCTTATAAGTATCTTTGTAATTTAGAATGATTTTGAATAGGAAGTTTTAGAACAGATGAAATTAGATAAGAAAGACATACTTAAAGCTTTGGAAAATATCACCGTTCCTGGGGAAGGCCAGAACATGGTAGAGAGTGGGGCCGTCAAGAATATCCAAATTTTTGGAGATGAAGTCGAAGTAGATATTACCATCAACAACCCAAGCCTACAGGCACGCAAAAAAACCGAGGTGGAAATACTTAAAATTATCCACAAGGAAGTGTATGAAAAGGCAAAAATAAAAATAAACATTAAAGTTGATGCGCCAATAAAACCAAAAGTCAATGAGATCAAAGGCAAACCTATCCCAGGTATCCAGAATATCATTGCTGTGGCCTCTGGTAAGGGCGGAGTAGGAAAATCCACCATTACTGCAAATCTTGCGGTGAGTTTGGCCAAAATGGGTTTTAAGGTGGGTGTGTTGGATGCCGATATCTATGGGCCTTCCATGCCCATCATGTTTGATGTGGCCAACGAGAAGCCCTTAGCGGTCAATGTCGATGGTAAATCAAAAATGAAACCGATCGAGAGTTACGGTGTAAAGATGTTGTCAATAGGATTTTTTACCCAACCCAACCAAGCGGTCATTTGGCGTGGTCCAATGGCTTCAAAAGCGTTGAACCAAATGATATTTGATGCGCATTGGGGCGAATTGGATTTTATGCTTTTAGATCTTCCTCCCGGCACAGGTGACATACATTTGAGCATTATGCAAGCGATGCCCGTAACCGGAGCAGTTGTTGTGAGTACTCCCCAGGAAGTTGCCCTAGCGGATGCCCGCAAAGGTGTAGCTATGTTCCAGCAAGAGTCCATCAATGTTCCCGTTTTAGGCATTGTTGAGAATATGGCTTACTTTACTCCTGCAGAGCTCCCTGATCATAAATATTATATTTTTGGGAAAGAAGGGGCAAAACATTTGGCAGAAGATCTAAAGGTACCGTTTTTAGGGGAAATCCCATTGGTGCAGAGCATACGTGAGGCGGGAGATATTGGCCGGCCGGCAGCTATGCAGACCGCCACCCCGATCGAAGCGGCGTTTGAAGCACTTACTAAAAATATAGTGCGGGAAGTAGTTGCAAGAAATAAAAGTTTACCTCCCACAGAGGCGATCAAAATAACAACAATGGCGGGTTGTTCTGCCGTGAAAAAGTAACCTATGACATCGGACGAACTTAAAATGAATGTTGAAAAAGCCTTGGAAGAAATCCGACCTTTTTTGCAGAGCGATGGGGGTGATATATCATTGGTTTCGATCGAGAACAACAATTTGGTGAAGATAAAATTGGAGGGCGCATGCGTCGGTTGTACGGTCAATCAAATGACCCTAAAGAGTGGGGTGGAAATGACAATTAAAAAATATGCTCCACAAATAGAGGAGGTCATCAATGTTTCCTAGTGTATTTGATATTTATCATAAAATGCAAAGCTCGGTGGCCTTATTTTCGCGCCGAATTAAATAGCACTTTTTAATGATTAAAACAGATATTTTGATTATTGGTGCGGGACCTACGGGTCTTTTCGCCGTTTTTGAAGCCGGGCTGCTACAACTAAGTTGCCACCTGATAGATGCCCTTCCACAGGCCGGCGGACAATGTTCCGAAATCTAC
>JBBKWR010000339.1:0-4970 GCA_037969055.1 Flavobacteriaceae bacterium | reverse complement strand
TGAATTGTCGCGAGTGGAATTTGTCATGAAAGGCGGAAAAGTCATTAAGGCAATTAAATAGAAAAGACAGAAGCTAACAAAATATATAGCGCATTAAAACGCGCCATATACTGAACGTTACCCCTTATTAAAAAAATCCATATAAGTTCGTTATTAGAGAACTTTTTGTATCTTTGTTCCATATTCAACCGAATGAAACGAATAATTGCAAAAAGTACGCTTCGGGAGTTCTGGGAGAAGCACGCGGATTCCGAACAGTACCTAAAGACTTGGTACGATACGGCCAAAAACTCTAAATGGAACTCTCCGAACGATGTTAAACGGACTTATATCAATGCGAGTATCCTGAAAAATGGACGAATAGTCTTCAATATTAAAGGGAATTCGTATCGACTCATCGTCAGGTTCAACTTTGAAAAACAATGGGCTTTCATCCGATTTATAGGTACTCACGCCCAATACGTCAAAATAGACGCAAATACGATTTAAATAAAACGTTATGGATTTAAAACCGATAAAAACAGAAGCTGATTACCGAAAAGCACTTGAACGGCTTGACGTAATCTTCGATGCTCCGACAGACACAAAAAAAGGCGACGAGGCCGAAATTCTATCTTTGCTTATCGAAAACTACGAAAACGAGCATTATCCCATTGGTGCACCCGACCCGATAGAGGCTATCAAAATACGGATGGAGGAACTGAATATGCGCCAAAAGGATTTGGTTGGGGTAATTGGCGGAAAAAGCCGTGTATCGGAAATCCTGAATCGTAAAAAAAGATTGACAGTGGACATGATAAGGGAACTAGAGCGCCTTCTACAGATCTCAGCCTCGGTCTTAGTGAACAATTATCAGCTCGCAAAATAACAAGGGGTAACAAAGAACTGAGCTAAAAAACAAATAAAATTTAGCTCAATCTACCCACGAAATTTCTATCATCGTCCAAACCTGATCTTGATATTCCATAGGCCTGTTTTATAAGTTTGTTGCAGACAGCTATCAATGCAAGTTTTTTACTTTTGCCCTTTAAAACTATTCTATCGTACAATGCCTTACATTGGGGATTATGGACAAAGGCCGTAAAGCTGCAAAGGAAAAGGTGGTTTCGCAGCAAAGGGTCGCCGATCTTGCTTATCCTGGTCCTGCCCCGTACACTGCTGCCTGAACTCCTTTCATTGGGAGCCAATCCAAAAAAGGACGATACCTGGGACGCACTCTCGAAATCACGGAACCCATTTGTAGAAACTATCAAGATCATGGCCGTCTTCTTCCCTATTCCTAGTATGGTGTTCAAGCGTGAATACAGACCTTGTTCATTCGATCTTATCAACTGCTCCATATCGCATTCAAGCAGATCTATTTCCTTGCCCAGATGTTTTATCTGGTGCTTTATCGACCTTACCAGCTTGACATTCGCCCGGCCCCCGGTCAATAACGAATGCATTATGTTCTTGAGTGCGGTACGCTGCTTGAAATAAAGCCTTATGGTACTTTGATATCTTTTACACTCGGCGATATAGGACGCCTCAGGTGACCACAATGCCAAAGATTGTTCTTCCCCATATTGACAGATCATCCTCGCATCGCTCCTATCCGTTTTGACCTGGTTCAATTTCATCTGTATAAAACGTTTGACCACCAAGGGATTCATGACAGTCACCCGTATACCCCGCTCGTATAGGTAAATGGCCAAACGCTGATCGTAACACCCCGTGGCCTCCATTACGCACCAATGAACAGAGGATAGTCGCTCCATAAACAGGGAAAAGCCCTTTATGCCATTCTCAAAACGAAAATGGCCCTCCATCGCATCGTAGATATCGATAGTGTCCTTTGAGATATCAATCCCGACAAAAATTGTACTTTTATTCATAACGTGATTTATTGAAAGAACAATACCAACGACATACAGCATCCTAAAAACAGGTTCCAAAGACCTAAAGAACTGATCGTATTGCATTGGTAAAAGAGCAGGGATTTTCATTGTTGACGGAATCGGAAGTTCCTACGGCTAGAGTAACCTTACTCTGCTCTTTTGTTCTTTTGTTTTAACTAATATAAATCAATGGAAGACAAACTTAGGATGGCTATAATTCATTGTGGCCCTTGTGCCACAAAAAAAGATTATAATTAATTAAAGTCTGATTTCGGTCAGAATGTTCCCTGCGGGAAAATCCACAACGAAGTCATAGCCGAACCGTTGGCAATAATAAACATTAACTAATACATCATATTATGACAACTTTTAAAAATTATATTAGAGCAATTATCTCTACTATATTATTAATTAGCATTTCATCTACTTTCTTGTTAATACAGTCATGTAAAAATGATAAAAAACAAGCTGATAAAGAACAGATAGAAATCAAAGGTGAAAATGTGGTCGAAATCTTTACTGAAGATATGGAGTTTCAGATGTCTGATACAATCTCTTCTGGATGGAATATCTTGCGTTATAACAACTTATCCCCGCAGACCCATTTCTTTCTAATTGAAAAGTATCCCGATGGAAAAACATTAGAAGATGCCAAAAACCATGTTATACCTTATTTTTCAAGTGGTATGAAATTAATAAATGAAGGTAAGGGTGAAAAGGCCATGGCCGAATTTGGGAAACTTCCTGAATGGTATGGTGATGTTAAGTTTTTAGGAGGTTCCGGTTTGATTTCCACCGGCAAAACAAGCGAAACTATGATTAGGTTAGAACCTGGAAATTATTTATTAGAATGCTATGTAAAAATGAGCAATGGAGAATTTCATAGTGCAATGGGAATGATAGACGAATTTGTAGTTTCCAACATTGACTCGGGTAACGAAGAATTAAAAGCTGATTCCCACATTGATATTTCGAGTGAAAAAGGGATTGTATTCAAGGATTCTATCGCTTCAGGAAAACATACTTTTTCTGTGACATTCATAGATCAAGTTGTGCATGAAAATTTTGTTGGCCACGATATTAACCTAGTTAAGCTCAATGAAAATGCAGATCTAAAGGAGTTGGAAAATTGGATGAATTGGGCCAATCCAAAAGGACTTATAGAGCCTGCCCCTGATGGGTTTACTTTTTTAGGTGGTGTTAATGATATGCCTGCCGGAAGGCGTGGTTATTTTGTGGCGACGCTTGAACCTGGAAAGTATGCATTAGTATCGGAAGTGCCAGATACAATAAAAAAGAATATGCTTAAAACATTTGAAGTTTCTGAATAGTATATAATAGAAATTACTATTGCCAACAATAGTAACCGTTGCGCAAGCCATTAAGGCCAAAAAAATTGGATCCATATGAGCCTCTTTACGGGGTTTTTTTCTTGTCAGCTCAGAAGGGGAAAGCTAATTTTCGATGCTTTACACAAGGGCCAAATAGGAATTGAACGGTACTTTTCACCACTGCTGCCAAAGCAAGCTGTCCTACCCCACTTTTTGCCCGTTTTTCCACGAATTTCAGGTACTTCTTCAGATTATACGCAATGGCGGACATGTGCATGACCTTGTTGGCTTGCCCAATACCTATGGTATTGATCTTGCGCATGCCCATAAATTGCGTGAGGGTACCGAATACCGGTTCGACCGTGCTCTGGCGTTTGCCCTTCATGTAACGCCCCTGCGGACTATTGACACGGGCAATGTTACGTTCGTATTCTTCCCTGTAGTAGGTAACGCTGAACTTCTTTTCCTGTGCGCTTTTGCCCAGGCACGCTGCCCGCAACGGGCAACCTATGCAAACGTGCTTGCGTGCACGGTACTCTTTCTTCCTCGTTCCCGTGCGGCTGTCCAGGAACTCCTTGGTGAAGGGAATTGTTTTGCCCTGTGGACATACATAATGGTCTTCCCCTTCATTGTATGTGAAATTATCGGGGCCTCCCTTATAGGTCCCGTGGGGCGGGATGAAACTTTTCAGTCCCCTCGCTTCCAGAAATGCATAGTTCTCCCCGCTGCTGTAACCCGTGTCCGCCACGCAGTTCTCCCACACCAGACCTTGTCGCCATAAACGCCCCTGTACCCTTTTTACGATATCGGGCAGTTGTTGGTTGTCCTTCCCATCGGCATGGTAGGCCCTGATGTCCGTAATTACATGATGGGCCGTATCTACGGTCAACTGTGACAGGTAGTTCAGCTTTCTGGCCTTGCCCGGTTTGACCGATATGCGCGCATCGGGATCGGTAGGGCTGTAATGGGTCTTGTTGCTGGTATACTTCGAGCCCTTGTTTCCCGCACCGGGGCGTTGGTCCTGGTCCTTGGCCCACCTCTTGGTACGGGAGGCGATCGCGCCAAGCTCCTTTTTGGAGGCCGTGATGCTTTGTTGTTCTTCGGGGGCCTTGTTGTTCTTGGACCTTCTTATCGGAGTTTTTTTTTATCCATTGCACTGATATGGCGGATACTGTGCAAATGGGCCTCAAGGTCTTCTTTGGGGACCTTGAGTTCCATACTGTCCATCGAGGAATTGGCCTTGACCGGTGCCGAATCAATGGCCTGCGTATGCCCACTGACCATGCCCTTGTCCACACACATTGAAAGCACTTGGGTAAAAACCTCCTCGAATATGGTTTCTGGAAATAGCTGGCGCGTGCGGCTGATCGTGGAATGCCAGGGTAGTTCCTCATCGATATCAAAGCCCAGAAAGTAAAGGATGTCCAAACGCATCGAACAATGGTCCATAAGCTTACGGTCGCTGATGATATTTTCCAGATAGCCCACCAAACACAGCTTGAAGAATACAACGGGGTCGATGCTCTTTTGGCCGCTTTCACCATAATACCCCTTGGTAAGTGGATAGAGAAAGTCCAGTTCAAGGACTTCGCCCAAACGTCTGTAAAAATTCGTCGCCGGTACGCGTTCGCTAAGCTGGAACGCGTTGAACAGCTTTTCCTGATAGTGTTTTTTTCCCTGCATACCTAAAGTTACGATCCATTACCCGATCGGCAATGATCCTCAACGACTTTTTTCGCTAACTTGTGCAACAGGCACACCG
>JBBKWR010000338.1:0-3265 GCA_037969055.1 Flavobacteriaceae bacterium | reverse complement strand
TCCATACGGGAAGCCACATTAACGGTATCACCCCAAATATCATAGGCAAATTTCTTGGTGCCTACGACTCCGGCTACCACCGGGCCGGAATTGACCCCTATACGGATATCATAGGCCTTAATATTCTCGGAATCATTTTTGGATTCTTCCATAATTTGAACCATTTCGAAAGACGCCTGCACCATTTTAAGGGCGTGATCGTCTTGATGAAAATGCAATCCTCCGGCACACATATACGAATCACCCATTGTTTTAATTTTTTCCAGACCATGCCTTCCTATAACTTCGTCAAACTTTGAAAAATAATAATCCACACTTCGCACTAAGTTTTCTGGGGTCAAGGATGATGAGTAACGGGTAAAATCCTTAAAATCTGTGAACAATACCGAAACAGAATCAAATTTTTTCGCTTTCACTTTTCCATATTCTTTTAATTCTTCTGCTGTATCTGAGGGTAAGATATTAAGGAGGAGGTTCTCCGATATTTTTTTCTCTTTGGAAATAGCTCTATAATACCAGTACAGCGTAAGTAATAGAACAATCGTTAAACCAGCAATGATGAACATGGCAATAACAATGATATCCTGTTTATCTTGTCTCTCGTTAAGCAGATCTACTTCTATTTGCTTTTGAGCTACTTCGTAATTTGCGCGCTGATTGGCCAACTCTTGTACAACGCCGATATTTGTAACACTATCCCTAAATGCGATATGGCTCTTATAATATTTAAGGGATTCGCTGGGATTCCCTCTTTTCTCATATAATTCTGAGAGTTTAAGATATGCATCGCTAATCTGCTCCTTAAGATTATGTTGATTAGCCAGCTCCAAACTTTTATGTGCAAAACCAAAAGCTGCATCCCATTCCCCTCGTTGCATATAGATGTCGGACATATAAGTGAGGTATACACAAATTGGATAATAATCGCCCAGTTCTTCCAGCATTGCTGTAGCCTGGCCAATATTTTTTTCAGCGATGTCATTCTCTCCCTTGAGGGCGTAGGAGAGCCCGATATTGCCTAGATTATAAGCGATACCAGGTTTATAGTCCAAGGCTTTGTAAATCTTTCCGGATTGTTTGAAAAATACCAGGGCCGAATCAGCTTGGCCTAATTCAAAGTTATAGTTGCCCAAATTTTCCAGCGTATTGGCATAACCTATCGAATCATTTTCTTCTTTAAGTATTGAGATGGCATTTTTATAATTGAGGATCGTATTCTGGTCATCGCCCATTATGGAATACACTATGGCAATGTTTGAATATAATAGTCCCAAATCGCGGTTACGTTCTTTTTCTTTGGCAATTATTACACCTTCGAAAAAGCTTTCCAGCGCCTTACTCAGATCCCCTTTTTTCCTGAAGGCGCTACCTTTTTCCATATATGCCCCAATGATACGTTTGGTTGAATCTACGGCTTTTGCCCGGATAAGCAGTTCATTGCTATATTGCAATGACTTTTCTAGATCGGCATGATCTTTGGCAAGGTTATAGAGGATTTGTAATCGGTCCTTTTCTTCAAATTGCCCCGAATTATATATAGCTTCAAGGCTGTCTGCAATAATCTGGTTCTGGCCATAAATGCCTGAAGCAAAAAAACAAAAAAAGCCCACTAGTAGACAGGCTTTTTTTTTGAATAAACTTATAAAGATATGTAAGTTTGATTTCAGCATGGATGCACAGGTAACAAAAAAATATTATTGGCTCACCTTAATATACGGATCAATTTTGTACGGTTGAACTGGTGGCTTCCCATTTCTCTTTACTTTGAAATGCAGAACGTATTTTTCTTTATCCTGCGAAGTCCCATCTTTCCTTTCAGGGCCTTTGGTTACTACCCCAATGACTACTTCGTTGGCACCTTGGTCATCACCCCCATTGCCATTAAGCACATTCTTATTAAATAATTTTGGGCCCCCTTGGTGATTAATGGAAGAAATATTGACAATATCCAAGGGATCACTAACAGAAACCCCTTTCCAGATTACAATATCTCCCTTTCTTACATGAGTTGTATAATCCATATTCGAAATAGTGTCTGATTGTCTAAAATTTGCATACTTATCTATGTTCCCATTGTTAATTTCAGCAGTGTTTACGTATAGCGTAATTACATGTATATTATTTGAATAAATTGTAATCGGAAGTTCTGACCATTTTAATTCCGGTGCTGTTTTGACTTGACAAGCCATAAGGCTCATAAGTGCTATAATAATTAAAAGTGGTTGAGATTTTTTCATGATAGTGTTCTTTAAAGGATTATGTGGGGGAAAGTATTTTGTGCTAGAATCCGAGACCAATGAAGTTGAATTTCGGGATTTATACCAAATGCCATTCCAACCGCTATGGCCTTACTTAGAAAGGGTCAAAAAACTACACTTAAGATAGTTAAAATAAGGCACTTATAATAATATTTTTGAATGAATAACCTGGTTTTATGTCCGGATGTAGTATTTCTTTTATCCAATGAAAATCTGGTTTTCATCTGTAAACCAACTTTATAACCCAAAGTTTTTTATAGATAAAGCTACTAAACCTAAATGCAGACTTTGGTTTGTTAAACTTCTATCTCATGATATTTGCCGCAACAATTGCGTCAATAAAAAGATTGATCGCCGTAAATTGAATTAAATACCGTATTGCTACAAAATATCAGCTATTTCATTTCGCTCCTAAGCGAGCGAAACAAAGTTTCGTGCGGCTAGTCCCAAAAGCTTTAAAAGCGAAAGCCGACAGCATGGCATAGAACAAGATGTCCTTATCAAGTAACTGGGCATTATGGAAGATAATTTAGACGGGATTGCGGTCTCGCTCACCCTTTGCAGGGGGAAACTCGGCCCAAGGGGTATCCCTAATCGGCACGAGCCGTTTGCCAATTGCCTCGGCCCAAGCATATCAAATACGCGATCGCCAAGTTTATTAAACGTACGTTCCACCTCCTTTTAAGTGCCATAAACTATTGCCAATAATATCGTAAATTTGAAATACATGGCCCGTAGATGGTGCTATCGGAGCACCCTGTTATTTCACCCGAGTACCCAAGTACCACCTATTTAAATTAATTGATGACTAAGCGACCAATAGTCGTTATATCCCATAAACCATGCACATGAAATCGAACAGACGTAAATTTATTAAACAGTCTTTTACAACGGCGGCAGGAATGGCCGCAACCACTATGATATCGGGCGATATGTTCGGTCGCGACCTACATAGCACCTCGCGACCCGATGAAATTATCCTGAAACCCCGTAAGCCTGCCAAACCC
>JBBKWR010000337.1:0-10503 GCA_037969055.1 Flavobacteriaceae bacterium | reverse complement strand
TCGACCTCCAAGAAGTCGTCTTCGCCGAATTCCATACCCGTGATGGTACCGTTGCCCAATATACGGTTGGTGGCCTTACCGGAATGGACCTTTATCCCCATCGATTCCAAGGTGAGTTGTAGCACATTGCTACTGCGTGAATCCAATTGTCTGGGCATCAGTTTGGGAGCATATTCCACAACATGGGGCTCCAAGCCCATATCCATGACTGCTTTTCCGGCCTCCAGACCTAAAAGGCCTCCACCCAAAATGGCCGCCCGCCCGTTCGTTTTTATTTTTTTGACCTTTTCGGCGTAGGCCAACATATCTTCCAGATCTTCGATCGTTCGGTACACGAACACCCCTTCTTTTTCCACCCCATGAATAGGGGGGACAAAGGGTGCCGATCCAGTCGCGAGCACCAAGAAATCATAAGTGAATTCTTTATCACTAGCTGTGGTTATGGTTTTTTTGCTTCTATGGATATCGGTAACACGTTCGTTGATGATTAATTCGATGCCATTATCGGAATACCAACTCATGGGAGCAAGTTCCAAAGCCTTGGCATCGCGGTTGCCAAAAAAGGCACTAAGGTGTACACGGTCGTAAGCCGCACGGGGCTCTTCCCCGAAAACCACCAGCCTATAATTTTTACTTTCCTCGCGCGCCACAAATTTTTCACAGAATTTATATCCTACCATTCCGTTTCCCACAACGATTATCTTTTGCATAGTGCTTCAGTTTAAAATACCATACAGCAAAATTACGTATAAATACGTATAGTATACGTAATTTTATCAAAATAATTACGTATACTTGTTGTGGAATTCGTAAAAGTTAACCCATAATAATAGCAATATGGAAGTGATAAAACAACCTAAAGTAAGTTTGGTCGGAGCTGGGCCAGGAAGTAAAGACCTTATAACAATTAGGGGCTTAAGAGCATTGCAAGATGCGGACGTGGTATTATACGATGCCTTGATCAGCACGGAACTGTTATCGGAAATTGAGGTATCCGTTCCGCGATTATACGTAGGAAAACGTTGTGGACAACATTCATTTACCCAAGACAAAATTAATCGATTGATCGTAGAAAAGGCGTTTGGGTATGGTCATGTAGTCCGGTTAAAGGGAGGTGACCCCTTTGTATTTGGTAGGGCTTCTGAGGAGATCCAATATGTGGAATCCTTTGGTATTCCCGTGACCGTTGTGCCGGGCATTTCAAGTGCCATAGCTGTCCCTTCCAATCAGGGAATCCCTATGACGCGTAGAAATGTCAGTAGTAGCTTTTGGGTAATGACAGCTACCGAACGTGACGGTAAATTTTCACAGGATTTAAGGTTTGCGGCACAATCGTCCACCACAATGGTCATTTTAATGGGTATTCGAAAACTAAAGGAAATCATTTCTGAAATCAGCAAATATAGGGGTTCAATGACTCCATTTGCCGTGATTCAAAATGGAACATTAAAAAATGAAACTTGCCATTTAGGTACTTTTGGCGGGGTGTCGAATGTTTTGGCCCAATTGGATATCACCTTGCCCGGTATCATCGTCATTGGGGATGTGGTCGCCGAACATCCTGCATTTTTTGAGGAAGAAGTGCAACGCGTGTTATATTCCAACTTTTAAAATTGCGAGGTATATATTAAGGTATGCCCCTAAGATTTAATGAACCTTTTACGGAAAGAACTTTTCCCTAAAAATCTTGATTCCTTAAATTTCGGATGCTTTTTTTTCCGATTCGTGGATTTTTGATCCTCCCAAAAGATATTCTCATAAAAATATGTATCAAAACGCGTTTAAATATAAAAATACGTATAAATACGTATGCATATACTTAGTTTTGTGAATCGTTAAACTTTAAAACTTTGTATTATGATACCCACTTCAAGAAAAGCAACCGCCTTAAAATTGACCGATTTCAAAAGTATGCCCATCCGTACTTTTTGGATTACCTCAATAGCTTTCTTTATCTGCTTCTTTGCGTGGTTTGGCATTGTGCCTTTTATGCCAGACGTTGTCAGGGATCTCGGACTAACGCCCGACCAAAAATGGAATTCTATTATTCTAGCGGTAGCGGGTACTGTATTCGCTCGATTATTGATCGGAAAGCTCTGTGATAGATATGGGCCTCGTTTGTGCTATACCTATCTATTGTTGCTGGGCGCAATTCCGGTTATTCTTCTCGGTTTTGTACAGACGCCATTGCAATTTTTGATCTGTAGACTATTTATTGGCTTTATCGGAGCCTCTTTTGTAATCACCCAGTTTCATACTTCCATTATGTTCGCACCCAACATTGTTGGTACGGCCAATGCCACTTCCGCTGGATGGGGAAATCTGGGCGGTGGTGCCAACCGATTGGGTATGCCCTTGATTGCAGCTGCCGTGGTAAGTTTTGGCGTTGCGGATGAAATTGCATGGCGGTATTCCATGGTCATTGCGGGCCTTATGGCCATGCTGATGGGCGCGGTTTACTATTTTTTTACGACCGATACGCCCGAAGGAAATTTTGCAGATCTCAAAAAGGAAGGAAAAATGCCCTCTTTTAAAAAAGACGAGGAGAGCTTTTTGAGCGTACTCAAGGATTATCGCGTTTGGATTTTGTTCCTCGTATATGCGGCCTGTTTCGGAATGGAATTAACTGTTTATGGTACCATGGATGATTATTTGCAGAACACTTTCGGATTGACCCGTGCTACGGCCGGAAATCTGGTGCTTTCCTTTGCTTTGATGAATATTTTTGCACGCACCTTGGGCGGTTTCTTCGGTGACCGTTATGGAAAACTGAATGGTCTTCGGGGGAGGGTTATTTTTCTCACTATTATCTTGGCCGCTGAGGGTTTTATGCTTTCCATTTTTTCGATTACGACGAGTTTGGCTTTGGGTATGGTCTTCTTGATTGCTTTTAGTCTTACCGTGCAAATGGCGGAAGGTGCTACGTTCTCCGTGGTTCCCTTTATCAATAAGAAAGCCATCGGATCCATTTCTGGTATCGTAGGTGCTGGAGGCAATGTAGGGGCTTTATTGGCAGCCCTATTCCTGAAATCAAAATCTGCGGTAGCCGAAACTACGGCGTTGGCCGCAAATTCCAATTTGGGGGAAGAAGCCATGCAGGCCGCACAATCGGTCGCGGCGGCAAATGC
Organism: Flavobacteriaceae bacterium; assembly: GCA_037969055.1. Lineage (GTDB taxonomy): Bacteria > Bacteroidota > Bacteroidia > Flavobacteriales > Flavobacteriaceae > Pelagihabitans. The sequence goes on along the minus strand of JBBKWR010000337.1, from coordinate 7,375 downwards.
GGTATCCAGCGGTTATTTCATCATAGGCGGATTTGTGGTCGTCAGCGCCATGACCACGCTGGCTATCAAATTCTCTACAGCGGACGAAAAATCGGTGGTAGCGGAGATGAAAGGCGAGTTGGCACTTTCCGGAGGAGACAAATAATTTTTTTAATTAGGATAAATTCCCTGGGAGGCATCACCTTCCCAGGAAAGGTGTCCTCATTTATCCTATCCAAAAAAAGCGAAAAACCCATCAACATGAAAAATAGTTATATCATCATTTGTCTTTTATTGCTTTCGGTTCAAAGCGCCGTTTCACAATTCACGCTCGACGGTGAGTTTAGACCACGAACCGAATACCGCCACGGGTATGGCAATATTATTACTGATACTGCGAAAGCGGGTTTCGCCATTTCCACCCGTCTCAGACTTAACACAGGGTTTACGTTTGATGCGTACGAATTCTATGTCAGCCTTCAAGATGTTATGGTCTGGGGCGAGAACAGACAACTTTTACCATATGATCAGAACAATTCCCTCGCCATCTTCCAAGCTTGGGTGAAGTTGAAGTTAAGTGGTAACCTATCCACTAAACTTGGCAGACAGGTCATCTCATATGACGACGAGCGTATATTTGGCGGTTTGGATTGGGCCCAACAAGGCCGAAACCATGATGCCGCACTTTTGAGTTACAATAAAGATCGATTCCTATTCGATTTCGGACTGGCTTTTAATCAAGACTTTAGCGATCCGACAGGATTTCAGTCTGTGGGCACGGCATACAGTACCACTGGGTTTTTCTCTTATAAAACCATGCAGCACCTATATTTGAAACACCAATGGAATAATTTTTCAGGAAGTTTATTGCTGCTCAACAACGGCTTCCAGAATTTTACAGGGCCAGAAGATGCACGGGTGCCTGAAGGCGTGAGCAATCTGCAAACTTTGGGTACACACCTGAATTATAAAAAAGGAAGTTTCGGGGCAGCTTTGAACGCTTTTGTACAAACTGGAGAACGTCAAAATAAGGTCGATGTCAGTGGCGCATACCTCTTGGGATTAGAACTGACTTATAAAGTATCCGAGAAAATAGGATTGGGGATAGGTACCGAATTAATAAGTGGCAACAAGGCCAATACCACCGATAAAACGGAAGCCTTCTTCCCGCTCTTCGGCACCAACCACAAGTTCAACGGGTTTATGGATTATTTCTATGTGGGCAACCATGCAAATGCTATTGGGCTGGCGGATATTCATGCCAGTGCGAATTTTGAATTAGGAGACAAATCGAGTCTATTGGTAAAGGCGTTGAACTTTAGGGGGGAACAGGAACTCGCAAGCGGCCAAAAATCCTTGGGCACCGAAATCGATTTGGTCTTTACACAAAAATTCAATGGATATTCGGTGGTAATGGGCTATTCGCAACTCTTCGCCAGTGAAGGCATATATGAGCTGAAAGGGGTAGCAGAGTCTGATGCGGCAAGTAGTCAAAATTGGGCCTGGGCCATGCTCGTCATTAAACCCAAGTTCTTAAATACGGCTAAAGGTGAGTAGCAAGAAATCCAAGTTTGCTTCGATAGGGCCGTCATGACCATTTTTGGTTGTGGCGGTTCTTTTGCACTATATTTGTACGTATAAATACCGATATTTTGAACGAAACCACAAGTATAATTTTAGCTGACGATCATTCCCTCGTCCGGGATGGCATCCGCGCGCTGCTTGAAAGTGAATCAGACCTCGAAGTCATTGGGGAGGCCTCTAACGGAAAGGAAGCCATTGCCATGGTAAAGGAAAAAAATCCCGATCTGCTCATCATCGATATACGAATGCCCGAAATGAGCGGTATAGAGGCTGTCAGGCAATTGAACAAAAGTGGCATTCCCGTAAAATCCATTATCCTCTCCATGCACGATTCGGAGGAATATATACTGAACTCAGTAAGTGCGGGCGCGAGCGGTTACCTTTTGAAGGATACAGGAAAGGCGGAGTTTATCAAGGCGATCCACACGGTACGTGACGGCGGCAAATATTTTAGTGGTGATATTTCAAACGTACTGGTCAACAATCTATTGAACCCAGCAAAAGAACGCCCCAATTTGCATGAAAAAAGTGCCAGGACCAATAATCCCTTTGAATTGACCAGTAAGGAAATTCAGGTATTGAATATGGTATTGAGCGGATTGACCAACAAACAGATTTCCGAAAAACTACAGAACAGCAAGCGCACAGTTGAAACGCACCGCTTTAACCTGATGCGCAAGATGGACGTGAAAAATCTTATGGACCTTTCTAAAAAGGCGCGGGAGTATAATTTGGTCTAGTTCATTCTATTAAATATATTTTTTACCTGCATTAATTATCATTCCCACAATAATCCCCCCTGACTATTGCCGATAAAAAACTACGTATTTATACCTAAAACGGTAATTTTACATTTTAAAACAGAGTTGCTTCAATTGGGAAGTTATGCAACAAAAAAAAGTACATAAAACCATTTGCTCATATTGCGGCGTAGGCTGTGGTATCGATGTATCGGTAGATGCAAAAGGTATCATTAGCGTAGAAGGGGATAAGGATTATCCTGTCAACAAAGGTATGCTCTGTTCCAAGGGAAAGAATTTGAACTATGTGGCACAAGATGTTAGTGATCGTATACAATTTCCAGAAATGCGCTGGAGCAGAAACCACCCGATGCAAAGGGTTTCCTGGGATACGGCATTTGAACGGGCCGCCGCGGTTTTTAAGAGCATCATCGCCAAACATGGTCCGAATAGTGTAGGATTCTACGTTTCAGGGCAATGCCTGACCGAGGAATATTACCTCGCCAATAAGCTTACCAAAGGTTTTATCGGCACCAACAATATAGATACAAATTCTAGGCTCTGTATGAGTTCTGCCGTAGTAGGTTATAAAAAATTGGTCGGAGAGGATTCTGTGCCGATTTCTTATGAAGATATAGAGCTTTCCGACTGCTTTCTGATAGCAGGAGCCAATCCCGCATGGTGCCACCCCATCCTTTTTAGAAGGATTGAAAAACATAAAGAGGACAATCCCAATGTGAAAATCATTGTGGTAGATCCGCGTAAAACGCAGACCTGCACAGTTGCTGATCTGCACTTACAGATTTTACCGGGAACCGATGTCATCCTCTTCAATGCCATAGCCCGATGGTTGATCGAAAAGAAAAAAATCGATACGAAGTTCATCAAGAACCATACGGCAAATTTTGAGGCCTGCAAGGCAAGTGCCTTTGAGCTTTCACTTCGAAAAGCGGCCTTACTGTGCGGCATTTCGGTAGATGGCATTCGCAAGGCCGCCGGATACATTGGTAATGCCAAGGCGTTCCTCTCTATGTGGACCATGGGTCTCAATCAAAGTGTCATTGGGGTTTCTAAAAACATGGCACTCATGAATTTGTCATTGCTTACCGGACAAATCGGAAAACCGGGGGCAGGTCCATTTTCTTTGACCGGCCAGCCCAATGCCATGGGCGGTAGGGAGGTCGGGGGTATGGCAAGTTTATTGGCGGCGCACAAAGATCTTGGGAATTCCAGGCACCGTCAAGAAGTGGCGGACTTTTGGGGAGGAAAGGAAATTGGTTCCGAGCCGGGCTATACCGCCACCGAAATGTTCGATGCCCTCGAAAGCGGCAAAATGAAAGCTGTCTGGATCATTTGTACTAACCCGGCAGTGAGCATGCCCAATGTGCATAAAGCCGAGAGGGCATTAAAAAATGCCAGTTTTGTTGTGGTACAGGATATCTCGCACAATTCTGAGACCAGTAAGTTTGCCGATTTGTTACTTCCGGCAGCCGGTTGGCTGGAGAAGGAGGGCACCATGACAAATTCTGAAAGGCGCATCAGTTATTTGCCCAAGGTAATCGATGCCCCTGGCGAAGCATTGCCCGACGTGGAGATTTTATGGCGTTTTGCACAGGCTATGGGCTTTGACGGCTTCGATTATGGAAGCGCCAGCGAGGTGTATGATGAGCATTGTCTGTTGACCAAAGGCACGAATATTGATATATCGGGATTATCATATGGGCGTCTTAAGAACGAGGGTAGTTTTCAATGGCCCGTACCGCATAAAACACATATGGGTACTCCGCGTTTGTTCGGGGATGCCGTTTTTTACACGAACGATAAAAAGGCACATTTTAACGTGCCACAAAGTCTGTACAACAAATCAGAGAAAACCGATTCGGAATTCCCTTTAATCCTAAACACGGGCCGAGTTCGTGACCAATGGCATACCAGAACCAAAACGGGAAAAGTAAAACGGTTGCTGACCCATATTCCCCAACCTTATTTGGAAATGAACAAGGTCGATGCCTATTTGCGAAATTTGAAGGACGGCGATATCGCGTTGGTTAAGAGCCGGCGTGGAGAAGTGCGGGTAAAAGTGCAAGTAAATTTCGACATTCGAGAGCGGGTGGTCTTCTTGCCCATGCATTGGGGCAAAGTACTCAACAACGATTTCGGTAGGGCCAATAATTTGACCAACGATCTTGTCGACCCCATTTCCAAGGAGCCTGATTTTAAGTACTGTGCCGTTCAAGTAGAAAAGTATGTGAAGCCCCCGCAAAAAATAATCGTTGTGGGTGCCGGCGCGGCGTCATATCGGTTTATACAATCGTATCGGGAAAAGAACAAAAAAGACAATTTACAGGTGTTTTCCAAAGAAAAAGACCCATTTTACAATCGCGTTTTGCTTCCCGAATATGTGAGTGATGAGCTATCTTGGGAAGCCTTGGAAAAGTTGAAAGAGGGAGAATTAAAGAAGCTTGATGTTACCCTGCATCCGGGCGTCGGAATAACAAGTGTCAACGAAGCAGAAAAGCAGGTTACCGACACGGCTGGAACAACACATTCATACGATTTGCTGATTTTGGCCACCGGCAGTCGCGCCTTTGTGCCCAGTGAATTACAAGTCGATCAACCCGGTCGTTTTACCATGCGCGAACGTGGCGATGCCGAAAAATTAAAGCGGTATTTACGGGCAACCGGATTACCCTCCGAGGAACAACATGTAGTGATAGTTGGCGGTGGACTCTTGGGTTTGGAATTGGCCGCAGCACTTAAGAAAATCAATACCAAAATTAGTATCATTCAACGGGCCCCCAGATTGATGGAACGCCAGTTGGATAGGGTTGCAAGTCGACTTTTAGCGGAAGATGTTTTGGAGCGTGGTATCAATCTCTATTTTGATAATGAAGTAAGCACCGTATTTGAAGAAAGGGAAAATGATCAATCGTTGCTCGTAAACCTCAAAACCGGCCGCACCATAAAATGCAATGCGATTGTCTATGCCATTGGTACCCAACCCAATATTGAATTGGCAAAAAGGGCGAATCTTAAAACAAGACGTGGGGTTGTGGTAAATTCCTATTTGCAAACCAGTAATCCATCAATTTTTGCTTTGGGCGAGATTGCGGAGTTCAACAATACACTTTTCGGAATTACCTCCGCAGCTGAGCAACAGGCAAATATTGCGGCCAATTATATATTAGGCGATTTTAGCAGTATTTATAATGGGTCGGTCTTGATGAATATTTTAAAATTCGAAAACCTGGACCTTTGCAGTATCGGCATGGTCAATGCCCCCGCAGGGGATACGAGCTATGAGGAAATCATCTTGATGGATGTAAGCCAACGGTTCTATAAAAAATGTATTGTTAAGGATGATACCTTAAAAGGCGCCATTCTTATGGGCGATAAGAATGAGTTCGCCGAATTCAAAAGATTGATTGAAGAAGAGATCGAGCTGTCTGAAAAACGGAAGGAATTATTGCGTGGGGCATCGAATACAGTTCCCCTCAAAGGGAAACTAGTCTGTTCCTGTAGCCAAGTAGGCGAGGGGAATTTGACGGATGCCATTGCGAATGGCTGTTCAGACTTCACTAAGTTGTGCACGGATACGGGAGCTGGTCTGGGTTGTGGCAGTTGCAAGCCGGAAATAAAGGAAATATTGGACAAACAATTACAATTGGCCGACTAGTGTTTATTAAGAAATAGATAGCTTTTTGCCGAATAACGATTAACCCAATAACGTCAACGATGAACGACGATTTGCACCGAATATTGATAAAAGGAGGGGTGACTTCGCCCGGGGAATTAAAAGATGTCATCTCCATGCTTGAAGCTGCAGGGCTTACGGAGGTATATTTTGGTTCCCGTCAAGATTTGCTGTTTCCGCTAAAAGATGCCAAAGAAGAACAGCTCGAAAGTATCTCAAAATTCAATACCGATATTATCGAGGATCGTGGTTATCAAAATATTGTCTGCTCCTATGTTTCCGCCGATATTTTTGAGATGACAGATTGGCTCAAAGGGTCCACATACCTCTATATTTTAGAGGGATTTGATTACCTGCCCAAACTAAAAATAAACATTACCGATCCAAAGCAACGCCTGGTTCCAATTTTTAATGGGAACTTAAATTTCATTGCTGCTGAAAGTGAGGACTATTGGTATTTGAATATCAAGTTGCCACATTGGGAGCGCTCTGCCTACTATCCTGTGCTTATTTATAGCTGGGATATCCATACGATTTCTAAAGCCGTGGAAGAAATTTATGAGGATATTCACGATGTGGACGAACTGTTTTTTGTGCTGAACAAGAACTTGGATACCAACAATAAAACCATAGAAAAAGAGCTGGAGGTGCCCTACCTTACCTTTCCTTATTATGAAGGCATGAACAGAATGGGTTTGGATCAATTTTGGTTAGGACTCTATTGGCGCAACAACCGCTATGATATTGCCTTTCTAAAGGAATTCTGTGAGTTCTGTTTGGATAACAGTATCGGTAAAATATGTATCACCCCATGGAAGTCTTTTATCACTAAAAATATAAAAGGTAAAAGTAGGGCCGATTTGGAACGTTTTTTGGGCCAATGGGGCATCAACGCACGGCACTCCCAATTGGAAATGAACTGGCATGTACCTGTAGATGATCTGGAAGCTTTGGAACTAAAAAAGTTCTTGGTGCGCACCTTTGACCAAAACGATATAAGTACCTATGGCCTCACCTTTGGTTTGAGCAACATAGCTGGCAAAAGGTCACATTTTGCATCGGTCATTATCGAAAAGAACACGCAACCGACCCTTGTCAAATCTTATGATATTCGCCCCACTTATAACGTATTGTATTTTAAAAACTTTGATCCCAACACCCAGATATACGAAGCGTACGCCAACGACGTGGACAAAATAGAACTCCCAGGTCTTTTGATGGAACTCAGCAAAAAATACTTTGAACAATTGGGCCAAACTGAAGAAAAAGTAAAAGCCATCAAGAAAACCGAAGATGTTTCCGCACGGGTAGTGCATCAATGTCAATCTTGTTTTACGGTATACGATAAGCTGTTCGGTGACCCCAAAGCGGGCATCCC
>JBBKWR010000336.1:0-10593 GCA_037969055.1 Flavobacteriaceae bacterium | reverse complement strand
TTGTTCCGGTTGCTCGAAAAGGCCAAATATTTGCCGTCGCTGGAAAATACCGGAAAGGCATCAAAGGTTTCGCCATGGGTAACCCTTTCCAAATTTTTCCCATCCACATCTATAAAATACAGGTTGAACGGGAACCCTTTCTCGGCCTCGAAATTGCTGGAAAACAAAATTTTCTTGCCGGAGGGGTGAAAAAACGGACTCCAATTGGCATTGCCCAAAAAGGTGAGCTGCCGTAGGTCACTGCCGTCCGCATTGCAGATAAAGAGTTCCATTTCAGTGGGCTGCACAAGTCCCTGTGCCAACAACTCCTTGTATTCTTTGATGGCCTCCTCCGTTTTGGGCCGGGAAGCCCTAAAGATGAGCTGGGTCCCGTCTGGGGAAAAGAAGGCCCCGCCATCATAACCGAGTTCATCGGTGATCTGTTTCACATTACTGCCATCCAGATCCATGGTATAGAGTTCCAGATCACCACTGCGGGCCGAGGTAAAGACGATCTTATCGCCTTTGGGGGATAGGGTGGCCTCGGCATCATAGCCAGGTTCTTTGGTAAGCTGCGCCGTAATATTACCTTCCAGGTCGGCCACAAAAATATCAAAGGAGGCATAGACCGGCCACACGTATTTCCCGTTCTTGCGCAAGGGCACTTCTGGGCATTCCGCTCCGGCCAGATGGGTAGATCCGTACAAGAAGTGCTTGCCATCGGGCAAGAAATAGGCACAGGTGGTACGCCCTTTTCCAGTACTGATCATGGGCGGTTTGTGGTCCTTAAAATCTTCGCCCAGTTCCATCAGGAACATCTGGTCGCATTCCAGCCCCCAGGCCTTATTATTCGATTGGAAGACCATCTTTTTATTGTCAAAACTCCAATATGCTTCAGCATTGTCTCCCCCAAAAGTGATCTGGCGGATGCTCTTAAAATATTTTTCTTCCGGATAAATGAGGGTATCGGATCCGGCCATCAAAGATTTTTGGGTCGGCGACTGTACTTCTTTTTTTGGAGCTTGCCCGCAACTTACTACCGTGATTATTGCGATCAACACAAACAATTTCCTCATAGGATGCTTAATTTTACTGAAAATTACCTTCAAAAATGATCAAAAAAATCTTCATCCCCTTGTTTTTGCTTGCCATAATATCCTGCAGGCACGAAAAACCCAAACCCATCAGCCTCCAAGAAGACGTTGCCTTTTTGGCCAGTGATTCCCTGGCGGGCAGGGAAACCGGTACCGCAGGGGAACTCATGGCCGCCCAGTATATCGAGGCACGTATGAAAACAATAGGGCTGCAACCCAAAGGAAATACCGGCAGTTTTTATCAGACCTTTACTTTCAAGCCCAAAAATGACCCCCACCAAGAACTACAATTTACGGTCGGGGACAGCAGCATCACAGGTACCAATGTCCTGGGATTTTTGGACAATAAGGCCGATAAAACGGTCATTATCGGCGCACATTACGATCATTTGGGAATGGGAGGGCAAGGCTCTTTATACCGGGAAGGCAAGGCCATCCACAACGGGGCGGATGACAATGCCAGTGGGGTGGGGTTGCTCCTTCAGCTCGCGCAGCGGCTCAAAGGACTAGACCACGGCAACAACTATCTTTTTATCGCATTTTCCGGGGAAGAAATGGGACTCTTGGGCAGCAATTATTTTGTGAAGAACCCGACCATCGACCTTACGAAAGCCAACTATATGTTGAATATGGATATGGTGGGCAGACTGCGTCCCGACAGCACCTTATCGATCAGTGGCGTGGGCACCTCCCCCAAATGGAACCAGGCCCTGCAGGCCACCAATCCCGGATTTAAACTGGTGCTCAGCGAATCGGGCGTCGGACCCTCCGACCACACTTCCTTTTACTTACAGGACCTCCCCGTCCTGCATTTTTTTACGGGACAACATGAAGATTACCATAAGCCTACCGACGATTCGGACAAACTTAATTTTAAGGGAATGCGGTTGATCGGCGATTATATCATGGCGCTGATCACGGAACTGGACGATGACGACAAACTCGTTTTTAAGAAAACAAAAAACGAGAGCGAGGAAGTCCCACGTTTTAAAGTGGCCCTTGGCGTGGTGCCCGATTATCTGTTCGATGGCAAAGGGATGCGGATCGATGGCATCAGCGAGGACAGGCCCGCGCAAAAAGCGGGCCTACAAAAAGGGGATGTGGTGGTGCAACTGGGGGACAGTACGGTGGTGGACATGATGAGCTATATGCGCGCCCTGTCGGTCTTTGACGAGGGCAATAAGACCAAGGTTATCGTGGAGCGGCAAGGGAAGAAGATCCAAGTAGATATTGTGTTCTGAAACGTTTTCTTGCGAAGCATTTTGGATACTGGAAATGGGGCAACATCAAAAAATAATGAATAACGAGCAAACCGCCATTCGAACAACCTATTTCAGCATCATTGGAAATACGGGATTGGCGCTCATTAAAGGAGCTGCGGGGATTTTTGGAAATTCCTATGCGTTGATCGCCGATGCGATCGAATCGACCACCGATATTTTTTCCTCCTTTCTGGTTTTGTTGGGGTTTAAATACGCCAAAAGACCGGCAGACGAGAACCATCCTTACGGACACGGAAAAATAGAACCGTTGATTACATTTTTGGTGGTCGCCTTTCTGGTGACCTCGGCGACCATAATCGCCTATGAAAGCATCGAACATATCAGGACCCCTCATAAGGTCCCAAAATCATGGACATTGATTGTTTTGGGCGCTATCATTTTATGGAAAGAAATCTCCTTTCGAATCGTGATTCAAAAGAGTAAGGAAACCAACAGCTCCTCTCTTAAAGCGGATGCATGGCACCATCGCAGTGATGCCATAACTTCGATCATGGCATTTATCGGTATATCGATCGCCATCATTTTTGGCAAAGGTTATGAGACAGCCGACGACTGGGCCGCTCTTTTCGCGTCTTCTTTTATTTTGTACAACAGTTACCTGATTTTCAGACCAGCTTTGGGCGAGATCATGGATGAGCAGTTGTATGGCGAACTTTTACTTGAAATAAGAGAGAAATCTTTAGAAGTACAAGGAGTAGTGGGCACCGAAAAATGTTTTATCCGAAAGGCGGGAATGAAATATCATATAGACCTTCATGCCATTGTAAACGGCAGCATCTCGGTAAAAGAAGGACACGACATCGCCCATCATCTAAAAGATCATTTGCGAAAGGATATCCCGAATTTAGGACACGTTTTGATCCATATCGAACCAGATGACTAAGATGTTGCACAACAAAATGCCATGCCCAACCGACCACCCCCAGCTCCTTACTTCTAGGGTATAAACGGCGTGCATCCCACTACCTGAACGCAAACTCGTGAATTTTCCGTAATTTTGCCCTCCAAATTAGTGGAAGCGAGATAATGCCCAAAATAGGAGATATACAATTGCCCGATTTCCCGTTGTTGCTGGCGCCCATGGAGGATGTGAGCGACCCGCCCTTTCGTGCCTTGTGTAAAGAGCAGGGGGCCGATGTAGTGTATACGGAATTCATCTCTTCTGAAGGACTCATACGGGACGCCGCAAAGAGCGTCATGAAACTCGACATTTACGAAAAAGAACGTCCCGTGGGCATCCAAATTTTTGGGGCCAACTTGGACTCGATGCTGCAATCGGTAGATATTGTTGAAGCCAGCAAACCCGACATCATCGATATTAATTTTGGCTGCCCCGTTAAAAAGGTGGTCAGCAAAGGGGCCGGAGCGGGCATCTTAAAAGATATTGACCTGATGGTCTCCCTGACCAAGGCCATGGTGGAACGTACCCATTTGCCCATCACCGTGAAGACCCGATTGGGATGGGACGAGGGTTCGATCAAGATCGTTGAGGTCGCCGAACGGTTGCAGGACGTTGGCTGCCAGGCCATCGCCATCCATGGCAGGACCCGTGCCCAAATGTACAAGGGAGAGGCCGATTGGGCCCCGATTGCCACTGTAAAGAACAACCAGCGGATGCACATCCCCGTTTTTGGAAATGGCGATGTGGATACTCCGGAAGCGGCCTTGAGAATGAGGGACGAATACGGTCTGGATGGCGCGATGATCGGCCGGGCCAGTATCGGCTATCCCTGGTTTTTTAAGGAAGTAAAACACTATTTTAAGACAGGGACGCATTTGTTGCCCCCTTCTATGGAAGAACGGGTGGAGGCCGCCAAAAGGCATTTGCAGATGGCCATCGATTGGAAGGGCGAAAAATTGGGGGTTTTCGAGACCCGGCGCCATTATACCAATTATTTTAAGGGTATCCCGGACTTTAAGGAGCTGCGGATGAAGATGGTCACCAGTGACGGATCGGCCGATGTTTTTGCGGCGTTCGACGAGGCGCTGGAAAAGTTTGGCAATTACCAGTTCTGCGCATCCTTCTAGCGCACGGCATAGCCTTGCATTGCAGGACTAGTCCTGATTGAAACGGAGCCTTTTAATTCCCATTAATACGATTTATTTTCATGACCGGATGACTGTCTAGAGCTGCTGGGCGATCAATTTTCGGTTCACCCTATTGCTGGCGATCTTGGAGGAGATGATGCCCAAAATAATAATGGTGGCCAAAACGATGAATACATTGGTCAACAGGTATTCGACCGGGTAGGCCAGGGAAGGGGTGATCTTTAACCAGCCAAAGGCCAGTTGCGAGAGAATAAGGAGCGAGCCCAACAATACGCCTATAAATCCGCCCAAACTCGTGACCAAAAGTCCTTGTACAAAATAGATCTGCCGCAATTCTTTCAGGGTGGTGCCCAGGGCATACAGCGTTTTTGAATTGTGTTGCTTGTCGAGGATCATCATGGTAATGGCCCCGACCACATTGAACAGGGCGATGACCAATACCAAGGTAAAGATCAAATAGGTGACCAGGTTTTCGGTGTTCAGCATTTTGTAGAGCGTACTGTTCTGCTCCTGCCTGTTTTTAAGGAGGATGTTGTCGCCCATAATCGCCCCTATTTGTTTTCTGAGCGCCGGGAGATCTTCCAAATCTTTTACTTTGAAATTGATGCCCGACAGCTGGGCACTGTCTTTCTCCAACAGGGCCTGCACCAAGGGGAGCTCGGCAAATACATATTTCTTGTCCAAATTCTCTTCTACCGCATAGAGTCCACCAAGCACCAGACTGAGCTCGTTCACCAGTTTGGACTGTTGGGACAGGGACCCTTTACCAGGTTTTGGGGCAAGTATTTTTAAGGGGTTCCTAAATTCGTTGATGGAGACGCCCAATAGATTTGCGATCTCGATGCCCGCTACGCCCTGCAATTCATTGATGTCCCAATTCCCATAAATAATGGTACTATCGATACCGGTAACCTTGGTATAATTCGAATCGACGCCCTTTATGTAGGCGAGGTGGTTTTTTTCACGGTGTGATAAGAGCACTTTCTCCTCCAGTTCTTTGGAATAAGAGGTGAGTCCGTCGAGATTACCGAGCGACGCTTCCTGTGCGGGGGTGATGGCAAAGAATTTTCCAGTGGAGGGCACGGCTTTGAGGTCGGGATCGAAGGAATTGCTAAAGGAAAGGCTAAAAGTTTTGAGTCCCGCAAATCCGGAAAGCACGATAAAAAGTGCGGCCGACCCGATGACGATCACCAAGAAGGTGATAAAATTAATGATATTCACCGCATTCTGGCTGCTCTTGGATCGCAGGTACCGCTTGGCGATGTAGAACGGAAAGTTCAAGCTTAGGTTTTTTTTCTTTTGGGCAGTAGGTCCCTGTTCTTCATTGGGTTCTCTTCCCCTTTTAGGGACTTTTCGATGTTTTCGATATAATCCAGGGAATCGTCCAGGAAAAATAAAAGTTTCGGTACCCGCCGCAACTGATTTTTGGTACGTTGCGAGAGCTCATGTTTGATCAGCGGCTGGTTCGACTTTATGCCTTCCATAAGGGCTTCGGCTTCTTTTACAGGGAAAATGCTCAGATAGACCTTGGCGATGGAGAGGTCGGTGGTGACCGTTACCTTGGATACCGAGATGATGATGCTCCGTAGGCCCCCATCGATGGCGGCGCGTTGTAGGATGTCGACGATATCTTTTTGTATGACGCCCGCTATCTTCTTCTGTCGCTGTGTTTCCATGGGGCAAAAGTACATACAAAATTATTCAATCCCTATTTTAGGGGGCCACGGCTATTTCTTTTACTACTTTTTTCCATTGATGAAAAAAGTAGCCAAAAAAATTAAAATAGGCCGGTCTCTTTGCCCACTAGTTCAATGGCAAGCTCTGTCATCCTGAGCGCCCGCCTGAACGCCAGCCCGACAGAGCTGTCCTGGCGGGGTACGGGCATGGGAGTCGAAGGATGCTTAGCGTGCCCGCCACGACCTTAAGCCTATAGACTAACTACTGTTTAGGGAATTTGTTTCTTCTTCTTCTTTCTTTTTTTCATCGCCAAAAAAGAAACAAACCTGCCCGCCGTGGGCATTTAGGCGGGAAAGGCTTGGCTGCTTCTTCATAATAAATCATTTCCTTTATTACTTTTTTCCATTGATTAAAAAAGTAGCAATAATTAGTAATTGTACAAGCCATTAGTTATTGTATGTTCATTTTGTCTTGATACAAATGCGCAGCATTCATGAATACCTTTAAAAAGCTATAAAAATTACATGAATAAAATGAACCAAAAAATCAAGAAGGTTTTATAGGAAATTTTTGGTTAGCACCAAAACTGTGGCTGTTGCTATCGCTGCATGCTCTTTTTCGCTGCGCGAAACGCACTTCCGCTTGCACCACCACTATTTCTTAAAACCTTCCTTTTAAAAAATAACTGGATTTCCCGGCCAGAGGCCGGCAGGCCACAAATAGAAAAATAGGCCGGGTTCTTTGCCCGAATGCTCCTTGCAAGGGTCTTTTTTTTCTGTCGTGTAGGGATGGCGGGCGTAATGAACTAGGGAAGCCTTGGACCGAGTTTAGCCCCATTTCCTATACTACTTTTTTCTATTGATGAAAAAAGTAGCCATCATTAGTATTTGTTCAAGCCATTAATTATTGTTCGTTCATTTTATCTTGATATAAAACGAACCAAAACATCAAGAAGGTTTTATAGGAAATTTTTGGTCGCCACCAAAACCGTGGCTGTTGCTATCGCTGCATGCTCTTTTTCGCTGCGCGAAACGCACTTCCGCTTGCACCACCACTATTTCTTAAAAACCTTCATGTTTAAATAGTGTTTTTAGCACAAAAATTCCTTCCCTTGCCCTAAAGGGTGGAATTTTTCTTGTTGACCATTGTAGCCCATACTACGCCTTTTTGGATAGCGGATGCGGGGAGTTAGAGCAGACTAAATGAGGCAAAGAAAAAATAGGCCGGTCTCTATTATGCATTGCTCTTTGGTGGGTCTTCTTTTTCTGTAGTGTAGGGATGGCGGGCGTAAAGAACTCGGGAAGCCCTGTCATCCTAAACACATTAGTAAATCCTGTCATCCTGAGCGCAGTCGAAGGATGCTTAGCGGGTCCGCCACGACCTTATGCACATAGACTAACCACTGTTGAGGAAATTTGTTTCTTCTTCTTTCTTTTTTCATCGCCAAAAAAAGAAACAAAAAAGGCTAGGCTTATTTTTCTTTTCTCGAAATCTACGCGATTTCCACAGCCGCGCCATCCAGGCCGCTTTCGCTATGCGAAATGCTCTATGGATGGCTTCCTGGGGCCGAAGTGAAAATCCCTTGATTGCTATCAAAAAGAAAAATAGGCCGGTCTCTTTTGCGCAAAGCTCTTTGGTGGATCTTCTTTTTTTGTAGTGGTGTGAATACAGTCGTAAAGAACTTGGGAAGCCCTGACCTCCTGAGCACATGGAAGGGGGAGCGAGGCAGTAGCCAATTAAATAAGTCAGTGTTGCGCCAAAATTGTACTTTTGAATTCACTGGTATTTTTAAATACCCAACAGCTGGGAGATATTCAAATGAACAAAATAGAGCATATCGGTATTGCGGTAAAAGACCTCGACGCTTCGAACGAGTTGTTCGCAAAATTGTTGGGGGCGCCGCACTATAAAATCGAGGAAGTGGCCTCAGAAAGGGTGCGCACTTCGTTCTTCAAAGCGGGCCCGAACAAAATAGAATTGTTGGAAGCTTTGGATACTGAGGGGCCGGTGGCCAGATTCTTGGAAAAAAATGGGGAAGGGGTACACCATATCGCCTTTGCGGTGGCGGATATTGTCTCAGAAATTTCGCGCTTAAAAAAAGAAGGCTTTGTGGTTTTAAGCGAGGATCCCAAGCGGGGCGCCGACAACAAATGGGTGGCCTTTTTGCATCCCAAATCTACCAATGGGGTACTGATCGAACTTTGTCAGGAAATAGCGCAATAGAGAAACAAAAATCCTCAACAATTGGGGTAGTATTTCTGAGGTCCCCCCTGGTAATTTGATTGATAACACAATGCTGCGCGTTCCACTTTCTCACCATACGGTAGATTGAATTTAAGCGTTACAACTTTGTAAAGCTTTACGATACTGTTTTCCAATACATTTTCTCCAAATTTTAGAAGGCGCGCATTGCACAAAAACCCAGTTTCAGCCGAAGGAACGCGAGGAATTAATGACAAGTCAAGAAGTCGTGGACCAATATAAAATAGATCCCTCAATACTTTGGCATTGGACCAAAAAAAGAAAATCAGCTGCTTATGGTGTTGGGAAAACGTTGATTTAAAAGAGAAATACGATTGGGTTCAGTTTAATTCGATATAATTAAAATCGCCCCTCGATCTAAATTAAGGCCCCTTTTTAAATCAACACGTGCTCCCTATCTATATCTTTATACTGGTACTTGATGGAATGTCGATTATAGGCAATTAGCAAGTGCGTCATGAAGTATTCACAAGCAATTACAATTTGATGAACGTGGTAGATCATTTAAATTAATTTATGCGCTATGGGCCAATCCCGTCAGCTTGCTGTAATTATGTTTACTGACATTGTCGGATACACCACATTAATGGGAAATGATGAACACAAAGCCTTTGAATTGTTGGGTAAAACCGACAATTACAAAAACCCGTCATTGAACAATTTAATGGCAGATGGATAAAAGAATTGGGGGACGGGGTAATGGCCAGTTTCAATACCGTTTCTGACGCTGTATATGCAGCTATTAAAATGCAGGAAGAATGTAATGCCCAAAAAGAATTCCAATTAAGGATTGGGATTCATCTGGGAGAAGTGGTTTTTGAGAATGAAGATGTGTTTGGTGATGGGGTGAACATCGCTTCTCGGATACAGGCCATCGCCAATCCCGGAAGCATTTTTGTCTCAGAAGTAGTTCATGATAATGTGCTCAACAAGAAAGACATTGTGACCCGGTTTGTAAGAACGCAAGCCCTCAAAAATGTAAAAGAACCTGTAAAGATCTACCAGGTGATTACAGAAACCAATCCCGTTAGTCCGTCTTCCTGGTTTGTCCGGAAAATAAGACCTAAGCCAAAGACCCTAATGGTTTTTTTAGCCGTAATAGCCCTTTTGGCAACGGGATACTTTCTCAGCAACTTTCTCCCCACAAAAAAGGTTGTCCTCGGAACGAGTGTAAAATCAATTGCTATCCTACCCTTTACAGATATGAGCCCCGGGAAGGACCAGGAATACCTCAGTGATGGATTGGCAGATGAAATAATCAATTCCATAACGATCATTAAAGATTTAAAAGTTATCGGGCGCACTTCTTCTTTTCAATACAAAGGAAAAGATTTAGATGCCCGCACGATAGGAGAAAGACTGAACGTAAATATTGTCCTGGAAGGAAGCATACAAAAATCCGGGAATATGCTCAGGATTATCACGAAGCTTATCAGCGTAAAAGAGGATTCAACAATATGGTCACAACGATTTGATAACGAATCAAAAGATATTTTTGCGATCCAGGACAGCATTGCCAATAAAATTGTTGAGAAACTTAAAATTACACTTACCAATGAGGAAAAACCAAGATTAACCAAGAAACATACAGATCCCGAGGTTTATTCACTTTACCTCAAAGGCATGTACACCTATAAAGAACAGAAGTATGATAAGAGCATTGAATATAATCAACAAGCTGTTGCGTTAGATTCAACGTTTGCACCCTCTTATGCCTATCTAGCTTTGGCCATGATCTGGAAAATCAATGGGGCCGGCAATTATTCCGATGTTAATGTCATTCGGGAAACCAAAGAATTTGCCGACAGGTCTGTCACGATTGACCCCGATCTAGCATAAGGTTATTCCGCGCTTGCCTTATTGGCATGGACCATTGAACTCGATTTCCCTGCTTCAAAAAAGGACTTTGAAAAATCCATTAAACTCAATCCATCGGCTTCTTTGATCAAAAACAGGTATGCGTATTTCCTGCTTTGGATGGGTGCGTTTGATAAAGCAGAAAAACTGGGTCTTGATGCGATCAGTTCCGACCCCGCCGACTGGAACGGATATGTAATTGTTGCCAATGCCAATATGTATAAAAAGAAATTTACAGAAGCTGAAAAATATATTGCCGAAGGGAAAAAACTTTTTCCGGAAAACTTCAATTTTGACAATCTGTATTTTTCTTCAAAATTTTATTCGGGCAACTATGCAAGTGTCATTCAAGGCCTTAAACCTCTTTTAGTAAAAAACGCCTCAAGTATTCC
>JBBKWR010000335.1:0-6012 GCA_037969055.1 Flavobacteriaceae bacterium | reverse complement strand
ATTCCCATAGCCAATGAAGACGACGCCGTATCGGTCACCATGTCCATGTTTTCGGACAACGACGAACTGGCAAGTTTGATAGCCCAATTGATGAATGCCGATAGGTTGATTATTTTGACCGATATCGATGGTTTGTATACTGGGCATCCAAATGAAGAGAACAGTAATCTGGTTCAAAATGTAAATCCTGATGAAAATTTGGATAAATATATCAAGGATAGTAACAAACAAGCGGAAGAAGGTAGGGGCGGAATGGGTTCCAAATTGGATTTCGCGCAGAAGGCAGCGGCCAATAACATTCCGACCTATATCGCTAACGGGAAAAAAGACCGTACAATTATAGATATTATTGAAGGAAAAAATGTGGGCACCAAAGTAGCCATAGAAAAAATAGAAGTTTAGCATGAAATTACTGGAAACAAAAATAAAGAATAACGTTTTAGAAGGCATGGTCCGGATTTTAGATGAAAACCGTACCCACTTGCTGGAAGCCAATAAAAAAGACCTTGATCTGTTCGATAAGGATGATCAGGCACTTTATGAGCGTTTGGTCGTTGACCATAATAAGATAGAGGAAATGATACGGGCCGTTAAGGCTGTTCGTGGTCAGGACGATCCGGTCAACAAGGAGATTACCAGCAAAGAATTGCAAAACGGTCTAAAGATCATCAACAAAACGGCACCATTTGGTACCATTATGATTATTTATGAGTCACGCCCGGATGTGACCATTGAGGCTGCCGTTCTCGCGTTCAAAGCAAATAATAAAATTCTCTTGAAGGGAGGTAAGGAAGCCTTGCACACCAATACCATTCTTGTAGATTTTTGGCATAGGGCGTTACAGGAAAATGGATTACCAACAGATTATATTCAATTGCTGACCATGGACCGAAACGAGACCCAGCAGTTCTTAAAGCACCCAACTGAAAAATTGGATCTGATCGTTCCAAGGGGTGGCGAACGATTGATATCCTTTGTAAAGGAGCATGCCAATTGCGCCGTTCTGGTCAGTGGACGGGGCAACAACTTTTTATATGTAGACCAGGCTGCGGATTGGGAAAAAAGTATTAAGGTTATTCTGAATGCGAAAACGGATAAAATATCGGCCTGTAATGCGCTGGATAAAATATTAATAAATACCCATCTCGACAATTATCGGGCAAAAATGACTGAGTTAGGGGACATCCTACAGCACAATGGCATCTCCATCTTGGTAGATGAATATACGAAGAAGGTTTTAAAGGATGAGCCACTTATTAAGGACGAATCCGTTTGGAAAGAGGAATTTTTGGCCATGAAATGTTGTATCGGTTCCGTTGATTCCTTGCAGAACGCTATTGAAACAATAAATACCCATTCAGGGGGGCATTCGGCAACCATAATGACTACAAACGATGATACGGCAAAACTTTTTATGGAGGAAGTAGATTGCGCGGCGGTATACCAAAATGCATCGACTCGATTTACGGATGGCGGTCAAATGGGCGTAGGGGCAGAGTTGGCCATAAGTACCGACAAATTGCACCATAGGGGTCCCTTGGGTCTGAACGAGTTGGTTACCAACAAATATTATATTTATGGTGATGGTCAAATTCGCGAATAAAAGCTTTGCCGTAATGAACAAAAATATTATAGAAAATACTTGAATTAAAAACATGTACGATACCCAGGATAAAATAAACGTGGCTATGTTGAATAGCGGGCACACGCACAATCGTTTATACTTGATGCAGGCCGAGCAAAATAATTGGGATTCGCTTATTCCCATAATGAAAAACCTCGCCCAAGAAAAAAGCTATAACAAAATTTAAAGCACAATACCCATATGCATTAGAAGTATGCCAATCGAACGGGGTTAAGGTCGAAGCTAAAATACCGGGGCCGTATAAAGGTTTAATCGGAACGACTTGTCCGCTATCGTTTAAAACCCTGTAATCTCTCCCATCTCCTTTTGAAAATATACGGGCAATGTGTAGCAATTGAAATTATTTTTAAGCAGCCTTGATACACATACAACCACGGCACTATTTTATAAAAACTATAACGTATTCCCATTTTAACGGGGCCTGCATAAGTGTATCTTTATAAAAAGCAAAATATATGGACTTAAACAATAAAGTGGCCTATATCACCGGGGGCTCTAAAGGAATAGGCCTTGGGGTGGCCAAAAAATTACTGGACGCTGGAATGCGGGTTGCCATAAGTGGCCGTACCTTAAAAACTGTTGAAGCAGCAGCAAAATATTTAAACCTTGCAGATAGGGTACTGGCCATACAATCAGATGTGTCAAAACACGGCGACGAACAGCAGGCGGTGCAAGGAATTTTGGATAAGTGGGGCCAACTGGACGTGGTCCTGGCCAACGCTGGCGTAGGGCATTTTGCCCCTATTGATGAAATGTCGGAAGCCCACTGGCATGAAATGATCGACACCAACTTAAATGGCGTCTTCCATACCCTACAAGCTTCGGTCGCGGCCCTCAAAAAGTCCAAAGGGTACTACATGACCCTTGCGAGCTTGGCGGGCACCAATTTTTTTGCCAATGGGGCGGGATACAACGCCACCAAATTTGGGGTGGTAGGATTTACACAGGCCGCAATGCTGGATCTCAGAAAATACGATATCAAGATTTCTACCATAATGCCAGGTTCGGTGGCCACCCACTTCAACAATCACGAACCCTCAAAAGCCGATGCCTGGAAGATACAGCCCGAAGATATAGGGGATCTGGTCCTGGACCTATTAAAAATGCACCCACGTACCTTGCCGAGCAAGATAGAGGTAAGGCCATCAAGACCTGATTTGAAGTAGCATTTACAATAGATAATTATCAATTAACAATACCCACTGTGCGAAGCTTGCAACTTTTCATCGCCTATGCTTCACGAAGTTTATAACTTCGAAACATTCTTAAAAAGCAATCATACTTCCTTCTCTTCAAGATCCATTTTGGGATTACAAATTTCTCGAACCAATTTTTTGAGTTCGGGCATGAATTCGGACAAGGTTCCTTGCGTAATTTGGGGTATTTTTTTGGCGCCATTTCCTTTTTTGTCCTTTTTCGAGAATTTTAGGAATCCCGATTTTAATTTTTTAAAGGAAATGATACCGGCCTCGATCATATCTACCGAGGCGTTCGCATGGTACATGGCCGCATAGCAGAGCAGTTGAAATGCCTTGCTGTATTTATGATCTGTGGTTATGTCTTGCCAAGCAACGATCTCAAGTTGATTTTGAGTTACCGCACCTGTCTTGTAATCGATGATTCTTAAAAGGCCATCTTTGGTATCGATACGGTCGAGTTTTCCTTTTAAAAAGACTGGGAAATCGATTTCAGGAATCTGGAGCGCGATCTTCATATTATGTTCTAGGGCAAGGATTTTTATTTGATGTACTTTCACGGCATCTATTTCCATGTCCAAAAAATGCTCCACATACCGAACTACAACATTGTACGCGATCAAGTTTTTACCGCGATCGATCTGGCTCTCCAAATAGTTTTTTGCAAAATGGTGCTTTACCAAAACCTTGATCGACACCCTGGCGGATTGTAATCCTTCCACGCTAAGGTAATCCCCAATAAATGGGGTAAACAGGTCTTCCAAGGTGTCGTGCACGATCGTTCCAAGCGTGTTGGCCGCCACCGTTTCCTCCACTTCGTCCACCTCATCAATTTTTAATAAGTTCCGCTTATAGAATTCGAGGGGGTTTCTAATGTAATTGCTCAAGGAAGTAGGGGAGAAACCTACGCGGGCATGTTCTTTGATCAGCGCCATGAGTCCAGGGTCCTTTTTCAATACATCAAAGGATTTGATGGTGGGATTGATAAAAGGTGCTGCGATTTCTTCCCGTATATCCCCTAATCTATTGTTATCTGTCAATAGTTGGTGCAGGAGTCTGCTTTTTTCCCCACCTTCCAATACATCGGGTTCTGTGTTGTATAGCAGATATATATTCTTTGCGCGTTGTAATAACCTGTAAAAGTGATAGGTGTAAACCGCGTCCTTTTCCTTGTAGGTCGGAAGGCCAAAATATTTTTTTAGATCAAAGGGGATGTACGAATTGTTCGATTTGCCCGCGGGTAATATACCTTCATTGACGGAGGTTAAGATTACTGTTTCAAAATCGAGGTTCCTGCTTTCCAAAAGGCCCATGATCTGAAGCCCCTCTAAGGGCTCCCCCTGAAAATCGAGGGTTTCGGATGATAATAGTTCTTTGTAAAGGCTTGCCAAAGATTTTATGTCTTGGATAAAATGATGCGCTACCATAAGCGTTCGTATTTGATTGAACAGCCTATAAAAGCGATACAGATATTCTATCGAAAGGGGATCGGAACCCTCGTGAATCTTCTCTTTAAGTACGTGAATAAGTGCCAAGCATTTATCAACAAGTTCTTCGGGCTGCTGTTCCCCTTCAAAGAAAAGCAACGAAATGTTAGGGTCCCCTTCACCAGCTGTGTTAAGCTTTTTAGACGTTAGGTAGGTCCAATTGTTACTTTTGATGTTGTCCGATAATTGGGCTGCCAAGCTTTGTCTTTGGTTTGAAAGTAACAATTGTACAGAGGGATGGGATAAAATATCCAAAATGGGTTTATAGAACCAACCTTGCGGATCTTTATTGACATACAGGTTTAGGAATTGTGTAAAAAGACCAGCCAGTGGGGTCTTATCCAATGGATAGCCCATGGTTATATTCACCTCGGTCAATTCTTTGGGAATTGAATTGAGAATAGGATTGAGCAACGATTCATCGCCGAGCACCACAGCGGTACTTTTTAACAGGCTTGGATCATTTAGGTGTAATCGTTTTAAAATCTGGCCCACATATTTCGCTTGAGACACCCTTTTTGGAACCCCAATGACCTCAATATTCTTTTTGTCGAGATAATGGTTGCTAAGCCCTTTAAGGGGGGAATTTTTCAATGCTTCCCATGTATGTTGATGGTGACGGATAAAATAACCTGCGTCATGTACCTGATCGTCCAAAAAATAGGAATCGATATCCCAGTATATTTCGCCGGACCCGGAAGCCAGTATGGTTTGGATGATATTGTTTTCAGCGGCATTCAAGGCATTGAAGCCCACGAAAACATGTATTTTTTTGGAATGGGTGTCCAGATATGTATTCAAATTTTGACAAGCGAGGCGATACACCAGGCCCTGATGGCCCAAACCTTTATCGACCAGGGTCTTATTAAATTTGTGATATAAGTCTTCCAAGTTGCTCCAAAATGATAGGTAATCCTCCATCATTTTGGTCTTTTTGGTTTCAGGCGACCAAATACTTATTTCCTGAATGGCAGAAAGATTTGAGAACATTTTTGACGCATCGATAAGGTAGCGGTCTATTTCATTAAAATCCTGCAGGACCACTTGGCCCCATTTGGAAAAAGCATGGAAAGAATCTTTGTCCCCTTTTGTGATGTTCGAATAGGTTTCATATAGTTCAAAGAGTTGTTCCGTGTTGCTAGCGTAAGAAATGCCCGAGAGCTTTTCCACAAAAGTCTCAACGCTATAAATCGTTGGGGAGAATACGGTCTGTTGAACAGCTTTTGTAATGGCGTTCCTTACAAAGGAACCGGCGCGTTTACTGGGAAGTACAAATATCAAGTCTTCCAAAGGAGCGTACTTTGTTAGGACTTCCGATACTGTCTCTTCCAAAAAACTTTGCATGGGTAAAAATAAAAAAAGCCCTGACGTAAACGCCAGGGCTTTGAATTTATTTAAGATCGAAACTTACTTGATCAAGTTAATTTCTACCCTTCTGTTTTGTGTTCTACCTGCACTGTTAGTATTCGGTGCAATTGGCTTGGCTTCGCCATAACCGATAGCTTGCAACCTAGCAGCTCCGATACCTTCTTTGACCAAGAAATCCCTAACCGAGTTAGCTCGGCTTTCAGACAACGATTGGTTTAATTTTTCACTACCAACACTGTCTGTATGGCCTTCTACGGTGAACCTTGCAGTTGGATACTCATTCAATATTCTCATGATATCCACAAATACTGCCACT
>JBBKWR010000334.1:0-2927 GCA_037969055.1 Flavobacteriaceae bacterium | reverse complement strand
CTTACCTATATATTACAGATCTTCCTGTAAAATCTTTAAAGTTTGTCTTACCGATAACTTTCCAATCCATTAACAAAAAAATAAGAAAGATATATTATGCATGCATAATATATTTATCTATATTTGAACTCCCACAACAAGACAATGAAAGATATCACCATAGATTATGCATTGCGTGCCACATGGCAAGCCGTTGCCCGCATGTACAATGAAGAGGCGAAAATATTTGATTCGACAATGGCGGTTGGTTTTACCTTATTGAGTGTTGACCCTAAAACAGGTACACCTTCCACGGCTTTAGGCCCCAAAATGGGAATGGAAGCCACAAGCCTGTCCCGTATTTTGAAGAGCATGGAAGAAAAGGGATTGATCGAACGGAGGCCAAACCCTAAAGATGGCAGAGGCGTGTTAATTCACCTTACAGAATTTGGACTTGAAAAAAGGGGCGATTCCAAAGAAGTGGTACTGAGGTTCAACCAAGCGGTACGGGAGCATGTAAGCCAGGAAAAGTTAGCCAGTTTTTTTGAGGTCATGGAAACCATTGACCAATTGATCGCAGAAAAAAGTATATACAGCAAAGATGAATCTAAGTAAAGTTGGGTGGCAAATGCCAAAATTACATTTAGTAATTCAGGATTTTGAAAAGTAGTGAAATAGGGTTTATGAGCAGGTTATCGAACCAATTTTTGACCCTTAACCTAATAACGAATAAAGCTTTGATCAATGAACAAGCACATTAAAAAAGTAGCGGTAATCGGCTCGGGCATTATGGGCAGTGGTATTGCATGCCTTTTTGCAAATATAGGAGTTGAGGTTTTATTGCTCGACATTGTCCCACGGGAATTGAACGATAAGGAAAAAGCCAAAGGATTGACTCTGAAGGACAAAGTAGTGCGAAATCGCATAGTCAACGATTCGTTGGCCATGGCCTTAAAATCAAAGCCCTCCCCTATTTATCATCAAAGTTTTGCGCAACGCATCTCTACTGGTAACCTTGAGGATGATATTGCCAATGTTTCCAAGGTTGATTGGATTATCGAGGTGGTCGTAGAGCGGTTGGATATTAAGAAGATGGTATTTGAAAACCTCGAAAAGCATAGAACTCCGGGTACCTTAATTACCACTAATACCTCGGGCATTCCCATCAAGTTTATGAGTGATGGTCGCAGTGATGATTTTCAAAAACATTTTTGTGGTACGCACTTTTTTAACCCTGCACGATACTTAAAACTTTTTGAAATCATCCCAGGACCCAAAACTTCTCCCGAAGTATTGGATTTCCTAAATGGGTATGGTGAACAATTCTTGGGCAAAACTACAGTGATCGCCAAAGACACCCCTGCCTTCATTGGAAATCGTATTGGAATTTTCAGCATCCAAAGCTTGTTCCATATGGTCAAGAAATTAGGCCTAACGGTCGAGGAAGTTGATAAATTGACAGGGCCTGTGATCGGTCGTCCTAAATCGGCCACCTTCAGAACTGTTGACGTGGTTGGCTTGGATACACTTGTACATGTGGCCAACGGAATTTACGAAAATTGCAAGGAGGACGAAAAGCACGAATTGTTTAAGCTTCCAGACTTCATCGATACCATGATGGAAAACAAATGGTTGGGAAGCAAGACCGGACAAGGGTTCTACAAAAAAGTTAGCGGAAAAAATGGTCAAAGTGAAATCTTGACTTTGGACCTGGAAACGATGGACTATCGTTCCAGTAAAAAAGCAAGTTTTCCGACCTTGGAATTGACGAAGACCATAGATAAGGTAGTTGACCGTTTTAAGGTATTGGTCGCGGGCAAGGATAAAGCCGGTGATTTTTATCGAAAGAGTTTTGCTGCCCTTTTCGCGTATGTTTCCCACCGGATCCCAGAAATCTCAGATGATATCTATAAAATAGATGATGCGATGAAGGCCGGTTTTGGTTGGGAACACGGGCCTTTCCAAATTTGGGATGCCATCGGTGTCGAAAAGGGGCTTGAATTGATTAAAGCTGAGGGCGAAAAGGCTGCTCCTTGGGTTCCTGAAATGTTGGCCTCCGGGTCAAAATCTTTCTACACGGTTAAAGATGGCGCCACCTATTGCTACGATATCCAAAAGAAATCTGCTGAAAAAATACCAGGACAGGATGCATTTATAATATTGGACAATATAAGAAAGTCCAAGGAGGTATTTAAAAATGGTGGTGTGGTCGTCGAAGATCTTGGAGATGGCATTTTGAATGTGGAGTTCCAATCCAAAATGAACACCATCGGCGGCGATGTATTGGCAGGCCTAAACAAGGCCCTCGATCTGGCTGAAAAAGACTTTCAAGGATTGGTAGTAGGGAATCAGGCTGCGAATTTTTCGGTGGGTGCCAATATTGGAATGATTTTCATGATGGCCGTTGAACAAGAATATGATGAGCTTAACATGGCCATTAAAATGTTCCAAGATACCATGATGAGAATGCGATATTCGGCAATCCCTACAGTGTCCGCGCCCCATGGCATGACTTTGGGCGGGGGTTGTGAACTATCGCTACATGCCGATAAGGTTGTCGCTGCTGCCGAGACCTATATAGGGTTGGTGGAGTTTGGTGTAGGGGTCATCCCTGGTGGCGGTGGTTCAAAGGAATTTGCCGTTCGTGCCCAGGATACTTTTAAAAAGAACGATGTGGAATTGAATGTGTTACAAGAATACTTCCTGACAATAGGAATGGCAAAGGTATCCACCTCTGCCTATGAGGCCTATGATCTAGGATTTCTTCAAAAAGGTAAAGATATCGTGGTCGTCAACAAAGACCGTCAGATTGCTACCGCCAAAGCCCATGCAAAATTGATGGCAGAAGCAGGGTATACACAACCTGTGAAAAGAACGGACATAAAAGTGTTGGGAAAACAGGCCTTGGGTATGTTTTTGGTAGGAACTGATTCCATGGAGGCAAGTCA
>JBBKWR010000333.1:0-36283 GCA_037969055.1 Flavobacteriaceae bacterium | reverse complement strand
ATAAGCCAAGGGTCGTATATTGGATGATACTGTCTTTTTCTTGGAACACATAAGGCGAAGTAAATACCTTTTTACCGTCGACATACTTGTTAAATATGTTTTCAGGCGCAAATTCGATTTCCATGGTATGCCCAGAACTTTCGGGGGTAATCATAACGCCCGCAAAGCCTCCGGACGAGGATACCCAGGTCCATTTTCCATTGATTCCGATCAACCCGGTACTATTGGTGCTATCGTTAATGGGACTTTCTGACTTCGCACAGCTGGCCAAGACGATGGCCATTAAGAGCACGATAAAATAAAGGATCGCTTTATTCATAACCAAACCAATTGCTTATTATGGATTAGATGCAAAGCTCCAAGGAAGGTTGCTTGGTCACTAGTTAACTATTTATAGGAGGGACAAGTTTGGGAGTCATTTATGTTTGTAGCGCCCATCAAGTGAAACCAAGAGTCGGGGCTTTAAGTTAGGCATTTTGCAGGGTGTATTGCGTAAGGTCAAGGTACCTTGTGCGAGCAAAGATCTTAGGGAGCGTATTTGTTATTGGCCGATCCGATTGGCAGGGTGCATTAAAGAAGAATTACCGCGTTTAAAGGAGATGAATTAAAGAAATCGCATGACTCCTAAAGTAGGAAATTACATCATAATATTGACATATATTAGGATGTATCCATCTGAAAATGCACCATCCATACATTAAAATGGACTACCTGCACAATTCTTTACTATTATTTGATAATTCAGTATTATTTTCAAGTATTGAACCCCGCTCTTATGAACCTACCAGGAAAGGATATTTTATTGGTACCCTATACTTTGTGCGGAAATTCATTTGTATCAAAAATATCACAAATCCTTGATGCCTGTGATTGTTCCAAAAATCTAATGATAGGCATCTATTTGATTGAACATAAGCGCTTTTTGTATTGTAATAAAAAATTCGAGGAAATCTTGGCAGATAAGTACCATGCGTTCATACGTGATGGGTGGGACTATTGGTACTCCTTGATAGATCCAATAGAAAGGGGAATTGTAAAAACCCAAATAACAGACTTTTGTTCCCATCCTTATTTGAAAGACCAACTTACGCTTTTGTATCACCTCAAAGATTTTTACGGAAAGAAAATTTGTATGAAACACGAATTGCTGTTGCATCAATTGGAGCAGCATTTGCTGGCCATCAACTATTTTTTTGATGTTTCAGATAAAGAAAAGATTGAACATTGCTTCGAACCTGTTTCAACATCTATCCAAAGCTGTTTCACCAACAATAATGTTTTGACCATATCTCCTCGGGAAAAGCAGGTCTTAAAATTGATCGCTGATGGTTTTTCATCAAAAGAAATAGCGGAGTTACTTTATATCAGCAACCATACTGCGGTGTCGCACCGCAAAAACCTGATCGAGAAATTTCAGGTCAAAAATACAGCCCATCTTGTTATGCGCGCCGCTGACCTTTTAAACGGATAAATACAACCGCGTTGCCACTTCTTCAAAAATCCCCAAAAATGGGGATTGCCTTTCTGGATTGATTTTTAAACCTTGCAGCCTATACCACTCCAACTAATTCTGGTCCAAATCGCGTTATCACTTTTCGCCAACAACACTTGAATATTTAAGTTCCCCCGAAACAACTTTTAGTTCCCCGGCATTCCACTATTGTAACCTAAGGATCGATGATTGGATTGGCTTTAAAACTTCTGAGGGATGAATTGAGCGACTATGTCTTTAGAAATAAACGACCGGGTGACTCGATAACGCAGGATGATATTATCCTGCACAATATTGCCATGCTGGAGACGGATACCACCGGAGCCCTCAATAATAAGATTGTAATTACACTGGTCAATATCGAAGAAGAAAGCACCTTAAAAAACAGTTCGAATACCATTAGACTGATAAATGGAATCCGTTATCTTGAACCCGCAGTTTTTTTGAATCTCTACATCCTGATAACCACCACCTTAGGGGAGGATCTGCAAGATGCCTATGAATTTGCCTTAAGCCGACTTTCGATAGTCATCCAGTTTTTTCAGGCAAAGAGAAACTTTACCGTTAAAAATTCACCATTTAATTCCATATCCGGCGACCTCAATATCCCACAAGAAATTAAGGACGAGCTCCGAATCAATGCAGAGCTCTATACCCTAACCTTTGAACAAATAAATCATTTATGGGGTTCCCTCGGAGGGAAACAGGTGCCATTTGCCATGTACAAATTACGGTTGGTAAGGATCCAGCAGATTTCTGGAGAAGAGGCACCCCTTGTAGAAGTAATTAAGAACACCGCCTTGGTAACAAACGCCGAATGTGATGAGTAATACAATATTCAAGAGGCTATTTGAGGTACAGATCCTTCACGATTATTATCTGACCACGGCAGATGGCATGTCCTTTTTTCAACGGAATCAGGCCGAAAAGAAAGCGGTGTTGACAAAAAAAATCACCAATAATTTATACCATATCAACAAGCTCTTCTCCATCCAACCTTTAGAGGCAACCAAGGTGCAGATGCGTGAATATAAACTGGTAATGTCCAAGACTGCTTTGGGATTTATTGTGGGAATAGGGGTAGAAGTGGAAAACTTGGCGGGGGCAATTGTGTATAAGCCAGGGATAGCGTTTGGAGATAAACTTTCGCTTACATTTTCCATCAGTTCCCGGGAACCACTATTTAAGTCGATGACAAATGTAAGCCTCAGGCCCCCCCTTCCCACCAATTTCTATTTCACGAATAAGGATGCTTTAGAATTGAATGAAGGTACCGTACCCAATCATACATCTTTGCCACTTTCTAAAAAACCAATGGTTCATAAAAATGGCATAATCCACGAGATGGGTGCCATTATAGCCTTTGGAGGTAATGTAAGGGAAGCTTTGCGGAAAACGGATGGCAGCATTTCTGCCCATTGGGAAACAATTAGTGATAAACTTTATGTGAGCAATGCGGATAGACTACTGCTGCCGCATACATTCGTTTATGCCATCGATACGGCAGATGGGGTAACCCAACTTCAAGCGGTGCTCGAGAATAGTGCAGCTGCGGTGATCAAAACTATTAATCGAACCAGTATCGTAGCCATGGGGGATGTGCGATTAAATTTTTCCAGGATAAATGAAAATGATCCCAATTCAGCTGATATCCCTGTGGGAACGTATACCCTAAAGATTAAGGCCAATAGCGGGCCAGAAATTTCCTATCCGGTCTATTTAAATGACTCCATATATGAGAGCAGCACCCTTGGGGTGGTGGATATCCGATCAGACGAGCCCAACTCGCCGAGCAGTCTATTGGATGCCTCGGGTTATTTAAAAACCAGGATTACCGCAGCCAACATAAAAGTACCGCATCCCGTATTCGAGATCCGGTTTAAAAATCGCAGGACCTATTGGAGGTACCAGCGGGAAGAGGCTTTCAGCGCGGCAGAAATAACGGCCACTGCGGCTCATTTGGGCCAGCAGGCCGATAAACTGATTTCCAAAAAACCAAACGCCCTGACGGCTGCATTGGTGCCCTTTGTTAATGGGGTATCCCTGATGTTGCCCCATCCGCGAATGCCTTCGATCAAGGTAGAAAAAGATAAAATTTTCTCGGAGATCTTTATTAATCAATCGAATAGATTGTTAAACAGTTGATAACTATAATTTAAAAAACGCAATTATGAATTACAAAACACCTGGAGTTTATATAGAAGAGATTCCGAAACTTCCACCGTCAATTGCAGAAGTAGAGACCGCAATTCCTGCATTTATTGGCTATACACAAAAGGCTGAGGACGAAAGAAAGAAACCCTTACTGAACGAACCAAAAAGAATTACTTCCCTATTCGATTACGAGCGGTTTTTCGGATTTGCGGCGGTAGAGAAAGGACTTAAGGTTCAAATTACCGGAAGTCTCGGTAATCCGACATCAATAGAAGCTTCCATAGAAAACAGATCCAAGTATCTAATGTATTATGGGCTTCAAATGTTTTTTGCCAACGGGGGTGGTCCGTGTTGGATTGTATCAGTTGGAGATTACACGAGCGGAGGGGGCCTTGTTGATGCAGATAAACTAACCAAAGGGTTGGAGACCACTGAAAAAATCGATGAGATTACCTTATATGTGTATCCTGATGGCCAGGGCATTGAGGACTCTGCCAATTTTTACAATTTATTCAAATCGACGCTGGATATGTGCGTAAAACTCAAGGATCGGTTTGCCGTAATGGATATCTGGCAAGAAGACGGGCAGCCTGACTGGTTGGCAAACATAGATACCATGCGCTCTTCGGCTATTGGTGCAGACGGG
Source organism: Flavobacteriaceae bacterium (assembly GCA_037969055.1). Lineage (GTDB taxonomy): Bacteria > Bacteroidota > Bacteroidia > Flavobacteriales > Flavobacteriaceae > Pelagihabitans. Next base: position 31,991 of record JBBKWR010000333.1, on the reverse strand, counting down.
GATGTTATTAAATATGGGGCTACCTATTTCCCAAACCTGGAGACCATTATTAACTACTATTATGGAGGTGAAGGTGATGGGGATGTAAACGTAAACGTTGAAGGTTCATTTAGCGGGACATTGGCGGACTTGAAAAAAGAAAACAATGCCACCTACTTCAGGGCGCAAAGTAAAATCAGGGATTTCCCTCTGGAAATGCCTCCCTCACCATCAGTAGTTGGTATCTATGCCAATGTAGATGCGTCCAGAGGTGTTTGGAAAGCACCAGCCAACATTAACATAGGCCTGGTCGTAAAACCAGTTATTAAGATTACTGATGAGGAACAAATGAACTTGAATGTTGATGCCAGTTTTGGAAAATCAGTAAATGTTATTCGCTCGTTTGTAGGTAGGGGGCCTTCGATTATTTGGGGTGCCCGCACCCTAGCAGGGAACAGCAATGAGTGGCGTTATATTCCGGTCCGCCGATATTTTAATATGGTGGAGGAATCCGTTAAAAAAGCTACCACCCAGTTTGTCTTTGAGCCCAATGATCGCAACACCTGGACACGGGTGAAATCTATGATCGACAATTTTCTGGTGTTGCAATGGAGGGTCGGTGCTTTAATGGGTACGACGCCTGAACAGGCATTTTTCGTGAAAGTGGGCCTTAATGAGACCATGGACGAAATAGATATTTGGGAAGGGCGTATGATCGTTGAAATAGGCATGGCTGTTGTAAGGCCTGCCGAATTCATCATTCTAAGATTCAGCCATAAAATGCTTTCTGAATAACTGTTTAAGTAGGTATAAAAAATCATAAAAATAGTAGAAATGGCAAACAAGAATGGAAGTGATAACGGCGGTTCAAAAAATCCCGATGAGGTCATATGCGAACGCCTTAAGGAAATAAAAAAAGAAAAGAACGCGGCTAGTAGTGCAAAGCAGGCCGGGGAAACCACGCAATTGTCAAAGGAAATTGCAAAAGGCTATAAGATCTGCTGCCTGAGTAAGGCAGAAGAAACCAACAAGCTGTATCAGGATATTATGACCTGCGTAACCATAGCAAACTTCAAGAAGACCGAAATTGCTCAGAAGAATATTGAAGTATATATTAAAAAGGACGATGACATTGAAAAACTTATCAAGGAATCGTCCAAGCTTCTGAATGAATTACGGGTTTCCCTGGATGAGGCGAATACAGCCGTATGCGCCTTAGACAGCTGTTTAACTAAACATAAACTGGCTTTAAAAGAGGGCGATGATCCTTTAAGTACTTGCTTAAAAATTATAGTCAAAAAGACTAAGGATCTTCAACTGGAAGGGCAAAACGCCTTTGATTCTGCCGTGATTATCGCGGGTATTCAAACCTTTACCAATACCGCCAGTCTTAAGGACTTCATTACCCTGCTCATGATAGCCATTAAAACCTTTAAGGAATGCGTTGCATCAAATATTATTTCCACAGGTGTCGATGTTACTACCGTAAGGGATGATTTGAACAAGATAGTCGAGCAATTGGCACAGGCCATCTGTGATAAAAACGCCGAATTTACTACCAGTCAGGGGCTGCAGGCAGTAATAGATTTTATCTGTGAAGGCGAGTGCGATGAAGGCTGTATAGATCTCTGCAAGGACTTTGATGCCTGTTGCGAATCAGATGATGAAGATAATTCCAGGCCTAAAAAGAAAGGAAAACAATCCTCAGATGCCAATTAGAACCCTTAGTTAACTATAAAAAATACAATTATGGCAAAATTTATGAAAAACAATGCCTGCTGCAAGGATAGTACAGGAGGCGGAAATGGTGATCAGGACTGCCTGGCTAAATGGAAAGATGAACTGGAAGAGGTTTGCAATCAATACAATATTGCAAAGGCCCAGACCTACAAGGATAAGGAAGCGTATGAGAATTCCTTGGGCTGGGAAACGAAAATAAAAAACTGGAACGACCTGATTTTTAAAGCCGACGAAAAGGCGAAGGCCGTTGTCAATGAACTCGATTTCTTACTGGCACAAATAAAGATTGTATGTGATAAGTCTAAATGTACCAATGACTCTATTGAAAAATTAATTTGCCTCGTGAAATTCATTTTTGACTGCTTTGTGACTTATGACAAGAACAAGGCTGGCTTAAAGGAAAAACTAGCCGACTTGAAGAAGGAAGTAGATTGCCTCAAGAAAGTAGGAGAGGATGTGAAGGCGGAAGTTCTTAAGTGCATTGATGATTATGAACAGAAGATACTGAAAGTATGTGCGCTTCAGGATGACATACTAGCTAAACTATTAGAAACCCTGAAATGTGCCCAACTGCTCTATTCGGCGATCTGCAGGGAAGGCGGTTTGAAGGATAAGCTGGTAAGTATTCGTGTAGATTTTGCAGGCGCGCCTTCTGAAGATGAAGAACATTGTGATCCAGATGATGAAAAGCCTTCTGGGAAAGACCAATCGGGAACCTCGGATGCTGTACCCTACCCCTGCGACGATAAAAAAGCTAAAATCGTTCCAACATTCCCTATTAGCGAAGGGGATTATTACAAAGGACTTTCAAAAGATTTGGCTGTGGCTACTGTGAAAACAGAGAAATTAAAAGAAGCTTGGATACAAAGTAAGAAAGCAAGCGATTCCAAGCTTTCAAGAAAAACCAGCCTTACAGAGGCCATCAAGGCGGCAGAGGCAGCTGAAAGTGGCAAATAATCATTTCACATAATCAGAAAATAACAAAGATAAAATAGAAGAATATGGCAGCACTAGGAGATTATCCGTTACCAAAGTTTCATTTTAAGGTAGAATGGGGAAACGATTTTCGGATGGGATTTACCGAAGTAAGCGGACTCGATTTTGAAACGGAGGTTATTGAATACCGGGAAGGAAGCAGTAAAAAATATAATAAATCAAAACAACCTGGACTTACTAAATACAGCAATGTGACCCTTAAGAGAGGCACCTTTGAAGGTGATTTCGACTTCTTCAAGGAATGGCAAAAAACCTATTTCTTTCAGGAAGGAAATAAAACAGGATCTAAATTCAGGCGCTCGGTCACCATTAAACTTTTAAATGAAACCCATGAGCCCATTATTACCTGGATCCTGGAAAACGCCTGGCCCAGCAAGGTACAGTCTACCGATCTGAAAGCCGATGCAAATGAAGTATCCATAGAAACCATGGAAATGGTTCATGAAGGCTTAACTATTTTGGAAGCTAAATAACGGGAGCTATGCCTGACGTGCCAAACACCATGTATCAGATTGTCGGGTTTCACTTTAGGGTCTCGTTTTTAAATCTTCCTACCACAAAGAATGAGGTGGATGTCATGTTTCAATCTGTTACAGGATTGGATGTTCAGGTAGAAAAGGAACCTTTAAAGGAGGGCGGTGAGAACAGATTCGAACACAGTCTACCCGGAAGGCGCAAATACAGTTCGCTGACCCTGAAACGCGGCATTCTCAAACCAAAGGACTCTGGATTAAGTGAGTGGTGCAAGCAAGCCTTTTATGATTTGGTTATTACCCCAGTTGGTAAGGTAAATATTGAACTCCTGAACGAGAAGCACGAAGCCTTAATGCAGTGGGAGCTGTCACATGTATGGCCTGTAAGCTGGAAAGTAGGGGAACTCAATGCAGAGCGTGGCGAAGTGCTCATTGAGACCTTTGAACTGAACTATAATTATCACAAGATAGTGGTTAACTAAAAATAAGAAAAAATGCCATTGGAGATCAGAGAGTTGATTATAAAAGCCACTGTAGACAACCAGAACAGTGGATCATCGGTCGCTGGGGGAGAAGGGGAGGAAGTCAATGAAAAAACAATGAATGAGGTTGCAGCCCGGGTATTGGCAATAATAAAAGAAAAAAAGGAAAGATAATGGTCGAGAATGGAAAATTAATAAAAGTATTGATTTATGCGTTTGAAGACGAAGCGTTCCGAAGGAAGTCTAAAATAAGTCCCAATCCCATTTCGTTGCCCGTAAATCCAGAAAGTTTCACCCAGAATTTTAAGGTAGCGGTGAATCAGCAGCAAGGACAAGGTAGTCAGGGCACAAGTTTACAGTATAAAGGCACCAAACCTGAAGAATTAAAACTGGAATTCGTTTTTGATGGGACCCAGACCATTGAAGGCTATAAATATAACAGTGATGATCATTCTGTAAAGGCCCAGCTGAAAATTTTTATGGACACAGTATACAATATGAAAGGGGAGATTCACCGGCCTCATTTTTTAAAGATACACTGGGGTGATGGTTTTAAATTTCCGTGTATCCTTTCGAACCTGGACCTCAATTATACCTTGTTTAAACCAGATGGGGATCCTTTGCGAATTAAGGCTAGCGCAACCTTTTTAAACTACATAGCGCAGAAAGAAAGAGTGCTCCGGGAAAAGAAAAAATCGCCGGATCTCACACATGTGCGGCTAGTGAAAGCAGGCAACAGGCTCGATTTGATGACCTATGATATCTATAAAGAATCACGTTTTGTCAGCCAGGTTGCCAGAGCTAATGGTCTCACTACTTTCCGACAAATAAAACCTGGAATCGAGGTGGTATTTCCGCCTTTGGATAAATCAGCGCTGTAATAACATGGATTGACGAAATAAAGTATATGCTGTTCATCGGCGGTAAAATAGTAATCATAAATATATGAAAAACAGGGAAATACCAGTAGAAGCATCCTACAATGTGGCGACCTTCGATATATTTATAAGCGATCAATTGGTGGATCCCGGATATCAGGTTTTGTCAATATCGGTCGTAAAGGAATTAAATAGGATACCTACTGCGAGAATAGTTTTTAAAGATGGGGATGCTTCTGAGGAGACTTTTAAGATAAGTGAAAAGGAAGAATTTTTACCCGGAAAACCAATTAAGGTCAAGGCTGGTCGCGATAGCCAAAACAAATTACTCTTTAAAGGAATCATCATTAAACACGCGATTAAAGTAAGGGAGAGCGGAGAAACCGAGTTCATCCTGGATTGCAGGGACGAAACGGTAAAAATGACCCTTGGCCGGCATAATCATTATTATGAAAATGCTAGGGACAGTGAGATCATGGAACAAGTAATCGGCAGGTATTCGGGACTTTCCCATGATATTCAGGCTACTGCGATAACCCATGCTGAAATGGTTCAACACCATTGCACGGATTGGGACTTTTTGTTACTACGCGCAGAAGCCAATGGTAAATTTGTCACCGCAGACGATGGTAAGATCTCCATTAAAGCACCGGATACAAGTACCAGCCCAGCGATTGCGGTGCTTTTTGGCTCGACATTGTTGGATTTCGAAGCAGAAATGGATGCCCGGCACCAATGGAAATCTGTTGTGGCCAAATCGTGGGATTACGCTAATCAGGATTTGTTTGAACATACCACAGATCAGGTACCTATTGCCGAATTGGGGAATGTAAATGGATCTACCCTGGCCAATGCAATTTCTCCCAAAACATTTGAATTGCGGCATACCGGTCAGGCCATTACCGAGGAGCTCCAGGAGTGGACCAAGTCCACCATGCAAAAAAGCAGGCTGGCGAAAATCCAGGGCAGGGCCAAATTTATTGGCTTCGCAGAGATTAAACCAGGCCAACTTATCGAACTACAAGGGGTAGGCGAACGGTTCGCAGGCAAGGCCTTTGTCTCCGCGGTGAGACAGGATGTATATAATGGATCTTGGTATACCCAGGCGCAGTTTGGTGTACCACCCAACTGCTTTGCGGAGCACCATGACGATATGATCGACGAACCCGCCGCCGGACTGATCCCCGCGGTAAACGGACTTCAAATAGGGAAGGTGGTACAATTAGAGAACGATCCACAAGGAGAAAACCGAATACTGGTACGCTTACCCATATTAGACAATTCGGCCCGGGGGGTTTGGGCCAGGGTAGCCACTTTGGATGCGGGTAATGATCGCGGATCCTTTTTTTTACCAGAAATAGATGATGAAGTCATTGTTGGTTTCCTAAATGACGATCCCCGGGATGCCGTGGTATTGGGGATGTTGAACAGCAGTGCACATCCCGCCCCGATAAATGCACAGGATGTGAATCATGAGAAAGGCTTTGTAACCCGTTCCAAAATGCGGGTGCATTTTAATGATGATACCAAAACCATTACCATAGACACCCCGGGGGGCAACAGTATTAAACTAGATGAAGACGGCCAGTCGATTACCATTGAAGACCAAAATGGCAACCTTACCAAAATGAATACTTCGGGCATAGAATTGAAAAGCCCTAAGGATATTAAAATTGAGGCAACAGGGAAACTGGATATAAAGGCAGGTATGGCCATGACACTTAGCGCAATGCAGTTGGACATTTCGGCCCAGTCCAGTATGGAAGTCAAAGGGGCCACGGCCAAACTTTCATCCGATGGAATAACCGAGATCAAGGGGTCTCTGGTAAACATAAACTAAAGAAATAAGCAAATGCCAATGGCTGCCAGAATCTCGGATATGCACACCTGCCCCATGTTTAACGGGCCGGTACCCCATGTGGGAGGACCCATTGTTGGCCCATCTGTTCCTACCGTACTTATCGGCGGACAGCCTGCGGCGGTAATTGGCGATCTCTGTGTCTGTGTAGGACCACCGGATAGCATTGTAAAAGGATCCGGCACTGTTTTTATTGGAGGAAGGCCCGCGGCGAGGATGGGAGATACTACGGCGCATGGGGGAGTTATTGTTCAGGGATTGCCCACCGTGATGATCGGTGGATAAAAGACCAGTTATGAATGCAAACAAAGATTATTTAGGAACGGGATGGTCATTCCCGCCTCACTTTGATAAAGTGGCAAAGGCCATCACAAAGGTAAGCGCTGAAAAGGATATTGAACAAAGCTTGGGGATTTTGCTCTCCACAAGCCTAGGGGAACGGGTCATGCAACCGGAATACGGCTGCAACCTAAGGGACTACCAGTTCGAGAGCCTGGATAACGCCCTGATAGGTTATTTAAAAGATTTAGTGGAACGTGCTATACTGTTTTATGAGCCCAGAATTAAGTTGGAGCAAATAGACATAACCGAGGCCGACGCAGTGGAGCTGCTCCAAGGGCTTTTACAGATTACTGTCCATTACGAAATTGAAGGAACCAATACCAGATATAACTACGTGTATGATTTTTATTTAAGGGAGGCAGACCAGGGCATATAAATTAATTGTATTAGGAACATGAAGAATCCGGTGAACACAGCACATCCTTTAAAAAACAGAGCGGCTACCAGCCAGTCGAGCAGGCGTATAACCGCCCTGGAACCGGAATTTGCTGCGATAGATGGCAAAACATTGGCAGACCGTCTTTATCTGATTCACGCCTATGCGCGTCAAATAAATTATTACGAGTATACAAAGGATGAAAATGGGGTCGAATATCAGGATATCGGCAACTGGCTGCCTTTTTTCAACGATAGCCTCCCTTTTCAACTGGCCGTTTTGAGCAAAACCGCTGTCAGCGATCTTGAGAAACAATTTCAGGTGCTGTATAAGGAATTACTGGCCCACCCGTCTCGCCAATCCCTGGAATCTTTGTTGGGATTTGTTTATGATAAACTTTTGGTCCCCACTTCCGCTTTATATAAAACGGTTTGGATGGCAGAAAATAGCTTTTCCACACCCTTATTGGCCATAATTAAATCGACTTTTATTGAATCGGTAAAATGCTATATAGCCCTTTATAATGCAAGTGTTACTTTCCTGTGTGTATGCAAAAGGGGATTTTCGGATTATCTGGAACCTCCCTGGCAGCTGACCGTTGATGAAATATACAGTCTTGATCCCTGTATTATAAAGGCTAAAAAAGGTAAAAAAGAGGCGATATTGATGGCTGCCGCAAGCCTGTCTGCCCTATTTTATAAAATGTTGAACGGTTTCGGTCAAATATTGGAAACGGCCCCGGATTATATCGCGGAAAGTATTATTCCCCTTAAGGCAGCCCTGCAAAAAAAACACGAACCGCACCTGGCCCTGCTTTTTACATTTTTGGAATTGTTCAAACATTTTCAGGGAAATATCAATGGGCTGGGAAAAAAGCACCTGGACTTCTTTTATAAAAATGTGTTACGGGTCAACCCCAAAGCTGCTGTCCCCGATAAGGCCCACATTATTTTTGAAATGGCCAAACACCTGGACAACTACCTTTTAAAAAAGGATTTGAAACTAAAGGACAGCAAGGACAATAACAATCAGGACATCTTGTTTGGCCTGGACCAGGAGCTGGTGTTGGACAAGGCCCAGGTGAAGGAACTAAGATCTCTTTCCCTTAACTATATGGGAGATGTGGACCATATGTTCCTCGAAGGAGTCTATATGGCTCCGGTAGCCAGTTCTGTCGATGGTAAAGGAAAGGCCTTTAAGGAGGGAGCCGCCAACAACTGGACTACCCTAGGTTCAAAGTATAGCAAACAGATTCTGGAAGGTAATGAGATGGGTGTTCCACATCCTAAAGCCCGCATAGGTTTTGTTCTGGCATCGCCCGTTTTACTACTGGAGGAAGGGAAAAGGACCATTACCATTAATTTGCACTGCGTTTTGCCCCCTGGCAATATGTTTACAGCACAGGTTATCAAAAATATGCTGGAAACATCTTTGCAACAGGCATATTATTTGAACGAGGAAATTCTGAACGATTGTGCCATAGGATTTTCTATAGGCGCCAAAGCATTTTTGTCGGCCTTATTGATAAATGGAATTCCATATGCTATTGGCGATTTGAAGCAGTTCTTATTGATGAGCGACCCTGATACTTGTAAACCTATTTTTACACAGGACGAAAGGGAAGCACTTTGTGAATGTCTCCAATCAAAAATGCCTCTTTCCATAAAACTTCTATTTAAAATTGCCTTTAGCGGTGAAAAGGACTGGATAGTTCCTAAACCGTTGAACATCAAAGAAGTTTCGATAGCAGCCCCTTTTAACAATAAATTGAACTTTAAAATCCAAGTCGAATTGGACGGGGATGTTCCCAAAATTGTATTTTTTGATGCAGAAAAGTTGATGGAAAACTTACCCTTGAAAAAGCCTTTTCCTTTGGTAAAAATTGAATTAAATCCAGACGTAAAAATCAGGGAAAAAGCCATTGATTGCCATGGGCTGAAACAACCACCGAGGATAGTTGAAGATGTTTGCTGTTTAAAAAAGGGAAAAAAGCCCCTGGATGAAATAGATATCTCTCCCTATTACTATTTGAGGGGTTTGATGTTGGATAATGCCCATATTGATGTAACCGTATGCGGCGTAAAAAATTTGATCGTTCAGAACGATGAAAACCTACAGGACGTCAATAAACCCATCATGCCTTTTGGACCAAGGCCCATAGTAAATTCTTCATTCCTTATTGGTTCTAAAGAAATTTATTGTAAGAATTGGGAATCATTCAGATTAAATATAGAATGGAAAGACAGACCCGCTGATTTTAATAAATATTACGAAGCCTATAATCAAAGCCCACCTCCAACAATTACGGATAATAGCTTTGACATAGAAGCAAGTGTGTTGGAAGACGCAAATTGGAAGATTAATGGGTCAAAAAAATTATTCCTTTCTAAAGAATTTTTTCCGCCGTGTCCAGCCGTTAACCTAGCACCCAATTATAATGGATATAAATGGAACCGAGCCGATTTTGCTGGAAGCGCGTACGAAAAGAAATCCATGCCTATAGATCCGCTCCTTCCACTTAATATAACCTCAAGAAAGGCTTTTTTCAGAATACAACTGAAAGGAGAAGACTTCCAACATGATCGATATGCCTACGTGCTCGCTAGTCAAATGATGAAATTAACAAAACTACTTACGCCAGCGGAAATAGAATTACTTAAGGAAAAAGCAGCCCAGGCCAAGATACTGTCCGACGATACAGGGGCTAAAATAATTGGATTGAAAGGACTGGCGAATAAGGCAGCCATAGTTAATGCAATAGAAAAAATGCCACTTATACCACCTCTCCCTCCATTTCAACTGACAGATACACAAGTCCCCAATAGTTTATCGCCTTATGGACTTGAGAATGTAGATGTCAATCTGAATAAAAGAGTAACGGCTATGGACATTACTTTAAACAAAAGCGTTGAGGCAATACCAAATGAACCATTTACCCCTGTGATTAAAGGGCTTTCAATAGATTACAAAGCCGTGGCCGAGAAGGATGATATAGACATCATTCACCTCTACCCATTTGAAAAGACCTCCAAATTGGAGGATATAGAACAGCAACCCACGCTCTTCCCCTATTTTAATGACGAAGGCACTTTATTTATTGGCTTTGAAAATTGCAGCCCGGGAGGCAATCTGTCCCTGCTCTTCCAGCTGGCAGAAGCCACTGCAGATTCCGAATCTGATCGTGCCAAAATAGCATGGCATTATCTGGGCGGCAACCAATGGAAAAAGCTGCTTCAAGATTTTGACATTATTGCCGACGGCACGGACGGCTTTACATCCTCTGGTATCGTCACGATTGCGGTACCGGACGGAATAACCAACAAAGGAAATACCATCATGCCCGACGGACTCTATTGGATTAAAGCCGCCGCCGCTAAAAACGTAACGGCCGTAGCGGAGACCATTGGGGTACACACTCAGGCAGCCAGGGCGTCGGCCCTACTTGGCGAACTGAACGATACAAACAGGCTCGAAAAAGCCTTGGAACCGGGCAGCGTCTCAAAACTGGCAGAAGGCGATTTTAACGTAAAAAAGGTAGAACAACCCTACCCATCCTATGAAGGCAGGAGACCTGAGGTACTTGGGCATTTCTATACCCGGGTAAGTGAGCATCTGAAACATAAAGGCCGGGGCATTACCATACAGGATTATGAGAAAATTGTGCTCGAAGGCTTTCCCGAAATCTATAAGGCCAAGTGCATAAGTCATACCATGGGTCTCTCAGCAAGGAATTACAGGAGAGATCTTGAAGTGGCTCCGGGCTTTATAGTTCTTGCGGTAATCCCGGATCTGACCAAATTAAAAACAGGTAGTAATCGGGAACCCAAAGCCCCGCTGAGCCTGCTGGAGAAAATAGGCGATCACCTTCGCAAAAGGATAGGGCCTTTTGCACGATTAAAAGTATTGAACCCCCGCTATGAATATGTAGATGTCATCATTTCAATACGCTTGTACAGGGGTAAATCAGACAGCTACTATGCCAAAAAGTTACATGAAGATATCAGCAATTATTTGGCACCCTGGTACCTGGGTGATTCCGAAAAATTGAGTTTTGGCCAGGAAGTGTGGTATTCAGACATCGTTGGGTTCGTGGAGCGGCTAGACTATGTGGATTATATCGTAAACCTTGAACTTAAAGGGGAATGCGATCAAATAAATACTGCTGTCATAAAACCGCTTACCGCCAGATCGGTACTAACGGGTGGAAAGATCTGCGTGGAGATAGATAAGGAAGTTTGCCAGGAAGCCAAACAGGCGGTTGAAGTACTAAAAGAAAATGATCATGGTTGAGACATCTGAAAATACATTGGGTGTTATTCTGCAAAAAGACCCGGTTTTGCCAAAAGACATGGACTTTGATACGTTGCGGAAAAAAGGACTGGTGCATATAGGCAACCTGGCCGGTAAAATATGGACCGACCACAATGTACATGATCCTGGAATTACCATACTTGAGGTCCTGATCTATGCGCTAATGGATTTGGGCTATAGGACCAATTTGCCGCTCGAAGACCTCATCACCCCCAAAAATCCCACTGGAAAAGACGATAACTTTTTCACGCCCCTGGAGATCCTGAGCGTTAATCCCGTGAGCATTACAGATTACCGTAAATTACTTCTGGAGGTAAATGGTGTACGTAACGCCTGGCTGGAACCAATGGAGCAGGAAATGCCCATTTTTATAGACAAGACCGATAACCTGCTATGCTGCGGCCGGCCGCCTGAGCCCCACCCTAAAACCGCTGATCCCAACTTTAATGAGGGTCTTGTTGCCTTAAGGCGGGAAGAAAAGCAATGCGAGCCCGGACGCGAGTTTCTTAGCCTGCATTTAAACGGGCTGTATAAAATATATATCGAAGTTGATCCTGATCTTATCCGAAATAAAAAACAGCAGGATGATCTGGAAATGGAAGTAAGGGAATTATTGAACCAGTACCGGAATCTTTGCGAGGATTTTGCGAAAATATACCTGCTCGCCCCTTCGGAAATAGGAGTATGTACGGAAGTGGAAATGCATCCGGGTTATGTACCCGAAAAGGTGTATGCGCAGATAGTCCTTGCCATTAAAAGGTACATACAACCAGAAATTAAATATTATACCCTTACCGAGTTACTGGATCAAGGGAAGGCCATTGAGGATATTTTTGCCGGAAGGCCTTACCGCGCCGAAAGTTTCGGCTTTGTGGATACCAGGGAACTGGAGACACTGGAACGTCGCACTGCCCTGCATATTTCCGATCTGTATCAAGTGGTATTAAACATAGAGGGGGTGCGCAAGATCAATGCAATCCATTTTGTCAAAGATGCGAGTGATAGTGGATCTGCACCGCCCTGGTCCAAAGAAATAACTATTGAAGAAGGAACAGTTCCCGTCTTTTCCATGGAAAAGACATGCGTGGATATTTACGGTTCCCAAGGGGCCATCACCTTGAACAAGTCCAAGGTCCATCAGGGATTTTCTTTCCTAAAAAAATTCCTGTTGCCTGCTGATAATCTGGATTTGAAGATTCCTTTAGGCCAATACAGGGAAGGACTGGAAGACTATTATTCTATTCAGAACGATTTTCCAGTGGTCTACGGAATAGGCGAAAACAGATTGCCCGATAATGCCACCCTGTTACGCGAAACCCAGGCGTTGCAATTAAAGGGGTTTCTGCTATTCTTTGATCAGATGCTGGCGAATTACACCGCTCAACTGTCCCATATACGGTCGCTGTTCTCATTAAAAAGAGAAAAGAACAGAACCACCGGGGAAAAGCAAACTTATTTTACAAGCATACCCCAGTCTGTTCCGGATCTAGGTAAATTATTAAAGTTTTATGATAAAAAAACCGTTCCCGATGCGGGCACTCGATTGGCGGTCCCTGTGGCAAATAACGGGACATGGAAGCTGGCGGTTGAGGCGCTTGGGAATGATCCCAGAACCCCACTTACCATAGCCGATTGTTGCGGTAAAAACGGCGAAATGCTATCTGTCTTTTCTTTCTCTTCCGTGGAGGTGCGTTCCATATATATCACGCAATTAAAAGATACTTATATCAATGAAAACTACTCCATAAAAATCTTACGAGACCGCTATGGCTGCTTCTTTGTACTTATTCCACAGATACCTGCCGATCTCCTCCTTGTAGGTGTCAAAAGATACAAAACAGCCCTAGAAGCCTCTAATGACGCAAAAAATATTGCCTTTATTGCAACACTGAAAGAGAGTTATTCCCTAGTTACGGAGATATCCGATACGGCAGCGCCAGATAAACATTGCTTCGACATTAGATTCCGGGCGATTTCCTATCAAGGTCTTATCCAGGAAATTACCGAAAACACCGATGAATATGCCATCAGGCGTAAGCAATTTCTAGATCATTTGCTAGCTCGCTTTGGAGAAGAATTTACAGACTATATCATTCTGCAGTATCAGAATAAATCAAACGTAAACGGATCAGAATTCAGGGCCATTGAGGATGAGTCTTATTATTTGAGCGAATTTGATGAACTGAGCCGCGATCGCGGGAAAGCTTTTAATTATTCCATGGCCTCGTGGAACTCCCAGAATGTTTCGGGCTTTGAAAAGCGGGTGGCACGCCTTTCCGGCATCCCAGATTACAAACGCCGTAACCTCTGTAATTTTGAGGTGTATCCCTGTTTCAGGCTGTTATTGAAAAATCCGGATGGCATAACCCTTTTCAGGGATAACAGGAGTTATGAAACCCCAGAAGAACTATTCGACGCTGCAGGAAAAGTACTTAAGCAGCTTCGTGAACCAGAGGGGGAGGATTATAGGAGACTGGAGAAAAGACTTAGCGCTTTTGAACCGATCAGCATTCAGTGGCTCTTTTCCAAACAACCTGCGGATGACAATATTGTAGTTACCAAATATAATTACTTTCAGAAGCTTGACGACCTAGACGGTAAGGAAGTGGTTAAAAGTCGGAATGTAAAGATGCGATCCGGGAAAACAGCAGGAGATAAAAAAGACGATTTCATTCGCAAGATAAACGATCAGGCATTTGCAAATCCTGATAGTGCCATTGGAAAATTACGGCTAATACCCCTTGAAAAAGAAAATCGTTTTTTGAATGTGAATGCCCTCCAATCAGAAATTACAATTAGGAAAAGCTATAAGTGGTATATCATGGACAAGGCTTCCAATTCGGAACTGTCCAGTAACACCTCATATCCCAATACCGAAGTCGCCTGGGAAGCCCTAGTTAAGGAGGTGGATATTTCGCCCTATATATCGAAACATCCAATCGGAATAAAATGGACCCTTACCACCGCAGACGGCATTACGTTTACCAGCCTAGATCAATTCCCGGATAACAGCCGGGCTCTCGCAGCTTGGAGACAGGCAAAAATGTTGGGAAGCGATTCGGGGAATTTTAAAGTTGTAGATGTCAACGGGGGCAGGGCCATTCAATTGAACAATGAACAAGGGGTTCCTATTGCCGGCGCTTCTGCGCTAAGACCAGGGGCTGAAGCAGCTTCCACCATAAAACGTTCCGCTTCGGTATTTTCCAAAAGGACCACTAAACCGGAATATCTGAAGGAAGCCGGTAAGTTCGGATTCAGGATTACGGGTGAAAGTGAAGACCCCATCCTGGTGAGTTACCCGGTGTTCAATTCCGAAAAAGAAGCCCTGCAACATATGGCAAAGGTTTTTGAATTGGGAAAAAGCAAGAAAAACTATTTACAATCCGGGGATCAGGGCAACCCACAGTATAATTTCATTCTGATATCAAAAGACACTTTTTTGGCCATGCCTCCAGAGGTATTTGAAACGGCTAGCGATAGGCACAGGGCCCTGAATGCTGTCCTGAAATTGGTTAAGAAAACCACCCTCCCAGCTTATGTCAAGGAAGAACCAAAGCGGTATGGCTGGAGCCTAAACGAAGGTGATTTGGTATTGAATTCGGATATGGAATTTAGATCGAGGGCCAATGCCCAGGCAGATTTAGATAAAAAGGTATCACTGGAAGTATCGGTCTCCATAAGGGATCTGTTCAGCGAACATATTTATGAATTTAAAAGTGATAAAACTCCGGCGGAGTTCAATTTTGTATATGGAGTAGCCAATGCCCAAAAGGAATTGGAGCCGATATTTATGGGACCCGAATCGTTTGATAGCGAAAAAGGAGCAATGGGGGCCTATTCTAATTTGATAAAGAAATTTCCAGGCCTCAATTTGAAAACCAATAAAAAAAAGGAGCAGCCTTATGAGTTTGCGCTCTATGATGGCGAGGGAACTAGCCCACTGGCGGTGCAGTACCGGTCGGGCACCTTAAAAGCTTCGCTCGCAAAGGCCGAATCAGTTACCTTCTACATTCAAAATATTTACACCAAGGAAGGAAGTCCACGTGAAAGTTTCATTAAGGAATCCATGGCTGAGAACCGGGAAGGGCGCTATGAATGGCGGTTTTACAAAAAAAATGCCCCCATCGCAAGAAGTCCATATTGCTGCCACCAAAGAGAAATGGCCGCAAGAATTAAAAATAATATCTGCGACAGTATTCCCCAAGTTTCTTTAACCGATTGTCCACCAAAAGTCATTGTGGTTTGCCCCGAGAAAGATCCTAAATTATATCATTATCAAGTATGCTTCCGTGATGATAAGGGACATGAATTTGTGCTGATCAGCTACCTGGGATACAACAGCCATCAGCATGCTTTGGAGGCCTGGAATACTCAATGGATAGACATTATTGAGCTTGCCAGATACAGTGAAAGCTATGGAGGAGGGGGCAAAATTAGCCTGGATGAGGTCTATGGGAAGGCCGATTCCAATGCATGTGACGAGCGTTCATTCCTGGTCGTAATCCCGGAAAACCACAAAAAATTAATTAAAGAAAATGGTTTGGCGGGTTCGGTGGTTGACTATTACATGAATTTGGCGAATCTGTTTCCCATCTTCAGGGTAGCCGATGCACAAAATAAAACGTGCCATACAAAATACAAATACCGCGTCGTAGATCTTAAAAATAGTGTGGGACCTACTGATTGCACCTTACCGAATAATACCATAAAAATCGGAACCCTGCTCTGGGAAAGTATTGATTGTTATGACACCGTTGAAGAGGCCATTAAACAATACCATCGTTTTTACACCCTGGCCGGAGTATCCAATAACTGCAGGATATTTTGTGAAAAAGGATGTTTTTATGTGGGCATGGTAGAGGTGCTGGTAGAAAGCAATTGCGAATTTGAAAGCGAAACAGAGGCCTGGGACGATGCCTTTCCTAAAACTATGGATCGTTGTGGGGATTGCGTACCGGGGGGATTGCGGGAATTCCTATATGCGGCCGAAGATCCAAAAAACTATGTGGTTGTGTCCCCGGGGGCCTATTGCACCTTTAAAGTGGTGTCGCCCCGATATTTTGTCGTAGATCACAATTGCAGCTATAATTCCTCCGAAGAGCGGAATCTGGAAATGAAAAAATGGATAAGTCAGTTGGAGAAGACAGATTGGAAGGAATACATAACAAATCAGAGCTTCAAAGGAAGTATGAACAGTACGGCCCTTCGGTTCCTTAAACCCCTGACGGTGGTAAAGGCTTCAAGGGATCCTTATCTGAATAACATTTGCACACTGGCCCAGGGAATTAGGGAATGTCTCGGAGAATGCCATAAAATTGCAGCTGACAGTATTGCGGAATACAATGAAAAAAGGTTTGAATTGGTTAAAACATGTCTTTTAGAGAAATTCAGAAATAATGCAATCCTGAAAAATCATCTGGAAGACAAAGAAGTGACCTTGGGAACTTTAGAAAAAATCGCAAATTATTTTCCAGTGTATAAAACTGATCGGGGCTATTGCTTCAGATTATACTGGCCGAATAATGACCTACTGATTTCAGAGGAAGGATTACAACCCTGCGGCTGTGAGGAAGATAAGGAGGAGGCAACCGGATGCCGGGAAGCCTATCCCTTTATTAGCAGTAATTGTTATTCCTGCTGTGAAGAAGCCATAAAAGCCTTCTTGGATTTTTGTGCCCTCATGATCAGCGGCGCCTACACTCTGGAAGGTACTTCAAAATCTGACTGCGGACCATATGCCTTCCGAATTGTGGATTACAGCAGAACTTTGGGGTACCACCCACAACAGTATTCCTGTATTCAGGAGGTATATGATGCCATTGGGATTACCAGGAAATGTGTCGATAACACTGGGCTTCATTTGCTGGAACATATCTTACTACGACCTAAAAATGAACTGGAATGCGTGGAGCCGATGGTACCAGACCTTAATATTAGGCGGGTAAGGGAAAGCTGTTGTTTACTTCCTATTTGCCCTGATTATTGTTGTGATATCAGCTTTTATCCAGACATGGAAAAGGACGATCCCTGTATCGACATAAATCCGGAAGTTATCTCCTACCTGCCCGGCAGTGATCCCTATTCGTTTTGGGCCACCCTGGTCATGCCCGCATGGGACAGTCATTTTAGGAGTGCGGAGGCTAGGCAGGCTTTTGAGAAATTCCTGTACAAAGAGGTGCCGGCTTTGGTGGGGCTTCATATTTTATGGTTAAGTCCCCGAAACCTCTGTAAGTTCGAGGATGCCTATAAAAATTGGCTGGAATGGGTAGAAGTTCCAGAGGCGTTGCCCTGTGATCCTACTCTGAGCAGCCCAAACTGTGAGATGGTGAAATGTATCAGGATGTTGCAGTCAGAAGATGCTTGTGAGTCTGTACCTGGATCGGGTGGAACCTGTGACTGTAAAAAAGCACCCGCTGAAAGACCCGACGCTTGCTGTTTACCGCCTGATACCACAGGCACCATATTTTGGGGGTATTGTCCACCGGAACCAGCCCAGGTGCCTTCTCCCAATGAAGATCCGGCGGTTTTGTTGCTGAAGAAAACGGTTGCGAAAAAAAATAAAAAAGCAGCTGCTGCCTCTAAAGAGAAAAAGGACGCTGAAAAGGCAACCTTGGCATTGGTCAGGAAAAGAAACCCAGGTTATCTGGCCAATATAGAGGCATTGGCCGATGACAATATGAAACGGACCAAAAGCTACGAACGTGGCCTGTTTTACCTTCAGAATGCCGCTAGCCTACCGGGCTATATACAATTGGTCAACTATTTTAACCGCTATAGCTTGCGAAAAGATGCCCATATAGGAGGTTATCTCGAACTGCTCAATAATGCCACCTGGCATTTATTCGATACCCTGGTTTTGGAAAAAAAGGCGGCTCTAAATAAAGAAGAAATGTCCGGCCTTAAAAAAAGCCTGAAATTATTAAGCAAGAAAGGAATGGTGTTGGAAGAGACTGCTATTCATTGGCAAAGTGCCGTACTGGCACCTTTGGCAAATACTAAAGTTATGAAGCAATTGAAAGAAATATTAAAATAAAGCCATGGCCAATAGCCACGTCATAGGGAAACAACTTTGGGAACTGCAGCTCAGCAGCTCAGAAGATGCTTATGCCATACAACAACAGATTAGCGAAATGGTCTGGAAGGCCCTGGTTCCCGAGCTGAATGTGATGTTCGATCGTATGGCTGGGGAAGACGAGGTGGTGATCCTGGACCGGGTTGTTATTGATATTGGCACCATTGGATCAAAAGCGATGGATACAGGGGAGATCGTCAACCGGATTTTACACGATCTGGAGGATCGCTGCTTCACAGCCTGTTTCTTGCCTCAAAGCAGGAAAGATAATAAAGACTGGAGGATTAAGGATAACAATTCCTTTTCTCTAGGTAAACATTACTTTGATCTATGGTTGCATTGGCTAAAATACGGAGCCCTTCCCCCATATACCACGAAACCAGACGATTCATGGATACAACAGGTGTTGGAAACATTGGCGACGGCGTATCAGGCCACCGAGTTATTGGAAGATACTTTGGAAATGAATCCTCAAGCCTTGAAACGTCTGATCCTACAGCACAGTTCCCAGGACCTTAAATCGCTGACCGAACTCTATACCGGCCATAGGCAAACCAAGCTATTGGAAGCGCTGGAAGATCTGAAACGCCTGTCAGCTGAAACTTCCGTGGCTAGTCTGGGCAGCTATAGGAATTTGGAAATCAATTTCTGGACCGATGTGCTGGGAAAGGTGATTCTTGGTCACCAAAAAGCGGAAAGTAAGTCCTTGTTACAGCAATTGCGCATGTTGCCCAACCTTTATTCGGCTCATGAACAAGGATTGGTCCAGGGAAGGGACTATCCATTTTTAAATGAACTACTCGAAGAAACCAGGGCGCGGCCCGAACCTAAGGAGCAAGCCTCTGACAGAGATAAAAAAGGGCCGGCAGAACCGGCAATGGACAAACAACAATTGGATGCCAAAGAAGAGGTCGAAGTTCAAACGCTCCATTTCTTCGGGAACGCCGGAATGGTGCTGCTGCATCCGTTCCTGAATCAATTATTTGGAAACCTACAACTGGTAGAGGCCGGAATATTCAATGATTTTGAGTGCCAAAGTAAAGGGGTTGTGTTGCTGCACTTTATGGCCACGGGCCGGGAACAGGTACGGGAATTCGAATTGTCCTTACCCAAATTCCTTTGTGGAATGCCAGCTAACAGGCCCATGGATCATACCCTTGTCCTTTCTGAAAAAGAAAAAAAAGAGGCTAATAATTTGCTCGAGGTGGTCATAACACATTGGGGGGCCCTGGGGAAAACCTCCCCGGAAGGGTTGCGGGAAGGCTTTTTGATGCGTGATGGAAAATTGGAACAGGAACAGGGTGGCTGGAAATTGCATGTGGAACAGAAAGCAATGGATGTGCTTTTAGATAGGTTACCCTGGACGCTGAGCATGCTAAAGCTCCCGTGGATGAAAGAAATTTTAAAAGTAGAATGGCGATAATTAAAATATTGACCTATGGAAAAATCAACACCCAGAAGCTATAAATTTCAGTATGCCGTAAAAATAATCTGTACGTCCAACATACCCGGCACTTCCCAAACTTCGGACGGTTTAATGCCAGGGGTATATGAAACCGCGGTGAACCTACACAACCCAAACGCTAAAGACGCAAAGATCCGGAAAAAAGTGGCCAATCCTGGGCTTATCTCCAGCTTCAAAAACTCGAGTATCGAACCCGATGGGGTAGAGCGATTTGTGTGCCGGAACATCCAGGATTTCGGAATCACATTTATCCATGGCTTTGAAGGCTTTTTGGTGATTGAAAGTAGTATGTCGCTCGATGTTACAGCCGTGTATACAGCAGGGGGCCGGGGCGGGGAAGTAAGTACGATGGATGTAGAACAAATTAAGGAACGTAAAATATAGAAAACCTTGCACGTAGCCGAAGTAAAAAGAAGCACCACTAGCGCCCAGCAAGTACAGGCTAAGCGCGAACCGTTCTTTTCCAAAGAAGGGGAGGGGCGCTTTTTTTCAAAATCCAATGAGGCTACCCGTTCGTTCTTCGGTCCAACCCACATACAACCAAAACTCACCATAGGCCAGCCCGATGACCAATATGAAAAGGAAGCCGATTCGGTTGCGGACCGGGTAGTGCAGAAATTAAGTGAACCTGAAAGTCAAACTGAGCGCAGTCGAAGTTTGACCGAAGGTGCAACCCTTAATCAGAACACACTGCAGACCAAATGTGCTTCCTGCGAGGAGGAAGAAAAATTACAGAAAAAAGAAAAGCCGCTGATGGCAGGCATTACCGGTATACAGCGCAAACCTATTTTTGAAAGTAATGCCGAGAATCCCGAGGGGGAAGTGCAAAGAAAATCAGAACAACATTCTTCTGATTTCCCATCGACGGTAATGGGAAAATTAACGGGTTCCAAAGGCAATGGAACGCGTCTTGAACCCCGGGTACAACAATCCATGGGAAGCGGTTTTGGAGCTGATTTCAGTGGGGTGCGTATCCATACCGGAAGCCATGCCGTTCAGATGGCCAGGGACTTAAATGCCCAGGCCTTCACCCACGGCAGTGATATTTACTTTAACCAGGGGAAATATGATCCCGGCAGTGCTTCCGGCAAACATTTGTTGGCCCATGAACTAACGCACACCGTACAACAAGGGGCGGTGCAAACAGGGGTGCAACGGGTTGAACAAGACCGGGAAAATAGTACATCAGACCGGCAACTAAATACCCCTCGTCCCATCTCCGGGGTGGCGATTCAAAAAAAAGCCAATGGCATTCCCATAAATGGTAGGAACACGTCGGCCAATAGTGTTTTAGGGCCTTATCCATTTGTACACCAAGCTCCCGCCATACAAGCTAAATGCGCTGAATGCGAAAAGCAGGAAGATTCCGGGGAAGGGAAACTGCAAAAAGTGCAGATGAAATTAATGGCTGCAGCGGCAGACGATGTACCGGATCCAAACAATCCCAATATACAGCGGCGGGCACTGGAAATGGAAAAAACTGACTATCCCATTATGTTCCGGAAGATGCCGAATTTGCAATTGAGTGGCAGCACTGGAAGCCCCGAAGGCTCCCGGGAAGCCATTGTTGCCGAAGCCCAGAAAATGGTCGGCAAGATTGAGGCGAAAAAAGATGACGGTTCGGGCCGCAGGGTTGGGGCAAAACATCTGCTTGAAATTTTCCACCTGGCCGCCAAGGATGCCTGGCCCGATCAGGTGATCGAGACCGCCGGCAAGGAAGGCTTTCCCCATTGGTGTGGCATTTTTACCGTCTATGCCATTAAGAAAGCGGGCATTGATCTCGGATATTGGCAGGTGGGCAAGGGGGTTTCCAGTTTTGGAACCTTGCAAGCAACGGAAAATCCGTTACCAGGAGATATTGGCTATTTTGAACTGCACCAACATCATTGTATTATCAAGGCCGTACATGGTGATACCATTGATACCATTGACGGTAACAGTGGCAACTTTAGCGAAGTAAAAGAAAAAACGAGACCCAGAAGTCAGTTCCTTGCCTTCTTTACCCCTTTCACGGGTGTCGAAAAATTCATCCAGAAAAAAGCAGAACACAGCCCGGATACAAGTACAGGGACTGATGGTCTGCAGGACCAATTAACGGCACGTTCCGGACAGGGGGCACCCCTGCCCACAGAAACCCGTAGCCAGATGGAAAGCGGCTTCGGAACCGATTTCAGCGGAGTAAACATCCATAAGGATAGCAAGGCCGCGGAATTGAGCAATGACCTGGGTGCCCAGGCCTTTACCCATGGCAATGATATTTATTTCAACCAAGGAAAATACAATCCGGAATCGGCTTCAGGGAAGCATTTGCTGGCCCATGAATTGACCCATACGGTGCAGCAGGGGGCTTCAATTCAATCCAAAATGGTGCAATGCAACGGTAATAATAATTCTGGAAATACTGATAAAAATGTAATTCCTAAAGGACCTCCTTATGTTATAAAAGGAAATAAAATAGATCCTACGGTAAATCCTAAAACATTAAACATTGGAAAAATCTCTTTGCCTGATTTTAAACAAAGGAATGAGGTTAAATTCAAATTACCGCTACAATCAGTACAGCCGCGACCAGAAGGGACAAAACAGGAACAGAATTGGAAGAATTCAATTAGAAGCGCAATAGATTCCAAAGTAGCCGCCAAATTGGAAAAGGTATCCAAGACGGCTCAGGGTCTATATTTTTTAACATCGAAGAATTCTAATTTTAGAATTTTTGGTTCACTTCGGCAAATTCAAGAAGAAAGTTATATACCCAAGTGGAACAGATTTGGGGCATCAAATTTACATCAGGTAGATCATATTTTAGAAATGCAACTTGGTGGAGCAGATGATATTTCAAACTACGAGCTTACTGATAATCTGGCCAATACTAGTTCAGGGAACTCGATTAAGTTTGAAAGATACAGAAGAATGGATAGTGCACTAGCTGAGTTTCAAAAATTAAAGGTCCCAGATGTGCCCAAACGTGAAGTTGTTAACAATGAATATATTGTCTCTTATCATAAAATAGAAAATTGGAGTTTACCATATCAAGGCAATGGCAAAGTGTATTGGACCAAGAAGGAAATAGATGAAGGAAGGCACCTTGACCAATTACGGCCCATGACCGCTGCCGAAATCGCGACTTCACAAGGTTCCACAGAAGAATTAGCAATTTATGTTTATGAAAATGCAGGGAAACCTCTCAAAATTAAACTACCATTTGCGGGTTCACAAAGTAACTGGTTGCCGGGCATTGATCTTGTCTCATTAACACATAATGCCAATGCGGTTGACGGAAAAGAATTTGGAACAATTGGAATAGAACTAAGAAGTGATTTTTCAGATAAATTAAAAAGCGGGGCTCCGTTCACAATATCTTTTAACAAATCACCTGGACTTAACAATACAGGATATTTAACTTTTACCAAGGCACAACAAGGACTTAGTGGGCAACTTCGTTTTATTGGATTGAGTCCAATTGAAATAGATCGGTTTAGTCTGGATGAAAAGAAGGGAATAATTTTAAATGGCAAAATAAAGACAGATATTCCAATATTCAAGGGGGCAGCTATTGATTTTTCGGTAGAGGGATCTAATTATACGCTTAGTAAGACATTCACTTTAGGAGAGGTTCCCAAAAAAATACTATCGCCATTTGATGTAACCGATATTAGCCTCTTACTTTTTGCTAGTACGTCCCGAGGCTTTGGTATCGAAGGCAGTCTTGGACTTAAATTGGGAAATATAGGTAAGGGCACCTTGAATGGAATTGGTTCATCCCAAAAAGGATTTGGAATTCGGGGGGATTTCGAATTTGATCCGGAATTATTTAAGTCTAAAATATCTGTTTCATATATAAATAACATTTTTTCCTTTGATGGTCATGTTTCTTTGGAAAAATCCAAGCTAAAAGGGGTAGAAAGCCTCGATTTAGATGTTTCATACGCTCAAGAAACGATACAAGGTAAAGGTCTAGCCAAATTATCAATTCCTGGAATAAAACAAGTAGGTATTAAGGTTGATGCTAATCCACAAGAAGGGCTGATAATTACCGGTGATATTGAGTTTGGGAACCTTGACAAATTCAAAGCTTCAGGGGCCAAGGTTCAATTAATAATCTCTAATAAAGGGACTGGCTGGAAGATTGATATAGTTGGAGACCTGAAACCGAATATTGATGTAGCAGGTTTGAAGATTAAAGAAGTGAATATTTCATTCATAGAAGGAATTTTTGACGTTTCGGCCAACGCGGAATATAAAAAAGGTAAAATTAGCGGCGATATAAATGCAGGTATAACCAACGCAATTATATTACCGGATAGTACCAAAGGGAAAACACCAGGAAAGGGATTGATTTTTTATGCTACCGGAACCCTAAAACTTGAAATTATTAAGGATGTTGGGGTTGTGTTGAAAGTCAGTATTAAAGAGGATGGCGATTTGCTTATCGGCGGTAAGTTAGACTTGAAAAAAGACAAGTATTTAATTGATCCAAAAGTAGCTGACTCTAAATCTGATAGCAGGCTTAAAATCTGGGAATTTAGCAAATCGATTCCAGTGGCATCATGTGGTGTTGCCTCACTCGTGATAGGGCTAAAAGGAGGCATAGGATTGTTCTACATTTTTGAAGGTCTCAAGATAAATAAAGAGTCTGAAGTGAACTTGGAGGAAGTAAGCCTTAAAGATTTATCAAAGGTGCGTCTAACATCTAAAATTATTATTAGTACTGGCATAAAAGCAGGTGTTGATGCCTATTTAGGGGCAAGTGCCGGCTTGCAAGTATTAATTGCCGGTGTCCGTGGCAGCGGAACTGTTAATCTTAAATTAACCGCAATTGAAGCAAAAGCTAAAGCTGATGTCGCAGCTGATTTTTCAGCAGAAAAAGGGCTTGAATTCAAAGAAGCAGGTTTAGATTTTGATGTTGCTTCAAAAATTGCGATTGAAGTAATTCTGGGCATTGCGGTCTATTTGGATCTGCTGTTTACAGATATTACTCTATGGTCCCATGACTGGAAACCAGAGGCATTAAAAGGAGAAAGAGCGTTTAAATGGTTTGATGGCAGCATACACGTACCTTTAAAATTTGGTCAAAACAATGCAATTACACTAGATAATATAACCGATGGGTTGAAATCAGAAATGGGAAGTAAAGCGAAGGATGAATCCCTCTACGAACGAGGTGCAAAAAAAGGAATAAATGATGAAGGTCCAACACAAGAGGAAAAAAACGAAGAAAGCAAACAAAACATTAAGAAACAGGTAAAAGAAGCATATCGAGGATCCCATAGTGCCGCTGTATTTAGCTTCAATCAATCTATAGACCCCTTATATTTTGAGCAAAGGAAAGATGCATGGTTCCGGATTGATGTTTGGGCAAATTTGGATCCTGTAACCAAGGAAAATCTTCAAACTGAAATTAGAAAATATGAATTTGAAGAATACGAGGCTTTTGGTTCGTACCTATCCAGTGAGAAATATTTTGATTCCGGGACAAAACATATCCTTATTGATGAGTTCGTGTTTTACCGTCCAACTTTAGGGGAGACAGAAAGAGTGAACCTAAAAAGTTTAGTGCCCACCTCAAATTCTATAAAAGGAAATGGAGGTAGAAAAAATAAACGATGAATTACAATTTGCACAAAGAAAAGGGAGACAAAAGACAATATTTTTTAATATTATTATTCAATCATCATGGCAACACCCACAGCATACACACCCAGCAAAGCACACCGATGGAACCGCCTAATATGCGATGCCATCCATTATGTGAATTTTTCACCCACCCTTGGCTCCAGGGCCCTTGCCATGGTACATACGGCCATGTACGATGCCTGGACCAACTACAACGACGGGGGCTGTGAGGTAAGCACTACCACAGGCAGCCGCCTAAAACAGCCAGCCAGCCAGTGCACCAGCGAGAACCGGGAAAAGGCTTACAGCCATGCTGCCTATACAGTGGCCCAAGCTGTATTCTGGTGCCTCCTGCCGCCCGAGAACAAGGATATGTTTCGCGACTTTATGTGCGATTGTGGCTATGACCCGGATAACAAGAACCTTTTAACGGACAATGCCGTGGGCATTGGAAATTTGTCGGGAAAATTGATCCTGGAATGCCGTGCCGGGGACGCATCCAATCCGCATGCCACCCTGCATGCCGGGAATTACTCGGATTTCAGCGGCTATACGCCCGTAAATCCGCCCGTACCCCAACCCATAAAATACCTGGACCACTGGCAGCCCCAACTTCGGGACCAGAAGCCCCAGCAATGTTTATGCCCCCAATGGGGGCTGGTAAAACCTTTTGCCCTGAGCTGGGGAGGAGAATTCCGGCCTCCTAAACCCAATTCGGCTGATCAACCCGATTTCAATAAACAGGCGGAAGTGGTCCTGAAGTACAGCGAGAACCTTACAGATGGGCATAAACTTATTGCCGAATACTGGGCAGGAATGCACGAGGACAAATTTGTAGATTCAGTTAAGGACAATAGCAAGAACTGGGCTTCCCCGCCTGAGCAATGTTGCCGTATAGCCCGTTACCTTTCTGCAAAATACAGGCATAAGAATGCCTACGATATAAAAATGTTCTTTGTACTGGCCAATTCCTTAATGGACTCAGCAATAGCTGCCTGGGATTGCAAGGTGCATTACGACTATGTGAGGCCTGTTTCGGCCTTGCAAAATATATACAGGGGCAAAAGTATCAAGGCTTGGGGAGGACCTTGTGAAGGCACCAAGGACATTGAAGGGGAAAACTGGACGTCCTATATACCCACCCCGCCTTTTGCCGAATATGTATCGGGCCACAGTACTTTTAGTGCGGCCACGGAGGAAGTACTATGCAGTTTTTTGGGGAGTGGTAAATATGGTGAAGCCGTAACAATTCCAAAAGGGGGATCGCGCATTGAACCCGGCTGCACCCCAGCTGAGGCGCTGACATTGGAGTGGAAGCTGCTTAAAGACTTTGCTGTGGAGGCCGGTATTTCCCGGTTATATGGCGGGATCCATTTTGACGGCGGCAACCTGGAAGGCGGTAAACTGGGCAACAAAGTGGGGTGCAAGGTCTGGGAAAAGGCACAGGAATATTTTAATGGGAAATTAGGATAAACTAGGAACTTATGTGTGTTACATCTGTTGCCAATTTTAAAGGAGGCGTGGGGAAAACTACCACGGTGATCAACCTGGGGGCAGCCCTGAATAACCTTGGTAAGAAGGTACTGCTCATTGATATGGACCCACAGGCCAATTTGAGTCAGTCGCTTGGGATCGGGGGCGATATGGAACATTCCATCTATACGGTTTTACGGAGAGAGGCTTTCGGAGAACCGGGCACCAAGCTTACAGATGCCCTGATCACGGCTTCCGGTATAGATGTAATCCCTTCCTCCCTGGACCTGGCCAATGCCGAACTGGAACTCGCCAGTGTATACGGCCGGGAAAAGATCCTGTCACAGTTACTCAAGCCACTTAAGCAGTACGATTATATTTTAATAGATTGCCCGCCTTCGATGAGCCTGCTTACGGTAAATGCCCTGGTGGGCAGTGATATGGTGTTGATTCCATTACAGGCGGAGTTTTTGCCACTCAAGGGCGCCAGGAATTTTCTGAAGCATTTTGACCAGATTAAAAAACTAAACAAGCGGTTGAAACTCATGGGCTTTCTGTTGACCAAATATGATGCCAGGAAAAAAATGAACCGCCAAGTAAGGGAGGAGCTGGAAAAGGAATTTACAACGAGTCTGGTGTTTAATTCCCGCATCCGCACCAATATATCGCTTGCGAATGCCCAGGAAAACGGACAAGACATTTTTAGGTATGACAAAAGGTCGCATGGTGCAGCCGACTATGCCGCGCTCACTAAAGAATTTTTGTCGCGCATTTCACATTAAAAAGTTATAGACATGAAAAGCATATTCAGGAGCCGGCGTAATAAGAGTCCGCATAATCAGGAAACATCCGAAAAAGAAGGAACCCCATTTTTTGGGAAAGAAAGCAAGACGCCTTTCTTTAGTTCGGGGGTCGGGGCAGTGCAAGCTAAACTGACCGTAGGCCAGCCGGGAGATAAATATGAAAAAGAGGCCGATACCATGGCCGATGCCGTGGTGAACAATGCCTCAAAACCAGCCATCCAAAACAAGGAGATCAGCGGCATTCAGCGAGAATCCTTGGCGACCCCTCAAGAAGATGAGAAACTCGGTACCGCAGAACAGCGTATGGAAGAAGACAAAATGGTACAGGAAAAAGCCTTGGTCCAAAGGGCCGAAGTCCCTAAGGAGGAGGAAAAACCGGAGCCTCAGAAAATGGAAGCCCCCAAGGAAGAGGAAAAACCAGAAGTTCAGAAAATGGAGCCACCGGAAGAGGAAGAGGAAATACAAACTAAAAGTAATGGCTCGAATCCTTCGGCAAGCACCGGCGTAGCGCAGCAGATCAAGGCCAAGTCAGGAAAGGGCAGTCGGTTGCCTAAAAGCACCAGGGCAGAAATGGAAGCCTCCTTCGGGACCGATTTCAGCGAGGTAAACGTTCATACCGACGAAGCATCTGTGGGCATGAACGAAGAACTGGGGGCCCAGGCATTTACCCATGGCAGTGATGTGTATTTTAACTCAGGTAAATACGATCCGCAATCTAGACATGGCAAACACTTGTTGGCCCATGAACTAACCCATGTTGTACAGCAATCTAATGGGAGGAGGTCTCAGGCTATACAAAAGGAAGGCATGGGAGATCTTAGAATGGCAGAAGCTTGTGACCAAATAATCTCTGATATACAGGGCGAGGCTGCCTATAAAGCGCTTGCGCCGGACCCTAAAATAGTTGCCGATGAAATTATTGCCGAAGTAAATAAAAGAAAGCAGTACGACAGGTATCAGTATTTAATTAAGCTTAAACAGTTATTTCAAACAGCAGAAAAAAGTGAGGCGGATGTTACTACAGAAACCAATGTAAGTACCACGGCAGCCGTAAAAGAGGAAAAAGCGCGTATAGTTAAGCCCAAGGCCGTTAAGAATTTAAACCTGGAAGAAAAAGCATCCCAAGATCCTTTAAGAAAATGGATCGGCATTAAAGGAAAGTTCGGCGGGGGAACCTATTATGTGGATAATACTTCTGCAACAAATATCGTGGTAAGGGCCAAAATATTCCTTAAACCAGCGGGCACAGGCACAGCCGGTAACGTTAGGGATATTAAAAATATGGAGGACGGTATTGAAAAAGCGGCCTCTACCAAGGGATATCTGGTAGATGTGCAATTTGTAAATAATGCCTCTGACCCGGATACATTTACTGTGGAAGTTAATCCCGGAGCGTGGGAAGTTGCCACGAATTGGTCTGGTGGCGATCCGGTAGGTTACGCTCACGAACTCCATCATATGTTCGCTTTTGAATTAGACAGGTATAACTATATAGAAGCACATTCAACCAATGAATCCATGAAAATTCCTGATCGGCTGCACTGGTTCCGTGAGGAATTGAAAAAACCTGCTGGTTACAATAATCCTACGTCCATCATGAATTCTGCCACGCATCCTAATGACAGCGATGCATGTAAAGTGGCCGGACTTGATGAGGCTAAGTGCATGGCGGACAGGAAAAATTTGGTGACCCAATGAATATGAGTCGAAGTGGGCTTATGATAATAGTACAAGGGATGATTTTGTTTAGATCGCAAACTAATTTAGAATCAAAGAATTATAATAATGTTTTGGCACAATGGAATTAGCCGAGTTTAAATACCTAGAAGAATTTATCCGTCATCGGCTGGAAGCCCATTTTGGGTCTGGCTCAGCACGCCCCGAGCCCAAACTGCCGCGGTATGAGGAGTGGACATTACAAGTGCCTGATTTCATCCAGGAAGCATTTTTAAGCAAAGACGAAAAGACCTTGTTGTTGCTTGCACTCTGCCCGCATGTTCAAGGGTCATTACTGGACAGTGTTATACAGGAAAAATTGCAGACCACCAGTGATTTTCCGCAGATAGGAGGCGTCCGGGGCAAGAATTACCGCGGGTTTCTTCCTACCGGGGAAACGGCCCTTTTCCTCTTGGCAGGGGAGGACCCAGAAAGCAGGAAGGAGGTCTATGGGTATTTTGACAATGAACATTTTTTCTTCCAAAACCGCATCCTTTGGCTCGAAGAGCCTTTGGAAGGGGAACCCGCCATGAGCGGCAGGATACTGTTCTCCTATGAATACGCCGAACTGTTGATCATAGGAAAAATAAGCAAACCCCAATTCAGTATGAAATTTCCCGCGGAGCTTTTGGAAACTAAAATGGAATGGGAAGACCTGGTGCTACATAAAGATACCGAAGACCAGATCATGGAACTGCAGACCTGGATCAAGTATGGGAATGTCCTGATGCACGACTGGGAAATGCATAAAAAACTCAAACCCGGCTACCGGGTGCTGTTTCATGGTCCACCAGGGACAGGAAAGACACTTACCGCCACATTATTGGGCAAATACACCGGTAAAGACGTCTTTCGGATAGATCTCTCCATGGTCGTATCGAAGTTTATTGGAGAAACCGAAAAAAACCTGGCCAACCTGTTGGCCAAAGCGGAAAAAACGGAAAATATCCTCTTTTTTGACGAGGCCGATGCCCTATTTGGCAAGCGTACCAATGTGCGGGATGCCCATGATAAATACGCCAACCAAGAGGTGTCGTATTTATTGCAGCGCATTGAGAATTATGCTGGTCTGGTGATACTGGCCTCCAACTTAAAGAGCAATATAGACGATGCCTTTATCCGGCGGTTTCAGTCTATCGTTCATTTCCCGTTACCCATGACCACAGAAAGGTTATTGATTTGGCAAAAAGGGTTTCCATCCCAAGTACGCCTGCATGCCAAACTAGACCTGTTACAGCTGGCCCAGAAATATGAACTTTCCGGGGCAGAGATCATGAATATAGTACAGTATGCCTGTCTGTGCGCGCTTGAAGATAAGAAGAAGACCATTTACATGGAGTATGTGATCAATGGTATTCAACGGGAGTATCAGAAGGGTGGGCGTATTATGCGCTAGCCGTAGCTTTGATCGTGCCACAACAGATTTGTACAGAAGCGTTCCGGCAAAGCGTTTAGTTAATTGATATCGATTTTTAAACTAAGAATCTGAAGGTATGGAAAAGGATTATGCCATTTTAAGATTGAACTTGATAGCATCAATTCCAGCGTATGAACTATCAAGATTAACCTCAGTGATCAACGATATGTATGATATTTTTCTGGGCATGGATCCCTTATATAGATATGCAAAGAGGTCGCCTATTTTTTTACCTGGCGAAGAAGAAAAATTGTATATTAAAAAAGCGCTCATAGGAACACCAAATTGCATTGAATTCTTGGGAATCAGGGAACATCTTATCGATGCCGCCCTCTTTCTTGGCAAAAATTTCAATTCACGTTTGAACCTAAAAAATGCCACAATTCTTAATATTGAAAAATCTGACTCAATGCTAATACATATGGAAAGGATCAAAGAACTTTTTGATCAAAAAGTTTTAGGTGATAGTGTTGTCCATAAAGAAGAATCAAAACGAAATTTGAAGTACGCTAAAGGGAAAATAATCGACCTGAAATGGAATCAATCATGGGATGGTGTTCTAGGCGAGAAGATAACCGACTACATGAAATATGTCAAAGACATAAGCGGAATTTCGCAAAATATAATTGAAGAGGCAGAAATTACCATTCTAAAGTCCATTGTGTAGGCCATGAAAAGCACATATTCTTGGGGCCTGTTGATATCAAACGAATCGAATATCAAGTTGAGTTAAATTCTTATTTCATCTCTTGGGATGATCCGGAAAAATAGTTTCTCCCTTGGTCAACCAAGCGATGCCAAAGGCGAACAGGGCTATAGATTCCAACCAAAAGATAGGATGGAGGGTGTCAAGACCGGGATAACGGCCATCATCCAACCAAATAAAGTAAACAGTGATCAACACGATACAGGCCAGCATGGTATATCCGCAGATCCTATAAATACGGTTCCTGTTTTTTTTCGGTTTTTCGAGATCTTGTTTGGCCTTGTCAGATTC
>JBBKWR010000332.1:0-3643 GCA_037969055.1 Flavobacteriaceae bacterium | reverse complement strand
TAGCTAAATTCTTCACCCAATTCAATACCATTTTTTGGTTCTTCGGGGTAAGATGTTGTATCTGATCCAATAACAGACATGTCATGACCCCAAACTGCTGTTGAATAATCCCATCTTTTAGAATTATCGCCTGCCGTGTTAATTTCATAGTTCCAAAAGACAGACCCTTTTGTGTGTCCGGGAAATTTCTTGTAAAAGATCTTTAAAGGTTCGTTTTCATGCCCCTCATCACTATGGATTTGCCCAACTACTACTGAGTAGGAAGCAGCAACTCTTGCATCACCTGAGGTTGAAACATGCATTACTTTTAATGTTCCAGTTAATTTACCCCCTGTTTCAGGAATCCAATGCGCTTTTTGACCTAATTCTGTTCTTGTATTACTTGAGGTTCGTGAGGTAACACCAGCATTAGGGGTTTTGTAAACTACCCACTCCGTTTTCCCATCATTTTCAACATAAAAAAAATCTTTCTTTTCATAATTTACCAGGTCTTCAGAGCGGGTACCATCTCCCAAAAGAATGTTCCATTCCTCCATAAATGGAAGTACATCGCTGGGATAAATGGTGTCTGTACCTATGTCTTTTGAAACTTCATTATTGGTCTTCTTATTTTTATCAACGCAACCGATAACAACAAGGGCAAGTCCGATTATTAATAGCGATTGAAGGAATGATGTGCTCATTTTATTGTTCATTTTATTAGGTATTCGTTTTGTTCTACTTAAATGAGAAGGTACAGTTTTCTTTTATTCAAAAACTACCTCTTGATTGACCCGGAAGTATCCCCTTCCATTAAACCCAGCACGTTGTCCAATGATACCAAGTTTACATCGCCTGGAACGGTATGTTTCAAGGCGCAGGCAGCGGACGCAAAATCTATAGCCTTTTCATCATCATAATGTAATAGTCCATAAATAAGTCCGGCAGCAAAAGCATCTCCGGTACCCACACGGTCAATAATGTGTGTAATGTTCAGCATATCCGTTTTAATATACTCGTGTCCGTTCCACATTTTACCTTGAATTTGGTGGTGGGATGCACTTATAGGTCTTCTGGTTTTTTTGACCACTTTCTTGATATTGGGAAAAAGGTCTATCAACTGTTTGGCTAAAACCTGAAATTTATCTTCTGGTTGACCCAAGCCGAACATTTCGCGAATACCACGGCTGCTGGTAATCACAACATCGCAATTTTGCACCAAACTGGGGATAACCTCCTGCATGGTTTTTCCATATTTCCACATGTTGCTGCGCGAATTAATGTCTCCTGAAACCGTTATACCCAATTTGTTCGCTGTTTTAATGGCATCCAGGCAGCAATGGTAAGCACCTTCTGAAATGGCTGGGGTTATCCCTGTCCAATGGAACCAATCGGCGTCGTTGAGCACATCTTCCCAATTTACCATAGAAGGTTTAATTAAGGAGAAAGAAGACCCTTCTCGTTCGTAAACCACCTCACTAGGTCTATGCACCGCACCTTTTTCAAGAAAGTACTTGCCCATCATGTTATCCCCATAAATTACGTTTTCCGTGCTTAGCCAATGCTTACGTAAAAATTGCGTGGCTGCTTTTCCAAGGGCATTATCAGGAAAACGGGTCACGTGGGCCGCTTTCATGCCCAAATAAGCACATGAAATGGCAACGTTCGCCTCGCCCCCGCCATAGACAAGTTCGAATGAAGAAGCCTGCGAAAATTTTTCATAGCCCGGTGGGGACAAGCGCATCATAACTTCACCAAATGTTATCACTTTCTTAGGCATACTTTATGTTTATTTTAGTTTAAAAATTCAGTATTTTACCTTCATTCAAGCGAAATCAAATAAAAAATTTCAGCTAGTTATAATCAAGTTCGCGTGAGCGAATTTAATCAATCCACCTCCAAGGTTTTTAGTCTTATCCTATGGAAAAAGATCAAAATATACGACTACTCCTTATCTCCTCGATTTCGGCAACTGTAATGGAATCTTTGTGGTTATTTAGATTTGTACGCACGTAGTTTATAATTTCTTTCAATTCTTGATTTGTACGGTTGGCGGCAAAGCCGGGCATCACATCATTGTATTTTTCCCCTTTCACCTCTATTGCTCCTGACGTGCCGAACAAGGTAATCTCTATCAGTTGCTTTTTGTCCGCTACGGTAGCCGTACCTATGAGCGGTGGCGTGAAATTGGTTATTCCTTCGCCATTGGGCAAATGACACGATGCGCAGTTGTTCCTAAAAGGAAGTGCGCCAATCCCATTCGCACCCCTGCCGCCATACTGAACGAGCATTTTAATAGGTTCGCTGTTTTCAGTGAAAGCCATGAGGTGTTTGTATTTCTCTTCCTCATTATCTTGAAGAACCGATATTTTCAGTACCCGATCATTCCCTTCTTCCGGTACATTGTCATACATCCATTTATACCGAAGAACATTCCAGTCCGTATTACTAGTAATCAAGTAAACATCACCGGAAGAGGAAACACACAGGTCCCTTAAGCGACCAAACTGCTCTTGCAGATAAATTTTTTCATCGACAATTTTTTCTCCTATTTCATCAAGTCCAAATAACCAAAATGCTTGCCCTTTCAGGGTTGTGAGCATGAGGTGGTTTTTCCATTCAGGAATGGCTGCATGATTGTAATAGTCCAAACCAGCAGGGGCAATGGTGGGTGTCCAGAGATAAAGGGGTTCGGTAACCATCACCGAATCACAGAAAGCTATTTCGTTTTCTTTGTCGCAGTTTCCCTCAACAAACGGCCAACCATAATTACCACCTGGCTGGATTAGGTTAATTTCATCATCGTTATTGGGTCCGTGTTCGGACGAATAAATTTTCCCGTTTGCGGCCACCAACCCTTGTGGATTTCTATGACCCATTGAATAGAAATAGCTGCCCGGAATGGGGTTGTCATCCGGGATGCTCCCATCCAAGTTCATCCTGAGGACTTTCCCGGGCAAAGTATGTTCTGTTTGGGCATTTCGGGAATCAACTACATCTCCGATGGCAAAAAGCAGTTTTTGATCATCACTTATGGTAAGTCTGGATCCGTTGTGCGCTATGCGCGCAGGGATTTTTGGCAATATTGGCTCAGGATCAATCAGGGTGTCTTCCCGAAAAGAATAATGGTAACGCACCAGTCTCGATCCTATGAAATTGGGATTTCCTCTGAGGTCGAACTCTTCCGTTATGGTTGAGTCAATGTAATTGTAGTGCATGTAGACATAGGGCTCATTGTTAAAATCCGGATGCAAGACCAAACCCAAAAGGCCAGGGGTATTTCCTTCGGAATAAACTTCCGGAATGTTCAGCACCTTTTTGACCTGCCCCGTGGCCGGATTCATGCGCATGATATTCCCTTTCTTTTCGGTGAACCACAGATGATCATCAGCACCCCAGCTGATTTCCCATGGCTCTTCTAAATTGCGTACCACTTCACTGACCAGCAATCGGGATTTGTCCAGTTTGATAATACATTTCGGCTTTTCGAAGGATGGGCGCTCGGCTAGTTTCGAGTTTTCACAACTCGTCAATATACAGATGAGAATCACTGCAGTGATGTTCAGCAAATAAGTAACCCAATGACATGCTCGATACATATTTTCTAGTACATTAATTTGAGCGGAAGATTTTCTTGGACAACCAATTCCCCTGAGTTTTTTAT
>JBBKWR010000331.1:0-3047 GCA_037969055.1 Flavobacteriaceae bacterium | reverse complement strand
CTATATCCCTGATCTAATAATTGGGTAACGAGGAATTTTCCCGTTCTGCCACCACCACCCAAGACGGCAATCTTTGTATTTGGTTTCATATGATTCTTTATAAAATTTGAAAATAGAA
Organism: Flavobacteriaceae bacterium; assembly: GCA_037969055.1. Lineage (GTDB taxonomy): Bacteria > Bacteroidota > Bacteroidia > Flavobacteriales > Flavobacteriaceae > Pelagihabitans. The sequence goes on along the minus strand of JBBKWR010000331.1, from coordinate 2,929 downwards.
TTCTGTCCCGTTTTTCTGAAATGATAAAACGAGGCTACAAAAGGGGTCAACCTTTTGTTCTTTGGATAATCAATATTTTATAAAGAGATTTTAATGGCAACAAGATAGGCAATCTTATTAGATTGGATATTCCGAGGAAAGTTTACCACCATTCCGCTCTAAAGTTTACCAGTAAATTTCTGGCGAAAGTTTACCAGTTTACTTCACTTTTTTCCACCGCGGGAACGGTTATAAAAATCAATTATACAACATTATTTTCTTTTTCTTAAAGATTCTCCTTTAAGTTCTATTTTATGTGCGGCAGCTGACAATCTGTCAAGTATGGCCTCAGCTAAGGTTGGCTGGTCCAAAAAGGCGTAAAAATGGTCAAAGGGCAGTTGGGATGTTATGATCACCGACCCGGTACCATAACGATCTTCCAACAGATCCAATAAGGTTAATTTAGCATCACCGGATAAGGGTTTCAGGCCAAAATCATCCAGGATGATCAGCTTTTTCGCTGCCAATTGTTTGATGAGTTTTAAGTAAGTGCCATCGATCCTGGATTGTTCAATCGTTTCTAAAAATCTGTTCATGGATAGGTAGAGGGTCTTGTATCCCATAAGACAGGCGGAGCGCCCCAGTGCACAAGCCAGGAAGGATTTTCCGGTTCCGGTCTGGCCATGGATCAGTAAATTCTGTCCTTTCTCCAGGTAGTGTCCTTCGGCCAACTGTAATAGGGTTTCTTTTGTAATTCCCCTTTCCGCATTACAGATGATCTCTTCCAGGTTGGCCCGATAGCGAAGTTTCCCGGCCTTGAGCAATCGCTGGGTCTGCCTATCATTGCGATACTCCTGTTCTGCCTGGCACATCAGGGCCAGAATGGTATGGGCGTCCTCCTGTTGATGGGTGGGAAGGCTTAGTAGGGTCTGGTACCGTTTGGCCATTCCGGTAAGCCTTAGGCCGTGTAATTGTTGCAAGGTTGTTGCTGTGTTCATCTTTCAAAGTTTATTAATTAATGTTTCATTTTGTTTACAAAAGCTTGTGGTCCCCGGAGATTTTCGTGATGGGGCATGGGTGGTTTCTCTGGCAGGCCCTCCTCTATCCGGTCCATCTTGTTCTCCAATATGGTGGCCACCACTTTGTAGTTGTACCGGTTTCCGGTCAGGGCCCTCTTACAGGCTGCCTCCACACGGGGCCCTCCATATTGTTTGATCAGTCGCATAATTCCCAGGAAGGGGCCATAGGCCTGATGCACGGAGATCTTACTTTTCATAAGCTTCTCAAAGAATTCTTGGGTATGAGGACCATTATCAGCAGCTTGTTTTAAATAATAATCCGGAGTCCACCCTCGCTGTATGGCCATCTTGCGATGATGTTCAGGCATATGTTCTAAAACGGTAGTGATCCCATGTTTTTTATAGTTACGCCGGTGAAAGGCAATGCGCTCCAGCTGATAATAAATTTCCACACATTCTGTATCGTAAATAATATTTACTTCCTTACCAACGTGGTGGTAAGGAACACTATAGAAGTGCCAGTCTTCTCCCATCACCACGTGATAGTTCTTTTGAACCTTAGCTCTGGTGAGATGATTGAACTGGTAAGGATGCTCAGGAAGGTTTTGCAATAGCGGTCGCTCCTGGCCGGTGAAGAGCTCCCTTCGGCTAAAGGACTTCTTCTGGAAGTTAATATCATGATGGGCTTCCAAAGCTTTTCTTATTCCTTGATTTAGCTCCTGGATACTATAGAATGTTTCGTTACGGATTATAGCATATACCCGGCGATAGGTGATTTTAACCTGATTCTCTACCGATGGTTTATCTTTTGGAGATCTTATTCTTGTGGTCAACAATCCGATATGGTTGTGCAGGGCCCATTGCTCCAGTGCCTGGGGAAAGGTAGGTTCATACCTGCAGCTGCGCACCACCCATTGCTTCATATTGTCGGATTTGGCATTGAGTGGCACCCCGCCAAAATAATTCAGTATTTCATTCAGGGCAGGAATTACCTGGGCAAGGGAAGCATCGGGTAATGCTTTTGCAAAACCAAATCCACTAAAAGGAAGCACGCCTATAAGTACAGGACAGGCTATAATTTCCCCTGTAGAAGTAGCTACATAACTTAACTTAGAACCGGCAAAATCGATTTCCAGCAGCTCTCCCGGGTTATGTTTAAAGACCATAGTTGGGCTCTTCAAATTGATCTGGATATCCAATAATTCACAAAAGCGGGAGTAGCTAAAGCCATCTGGATATTCTTTTAAATACTCCTGCCATAGCAGTAGCCTGGTTACCCCGACACGCCCTAGTTCGGAGATAAAATAATCTGCTTGTTCCAAAAAATAAAGTTTACGGACATCCGGGGTCTGATCTGGCCCTTTCTTTTTGGTTTTCACCAAATCATAAAGCTCCGGATCCTTAAGGTCAAGAAGTACATCATAAGCAAGTCCACTGGCCTCAAAGATGCCCCTGTAGGAATGAATAGTAGGCCTGGAGACACCTGTCTGCTCCGCAATGCTACGCTCTGATAATTCTCTTTTTAGGAATAATAGTATTTGTCTGATTTTCTGCATACCAAGGGTTTTATTGGCCATGATTCTAAGGAGTTGGTTATTCGACCTAATGTACTCCGGCATCATGGATTTGTTCCCTTGGTGGTAAACATTGCTTCGGAATTTTTGGTAAACTTTGTGCCGGAATGTCAGCCTATAAAAGCGCAATTCCATCTTCAAAAATCCTAATCAATCAGAAAAATTGTAAATCTTTGCCCTGATTATTCTGGTAAACTATACTCAGGAATCAGTGGTAAACATTGCTTCGGAATCAGTGGTAAACTTTGGGTCGGAACAGTGGTAAACTTTGGGGTGGAATATCCATTCAATATGGCAAAACCGACATTCTTTGGCGGTCAACCCTAAAATTTCCAACGATTTCGATTGTAGATATTC
>JBBKWR010000330.1:0-7127 GCA_037969055.1 Flavobacteriaceae bacterium | reverse complement strand
GACACTTCGATACACTCATATCTTTTGACCCTTTTATTTCCTTTTTTAAACAATCTTCCGTTATGAATTTGAAAAACACATCCCAAGGGCAATTCAACCACATAGTTCTTATGTGTCGGAGCATCAAATTGTTTCAAAGCTATGGATAAATTGGCATCTGTGCTGCTGCTCGCCTTTGGATTTCTAAAATGTTTCGCCAAAAAAGGCAAAAGCTTCGATGGGAATATTTCTGGTCGGATAAAGGGCAACATCATGTATTGAAAAGTATGCTTCCATTCTTTACCATGTGGCTTTATACGCCGACCATATTTTTCAAAGGCAACCAGATGGGCGATCTCATGGACCAATGTAATCAAGAATTGATACTTATTGGATGTGGCATTGATGGTTATCTGGTGCATACCATTGGGCATTTTCCGATAATCTCCATGTCGGGTGACCCGTTCGTTAACAATCTTAAGGTGCACGCCCATATTCTTAATCAAAACCAAACAAGGTGCTACGGCGCGTTCCGGTAGATATTTTTGAAGGGTTTCATCCATTGATCCAAAAATAGGAATTTAACAATTTGCGCATAATGACAAATAGCAGTAATTATTAAGTCAGGGAACTAATCCCATCAAAATTGTGCTACGGCGTACTGTTGGAAACCTGAAGTAGTTTACCATTGTACAATTTATTTCCATTAATGGCAAAATCCATAATATACCTGGCCATTTCCAATGCTGTAATAGGCGCTTGGTAGCCAGGAAAGGCCTCTTCCAGCATTTCGGTCTGAACGGCCCCCAAGGCCAAAACATTAAAAGACGGGCCTGTGTCCTTGAATTCTTCCGCCCAAAGTTCGGTAAGGGTAATAACCGCCCCTTTACTGGAGCTATAAGCTGAAAGTCCCGGAAATTTAGCGCTCCCTTGTACGCCTCCCATTGAACTAATGGTAACAACGTGTCCATCTTTTGGCATCTTGGGCAATGCAACCTTGGTAATGGCAGCTACTCCATATACATTGACTTTATAAACTGCTTCGAAATCTTCAATGCTATTTTCCAAAAATGGTTTGTTCAATAATTTTCCCGCATTATTGATGAGGATATCGACTGCGTTCCAATGGGTGCTGAGGAATTCATCTAATTTTATCAAATGCGAAGGTTGTAATAAATCAAAGGAAAAGCTCTTAATATTAACGTGCTCTAATTGGGCAATGGGGCCATCATTTCTTGATAGTGCCAACACTTGATGGCCGGCATCGGCAAATAGCTTGGCCAATTCAAAACCGATGCCCCTACTGGATCCCGTTATGATAACATTTGCCATTAGTTGTACTTTATTTCTTGGGTTTTTGAATTTATTATTCCTTCCATCATTGGGATAACCTTGTTGACCAAATTGGCCATATGAACCAAATCCATTTTTGGAACTTCATCCCCTACTTTGTGATAATAATCAAAATTGGTAAAGTCGAAGGTACTATAAGTTTGGGAGGGTACGTTAAATGCAAGATGGAACGGGTAGTTGTCTGATCGTCTGAACAATTCAAATTCTTTGGCCTTGGGCAAGAAACCAGCTACTTTTTCACCCGCATATTTATTGCTGACTTCTGCCAAATTGGAAAGTTCAAATCCAGTGAGGTACATCAGATAATCTTTGTCTACTAAGGGTACCCCGACCATTTCAAAATTTAGCATGGCATATAGATCTACATTTTGGTCCTTAAGTTTTTCCGCTAAGTGTTTCGATCCTAAAAGTCCTTTCTCCTCCGCACTGAATAGGGCGAAAATTAGGCTGCGTTTATTGGTCTTTGCATTACCAAAATACCTTGCGAGTTCTAAGACAATAGTACTCCCAGAGGCATTGTCATTGGCGCCATTGGCAATATTATCACCATTTTCAGGTTCGATTACCCCAAGATGGTCATAGTGCGCCCCAAAGATTATAATTTCATTTTTTAGCGTGGGATCTGAACCTTCGATAAAACCGACCATGTTATAGGCGGGCTTTTCAAAATTGGAAAGCGTATCCCTATAAGTTGAAAAGTAGGTGGCAATGTGGTTCTCCTTAAAAATGTTCTCAATAAAATCTGCCGCTTTTGCAATTCCCATACTGCCCGCTTCCCGGCCTTGCAGATCATCCGAGGCCAAAAAATCCATAATCTCGGCAATGTTTTCCTTATTGGAAAAATTGATGTTCTTTCCGATTGTTTTTGGCGCTACACCACTTTCGAGCGGCGCTATTTCGTGGAGCGGTGCAACTTTTCCTTTTAAGCCATCCGGCCCTTGGGGTTTACTGATTAATTCGGGATTTGTGGTAACCGTTTGCTGAATTTGGCTAGAACCGCAACCCATTAGGAGGGTCAATAACAAAATCGCTAGTACTTTTTTCATTTTCATGCTGCTTAGGATTTAAAGATAAAAAAAGCATCCCTATTTAAGTTGGGATGCTTCGAATGTGTTCAAATCGATTCTCGATTTCTTTTATGCCAACATTGTTACGGGGTTCTCCAAATAGGTCCTTAAGGTCTGGAGAAACTGAGCCCCTGTAGCCCCATCGACTGTTCTATGATCACAGGCCAAGGAGAGCTTCATGGTATTTCCAACAACAATTTCACCGTTCTTGACAACTGGCCTCTCGACTATCGCGCCGACAGATAAGATTGCCGAATTGGGTTGATTGATAATTGATGTGAATTCCAATATTCCGAACATTCCCAAATTGGACACGGTAAAAGTACTTCCATCCATTTCCGCTGGGGTTAGCTTTTTATTCCTGGCCCTACCTGCCAAATCCTTTACCGAAGCACCTATTTGGGTGAGGCTCATCTGGTCGGTAAATTTCAATACGGGCACTACAAGTCCGTCTTCAACTGCCACCGCGACCCCAACATGAATATGATGATTGTAACGGGTGGTATCGCCGTTCCAAGAAGTATTCACCTGGGGATGTTTTTTCAAAGCCATTGCACAGGCCTTTACTACCATATCATTGAACGATACCTTGGTATCGGGCAAGTTGTTGATCTGCGCCCGTGACGTCATGGCGTTGTCCATATCGACCTCTATCATCAAATAGTAATGGGGCGCCGTAAATTTAGACTCTGCCAAACGTTTGGCAATGGTCTTTCGCATTTGTGAATTCTTGACCTCATCACTTCCTTCAACGCCAACCGGTAAATTGATTGGTGCCAAGGCAGGACTGGAAGTGGCCGAAACCTTCGTGCTTGTTGTGTCAGCCAATGCATTAGTGGCGGAACTTTGCGATGGTTTATAATTCTCGATGTCTTTTTTTACGATCCTGCCATGATCACCTGATCCTGTCACATCGGCCAAATTTATTCCTTTATCGGAAGCGATCTTTTTTGCCAAAGGAGAAGCAAATATGCGCTTACTTTCCACAACAGATGTGGTCACCGTTGTGGTTTCATTTTTGCTTTCGGGGGCTAGGGTTGCCTTTGTGCTTTCCGTTGATTTTTCAGAAGTCGGCTTGGCGTCCAAGACTGCATTTACATCTGTTCCTTCCGGGCCTATCACCGCCAAAACGGTATCAACCAGGGCAGACTCCCCTTCCTTAATTCCAATATAAAGCAGGGTTCCGTTGTAAAACGACTCGAACTCCATTGTTGCCTTATCCGTTTCTATTTCGGCGAGAATGTCACCTTCTTCGACCTTGTCCCCGACCTTCTTCAACCAAGTGGCGACCGTACCTTCTTCCATGGTATCGCTCAAGCGGGGCATTTTTATTATTTCTACGTCTTTTGGAATTTCTTGGGTCGTTCCGCCAGCTGCCACTTTTTGTTCGGAGGTTTTCGAAATTTGCTCTACCGGTGTTGACGCAGCGGCATCATCTGAAGATTTTTGGGAGTCGGACTCCGGGGCTGTAGCGGCTTGTGCATCAGCAGAACTGTTTAGTAATGCGGAAATATCTTCCCCTTCATCACCTACGATGGCCAATAGCGTATCTACTGGCGCCCCATCACCTTCAGCAATCCCAATATGTAACAACGTTCCATTGTAGAACGATTCAAATTCCATTGTTGCTTTATCCGTTTCGATTTCCGCGAGAATATCCCCTTCTTCGATTTTGTCCCCGACCTTCTTTAACCATTTGGCCACGGTTCCTTCTTCCATGGTATCGCTCAAGCGGGGCATCTTAATTACTTCTGCCATTTACTTATAATTTATTCGCCACGAACGGGAAATCTTCCTGTTCGTAAACCATGTCATACAATTGTTGCACGGGAGGATATTCTGATTCATCTGCGAATTTCTCACATTCTGTCACCAGACGTTTTACCCGTTTATCTATCTCCGCTATTTCAGCCTCAGTGGCGTAACCTTTGTCTTTGATCACCGCTAATACTTGAGAAATGGGGTCAATTTTTTTATACTCCTCAACCTCATCCTTGGTTCTGTAATGTTGGGCATCCGACATGGAGTGGCCCCTATATCTATAAGTTTTCATTTCCAAAAAGGTAGGTCCACCACCACTTCTGGCCCTTTCAATAGCTTTGCTCATTTCCTTGGCCACTGCGACCGGGTCCATGCCATCAACAGGTCCGCAGGGCATTTCATAACCTAAGCCCAATTTCCAAATTTCGGTAGAAAAGGAAGTGCGGGCCACAGAAGTCCCCATAGCATATCCGTTGTTCTCACATACGAAAACAACCGGCAGTTGCCAGAGCATGGCCAAATTAAAGGTCTCGTGCAAAGATCCTTGTCTTACGGCCCCATCACCCATATAACAAATGGTCACGTTATCCCGTCCAAAGTACTTGTCCCCAAATGCCATACCAGCACCTAAAGGGATTTGGCCCCCTACGATTCCGTGGCCACCATGAAAACGGTATTCCTTAGAAAAAATGTGCATCGAGCCGCCCATACCCATGGAAGTACCTGTTACTTTTCCATAAAGCTCGGCCATCACCCTTTTTGGGTCCACCCCCATTCCAATCGGTTGAACGTGGTTCCTGTAGGCGGTGATCATTCGGTCTTTAGTAAGGTCCATCGCATGCAGGGCTCCGGCCAACACCGCTTCCTGTCCATTGTACAGGTGAAGAAATCCCCTTACTTTTTGCTGAATATACACGGCGGCCAACTTGTCTTCGAACTTCCGCCAAAACAGCATGTCCTCATACCACTTTAGGTAAACTTCTCTGGTAATTTTTTCCATTGAATACTTTTTAGAAGAATTTTAAGTAGCTCTGAAATAATTCAGGTTTAAAAATCGAGAAACAAAAATACATATTAAATAATTAGTGTAAAAAAATTGAAGTAAAAGGTTTGTTGAAAATGTAACACTTCAAAAACAAGGAAAATGGGCTACCACTTTCTAATAATTGGGCGGTAGACCTATTTCAAAAACGAATTCGAAAATGCCAGTGGTAGCAGGTCGGCAATTCCATCACATTTGTAAATTTCGCCGACTTCTCCCATGAACATAATCGAAATCGGACTCTCTTGTTTGACTTCATATTCAGAAATTGACTGCCTACAATTTCCACAGGGGGCAGCAGGATGATCCACAATATGATTCTTGGAAGTTGCGGAAATGGCGATCGCTTCGACAGTTACGCCCGGGTAAAGCGCCCCTGCTTGAAAAATAGCTACCCTTTCGGCACAGAGTCCTGCAGGATAACAAGCATTTTCCTGATTGTTACCAATAACAATCTTACCATTGGCAAGTGACAAAGCAGCACCCACTTGAAAATTTGAATAAGGGGCATAGGCATTTTTTCTTGCCTCCACTGCGGCCAGCATTAAGGCACTATCGACGCGTGACAGTTCTTTAATTGATTCGAAGACCGTCAATTTAAAAGATATGTTCAGTTTCTGCATATCGCTGGAAAGAAAAATGGTTTGGACAAAATATCCTGTTCTTATGGGAAACTATCTAAGTTATTCTATTGTGCATGGATTAAAAGTACAGCTTTTCTCCAATATTCCTGAATTCGCCCCTCCTCGAAAATAACAAAACCCGCCCGAAGGCAGGTTTTGTGAATATGTTGGGTTTGCTTATTAGTCATTTAACATCTCTTCCCCTAAATCAAAGGCAAGGGAAAAACGCAGGGAGTTTTCCAATGGGTTTTTCACTTGGGAGGTAGAGAACAAATAAGAAAGGTCTATTTGTACAACGTTGAACTTAAATCCGGCACCTAGCGTAAAGAATTTTCTAGCACCCTTATCAGCGCTCTCATTAAAATATCCCGTTCGGAGCCTAAAAGAATCTTGATAGGTATATTCTGCCCCTAAAGACCATGTAAATTCCTTAAGTTCCTCGCTAAATCCATCTGGTGCATCACCAAAAGATTTAAACATTCCATTAAAGAACCCAATATTTTGGTACGCATCGTTATCGGCGGCATCGATATCGCCATCATTGTCAAAATCCTTTGGGGTAGGCACCAACAACTTGTTGAATTCTGTAGTCAGTGCAATCGTATTGTCCGGGTCCAACATCATATCGAATCCAAGTCCAAACCTTAAATTGGTGGGCAGGAAATTTTCCTGGCCCCCTTCATCGTATTTGACTTTTCCCCCGATATTGGAGACGTTAAAACCGGCCCTCCATCGACCATCAAAACTACTGTACGCTATTTCGGGAGATCGATAAAACCCTGCTACATCGACCGCAAAAGAACTTGCCGCCTGAGAACTGCTATTTTCGGTCTGCGGTAATTTGAGATTTGATCGAATATATCTACCGGCTACCCCCATTGAAAAAGTGGGGCTTAGTTTTAAGGAATAGGAACCATCAAATGCCAATTCATTCGGTTTAACTGTGGTGCCCACCTCGTTGATCGTCTGACGTAATTCTATTTCTCCAAGGGTAAAATAGCGAAGACTAAGGGCAAATGCGCTCTGATCATCAATTTTATTGAAATAGCTACCGCTCAGCAAACCAATATCCTTGATTACACTTTCAAGATATGGCGTATAGCCAAGTCCAATTCCCATCTTTCTTTCCGCAAATGCAAATTTCGCCGGATTCCATTGTTGGGAGAAAGCATCAGGCGAAGTTGCAACACCCATATCTCCCATCCCTGCCGATCTTGCGTCGGCTGCGATTGTCAAAAATGGAACAGCTGTGGTAATTACCCTGTTATTATCCTGAGCAGATAATTTAAAGGCAAAAACCAG
>JBBKWR010000329.1:0-2587 GCA_037969055.1 Flavobacteriaceae bacterium | reverse complement strand
TTGGAAGCCTCGATCAGTGGTCGGGATAGCAATGGGAAATGGAAGTCTTATAGTTCCCAAGAGGTATTGGATCTGTCGGAAAAAGCGGCTTGTGGTTTATTGAAAATGGGACTACGGCCAGGGGATAAGGTCGGGATGGTCATCTACAAAAACCGACCGGAATGGATGGTGATGGATTTTGCAATACAGATGGCCGGCATGGTCAGCATACCTTTATACCCAACCATAAGCGCAAGTGAATACGAATACATTCTAAATGAAGCGGAAGCAAAAGCCGTATTTTGTGGTGGATCCGATCTAAGTGCCAAGCTTTCAAAAGTCAAAAAAAATATTCCGAGCCTAACACACCTATACACCTTCGATAAGGGCGGCGACCACCCATTTTGGGAAGACATTTTGACCCCTGATGGCATGGATCAAGTTGAAAAAATCAAAAACAGCCTTAAAGGGGAAGACTTGGCTACGATCATATACACCTCTGGTACCACCGGAAATCCAAAAGGGGTCATGTTGACCCATGCCAACATCATGCATATTGTTCTGAAAACCGGCGTACACCTACAGGCCAATTATGGCGAAAAGGTATTGAGCTTTTTGCCCTTATGCCATATTTTTGAAAGGGCGGTATCCTTTACCTATTATTCCAAAGGGGCCTCCATTTATTTTTGCGGTACGGATACGCTGAGTGGCCCTGAAGGCGATTTGGCGAGTGTGAAACCCTTTACCTTCACTACGGTTCCAAGACTGCTGGAAAAGATATACGAAGCAATTTACAACAAGGGGCTCGGCCTTAAAGGCGTAAAGAAAAAATTGTTCTTTTGGGCTTTGCGTTTGGCCATGACCTATGACCTGCACCAACGCCCGTCTAGCATTGAAAAACTTAAATGGAATCTAGCCGACAAGCTTATTTTTAGCAAATGGCGCGCTGCATTGGGCGGCAATGTCCGGGCGATCGTCACCGGGGCAGCGCCTTGTCCCATTACCGTCATGCGGGTTTTTTGTGCGGCAGGGATACCAGTACGTGAGGGGTATGGTTTAACGGAAACATCGCCTACCATCTCGTTCAATACCATGGAACCGGACGGGGCCATGTTGGGAACTGTTGGCCCAACGATCGAAGGGGTAGAAATATTTATAGACAACAGAGCGGGTATTTATGCCGACGGGGAAGGGGAAATCTTGGTGAAGGGTCCCAATGTAATGTCCGGATATTATAAAAAGCCGCAGATCAATGCTGATGTTTTCCAAGAAATTGATGGAAAGATTTGGTTTTGCACGGGCGACATTGGTACCCTCGTCAAAGGCCCCAACGGAAGGGAATTCCTAAAAATAACGGATCGAAAGAAGGAGCTGCTCAAAACTTCGGGTGGGAAGTACGTGGCACCGGCACCCATTGAAAACAGACTACGGGAAAGCTTCCTCGTTGAGCAAATTATGTTGTTGGGCGATAACCGAAAATTCGTTTCCGCGCTGATCGTACCCGCAGAAGAACCCTTAAAGAACTGGTGTCTCCATAAGAAGATCAAATGGACCAACTTAAAGGAAATGGTCCTACATGAAAAAGTCATCAAGAAATATCAAAAGGTAATCAACAAGTATAATCCAGAATTCAACCATGTGGAGCAGATCAAGAAATTTCAATTGATTGCCCAGCTATGGCTTCCGATCCATGAAGACGATTCGGATGCTGAATTGACCCCTACCCTAAAGCTCAAAAGACGGGTGATCTTGAAGAAATTTGCAACCGAGATAGAAGAAATCTATAATTCATAAAGTCGGTTAGAAATATAGCTTCGTATACAACGATATGGTAACTTAGGGCTACAGTCAAAAACCAAATTTTGCTAATTACTAAACCATATTTCTATTTGAATTTCAATTAATATTATTTATCCTGATCCCATGAATGAAATAGAAGTGCTTACCAAGCAGACAAAAGAAGCTTACCAATGGACGCACCAATTGATCGATTCGGTTCCTGATTAAAAATGGGATGACATTGCCGACGGGATCGAATCCAATATCAGTTGGCAAGTGGGGCACCTCATCATCACCACGTATTACCACGCCATCATGACCACAGTAGGGCATATTCCCGAATTGATAGAAAAATTGGATTTACGAAACTATACCAAAATGTGCACTTTCGATACCTCCCCCTCAGAAATGGTCGGAAAGACAACGCCAGAAGTATTGCGCAGCCATTTAATACACATGCAAGAAAAATCCATAGAAGTCATTAACAGCTTATCTCCAGAAGACTTACAAGATGACCTTGAACCTACCAAAATTCCACATCCGGTCGCAAGAATAAAGTTTGAGGCCATCGATTGGAACATCAAGCACGTCATGCGGCATTGTGGGCAGATCGCCAGCATCATGCGCATCGTGGATAAAGCATATGACTTCGGATTAAGACGGCCATAAGGTAAAAATATGCGTATTGTTTACTATAAATATCATTGCCCTTGTGTCCGACCACAAAGCGAATAAACAAAACATGACAAGAAAAAGCACTCTCATTTACCTATTTATAATTAGCTTATTACTTTCGGTATCTTCATGCGGGAAAGAACCTAAAAAGGCG
>JBBKWR010000328.1:0-3439 GCA_037969055.1 Flavobacteriaceae bacterium | reverse complement strand
TAAATCCATGTTAGCTTATTGTTTTTCAGTCTCCTGATATGCCATAGGACTTGTATTTATGGCTGTAAAAAACACCTATATACGTTCAATTTGGCATAAAATCGATTGAAGTAGGTATCGTTTTATTGAACTTTGCCACTTATTCAGAATTTTGTGCGCTTAAAGTATTAGTCATTAATAATTTCAATTGCCTTTTCCATTAACTCATCCCTTCCATGTTTGACGCCATTGATTGTTGGTCTGACCACGATATCTGGTACAATGCCAATTCTTTGGGTTTCCGTTCCATCAGGATAATATACCCCGATTCCAGAAATCATGGTGCGCAGGCCACCGGGCAGAAATATCGTCGAAACATTCCCGTCAGCCCCTGCGGTGGTGCTACCAATTATAGTTGTGCGGTCACCCGCCCTAAATGCCATGGCGGTATATTCGGCCTGACTTTGGGACAGCTCATTAACCAATACGACCAACTTTCCATGGTAGGTTTCTGAAGAACTGGGAATTTCAATGTTATCCGTAAACGTAAACTCGCCGGGATTGTCGACATTACCATTTGAGAATTTTACAAATGGTGTTGGGGTCGAAACAAAGTAGGAGCCCAAGGAGAAGGGCACAAAAGTGGAAGGATAGTTGCGAATATCGATAATAATGCCTTTGGTGTTCTTGAAGATTTCCCTAATGTTGGAAATATCAGCTTCCTTTATTGACTTTAGGGTTACATATCCAATGTTGTTTTCCAATAGTTTGTAACTACTTTCATCATCCCTCCTGTACCACTGGTAAATATCCAGGCTATCCCTTGGGTATAAAACCAGATTTTTGGTTTCTTTCTTTTCATCATGGACATAATCGATCGCTATTTCCTTGTCATTGGAACGCAACATATCAGCTGAAATATCCCTTAAACGGGTCGGTTCGTTTGAGGCGGGATAGTATTTCCCGATCTTAACAATTATATCCTCAATAGGCTTCCCGTTGATATTTGTAATGAAGTCACCGACTTCCAGACCTACGACATCCTTTAGTTCTGGATTGTAATAATCCGTAACGACCAGCCTATTTTCGATAAAGCGCACATGGATTGGCGGATAGTATTTACCTTTCCATGCCTCAAGGGCATTGTTCCCTCCCCAAAGGTTGGCATGGGTGTCCTGGATATCCCCAATGATCAGGAGGGCAGCCATTTCATATTCCAGTTCATCTTGGGCATTGATGAATTTTGGAATATACTCTTTAAGTGTTTGATTCCAATTTTTATCCATTAAATGCTTATTGGGATAAAAATAATTTATCATGTTCCAATACTTGTAAAGGGCCAAAAGCCTAAAACCTTTATCTGGATATTCCTTGTTTGGATAGGGGTTTTCATTTCTAAACTCCGGATTGCCAATATTGGATACCAAACCGATATAATAATTCTTGCCTTGGTTGCGGGTTTGATAGACCCGCTCCAATTTTGATTTTAATCCTGGGCTCATCGAACCATGGTGTATCCAATCCAGATCGGGTTTGACGACCGCCTCTAAAGATGTTGGTTTACACGTGTCACAATCGCTTAATTCCCCGTATTTATCGATCCACCCAATCAATTTTCGATCCCTATCTATGGGATTTTGGGCCTTTAAGTAATCAGGTAGCATACGGAACAGTTCGTAGTCCCAATTATAATTTCCCTTTGCGACCTCGGGGTGGTGATATTTTAAAAGGCCCCATACCCGGCCCAATAATTCCAGATTCCCAATTAAAGTATCGGAAAGCGCGGGAAAAGCAATGTTGGAACCTGAATCAAACTCCTTGTCCAAATTTGCCTTGTAGCCCGATCTTTCCATTTCCTTAAGTTCGTGCAGCTCGATCCCATCGATCGACATTTCGAAATCATCAAACCACGCTTCTCCTTTGCCGACTAAAATTCCAGCGATATAGATGTTCTCCGCACCTTCCGGATAGGGCAGTTCAATTTTGTACTGCGCCCAATCCCTGGTGCCCGTAATATTTTGATTTTGCATGTTATCAAAAGCCAAAGTGGTCCCATTGCCGTCCACCCTCAACAAGATCCCCGCAAAACCACCTTCGACATCTTTGATCTTCATGAATCCGGTCAGTTCAATGGTACTGCCATTATAGTTTGCGGGGATGCTATAGGCAATGCTTCCAAATGAACTGCCATTTTGGTCCGATTTTATTTTCCCCGAATATTTTGCCGTATGGCTTATGGTGTCGGTGCCCAATTCGTAATTGCCCCATTTGAACCAGCCTTCCGCCAGAGCCGCTTTTGTATTGTATTCCTCAAAATCCAAGTTGAATTTAACCGATGATTGAGCTGTGCAGCTGATGCCAAAAAAAATAAGTAAAAATAGAAATGTTCGATCCATGGTTTTTATTTATTGGGAACTTTTGTGAATTCTCATTAGCCATTCAAAGAAAACATGATCAAAATCAAATAATTCATGTACAATCAATCGATTATCTAAACTTCTTGTTTGTAGGGCCTCAATTTTCCCGATAGACCTCTATTGCGCAAATATTTATAGTAGGTTGCCCTGGAAATATCCAAGCTCTTGCAAATTTCTGTGACAGTCATTCTGCCCTCCTTGAAATACTCCTCACAAAGTACAGCTTTTTGCTGATTTTTCTTACTTATACCTTTGGGTGCTCCAAAAACTTTTCCTCGTCGTCTTGCAGATTCCAAACCGGCCTTCGTTCTTTCTATAATGATGTCTCTTTCCAGTTGAGCAAGGGCGGCAAACATGTTGATCAGAAAGTTTGAATGTGAAGATTTTTTAGTAGTATCGATAAAGGGCTCCGTAATACTCTTAAACTTCAATCCCAATTCTTCGAATTCACTCATTAGTTTGGTAAAATGTATAAGACTTCTGGCCAGTCGATCCAGCTTCCAAACCATAATCGTATCACCTTCCCGAACATAGTTTAGAAGCTTACTCAAATTCTTTCGTTCTTCTTTTGCGCTTGAAACCTTGTCCGTATAAATGTTCTTTTCTTTGATTCCTTCTTTTAGAAAGGCATCAATTTGTAGATTCAAATTCTGTTCATTCGTACTTACTCGTGCATATCCAAATATCATGACCTTGAAGTTTAATTAAAGGTCAAAAAATAGTCTACTAAATTGATACGGTAAAATGAACTTCTTGGCATTGAAGAATCCGAGAATCTTCTGAAGTTCAATAAAACGGTCGTTTGTTTATACTGCTTGACATACTCTAATCTCATTGTGATATTTAGAACATATTTTATAGAATCACAGGGCTTCTCGTTCACTTATTTTAAAAAACATTAAAGAAGTTGTCATATTTTCACAGGCCTTGTCACTAAAATAATAGAGACCAGCAATTCGAATGGCCAAAGACCTCGAGAACACCTTTCTAAATGCATTGGAAGAGCATCAGCACAAGTTGCTGCGCATATGCTCGGTCTATGC
>JBBKWR010000327.1:0-3553 GCA_037969055.1 Flavobacteriaceae bacterium | reverse complement strand
GGACAGACCCAAAAGGATGGATACAAATTTGCCACCGGAATTCGAAGTGTGGTAGCGATGGCCTGGAATCCGGACGATGAACAATTATATGTGGTCATGCATGGTAGGGATGACCTTTTGCGCCTATGGCCCAATAAGTTTTCCCCATGGCAGAGCGCACTCCTCCCTTCTGAGGAATTTATTAAGGTGACCGAAGGATCTAATTTCGGATGGCCCTATTGTTATTATGATCAGCTTAAGGGCAAGAAAGTGTTAGCGCCCGAATATGGTGGAGATGGGAATATTATAGGAAGATGTGCGGAATATCAAGATCCGATTATGGGTTTTCCAGGCCATTGGGCACCCAATGATTTGGTTTTTTATGAAGGCGAAATGTTTCCCGATCGGTACAAACATGGGGCATTTATCGCATTCCATGGCTCCACAAATAGGGCCCCTTATCCACAATCTGGTTATATTGTTGCCTTCGTCCCATTTAAAGATGGGAAACCCAGCGGCGACTTTGAGGTATTTGCTGATGGTTTTGCCGGGGTGGATCCCATCGTAAATGTTGGCGATGCATTGCATAGACCCATGGGCATTGCCATTGGTCCGGATGGGGAAATGTACCTATCGGATTCCGTAAAGGGTAAAATTTGGAAAGTGACCTATCAAGGCGATAAAGGTAATTTTGGGGAGCCACAGTTGACGGCCATGAAAGCCAGAAAACAAAGCTCGAACATCCGTACCCCAGATGAGATCAATGATAACTTGATGAAAGGTCTTCTAGAGGGAGGTGCACAGACTTATTACCGGTATTGTAGTGGTTGCCACCAAATGGATGGGGGTGGGGCCTCTGGTAGGTTTCCGCCTTTGACAGGTACCGATTGGGTAACTGGCGACAAAGATCGCCTCATTAAAGTGCTTTTGTACGGGATGGAAGGAAGCCTGCAAATCGGTGGCGAGGTATATAACGGGGCGATGCCCCAGCACAGCTTTTTAAGCGATCAGGATATTTCGGAGGTATTGACCTATATCCGATCAAATTTCGGGAATAATGCCAGCGAGGTTTCGATTGGAGAGGTTGCCAAAATACGATCAACCCAAGGTAAAGATTCACTACCTATTACGCCCGTCCAGACCAGTGTTCAATAAATAAAACCAATTTCAATGATAAAATTAAGCCGCAATTTCATTTCGACTGTATTTCTGTTCTTTTTAATATCGACCTCAATCATCGCGCAAGGGTTTGATATCCTGATCAAAAATGGTCATGTGATCGATGCTAAAAATGGGTTGGACAAACCCATGGACGTTGCCATAAAGGACGGTAAAATTGCCCAGGTCAGTGAAAGTATTCCCGAAAAAGGTGCTAAGGTCGTGATCGACGCCAAAGGACTCTATGTAACCCCGGGACTGATCGACATCCATAGCCATAATTTTCATGGTACCGAACGCGACGCCTATTTGAGCAATAGCTTTACGGCCTTGCCACCTGATGGTTTTTCATTTCGATCAGGGGTAACCACTTTAGTCGACGTTGGAGGGGCGGGATGGCGTAATTTTCGGATTTTTAAGGAACAGACCATCGACCAGTCCAAAACACGGGTCCTTTCGTTTTTGAATATTGTAGGGTCTGGCATGCAAGGTGGCGCCATTGAACAAAATGAAGCCGATATGGACCCAAAGTTGACCGCGATGGTCGCCAAACAATATCCAGAATACATCGTGGGGGTAAAATTGGCCCATTATAGCGGGTTCGATTGGACCCCTACCGAGCGGGCGGTGGAGGCTGGAAAATTGGCTGACATCCCGGTAATGATCGACTTTGGTGGGAGCGAACCTGAACTTTCCCTACAAACCTTATTTATGGAAAAATTGCGACCAGGGGATATTTTCACCCATGCCTATGCTCATGTAAAAGGTCGGACCCCCTTGGTCGATGAAAAAGGTAAAGTGCAAGACTTTGCCTTCGCGGCGCAAAAACGCGGAATTATTTTTGATGTGGGCCATGGGGGCGGTAGCTTCCTATTTGAGCAGGCCATCCCCGCCATTAAACAGGGGTTCAAACCCAACTCTATTAGCACGGACCTCCATACCGGGAGCATGAACGGCGGGATGAAGGACTTACTCAACGTCATGTCGAAATTCGTCAATATGGGGATGCCGGTATCGGAAGTGGTTCGATGCGCCACCTGGAATCCCGCACAGGAAATAAAAAGGAAGGAATTGGGGAACCTCTCGATTGGGGGCTTGGCCGACATTTCAATATTAAACTTGAGGAAAGGCGACTATGGCTTTATCGATACCCAAGGAAAAAAAATGAAGGGCGACCAAAAGCTGGAATGTGAACTCACCATAAAGGATGGGGCAGTGGTATATGACCTAAACGGGTTGGCAAGCCCATTATGGGACAAATAATAATATTTAGATAACCAAAATAACGTACATTATGAAAAAAGCAACAAGTAGAAGGGAATCGTTTCAAAAAATAGGAGCCGGCCTGGCCGCTCTATTTGGTGTTGGAACATTAAGTGCCATGAACAGGCAGCCTAAGCAAAAAAAGGAAATTGTAGGTGAGATATATCAGGATCAGGAAATTCCCTTGTTCTCTGGAGCTGTAAAGCATGGCAACACCTTGTACATTGCCGGTAAGGGAGCCCATTTCGAGGGAGATATCAAATCGCATACCGACCATGTACTCAAAGAACTGGAAAAAGAACTGGTCAAGCACGGCTCCTCAATGGACCAAGTGCTAAAAGTAAATGTATATCTGGCAGACCTTGCCGATTACAAGGGCATGAATGAAGTGTTCAGGGGACGATTTGGGAAAAACCCACCAGTTCGCACTACCGTGGCCACTTATGGGGGTGTGCCTGGCGATTCATTGGTCGAAATGGACTGTATAGCCGCGGTCGATTAACTTAATATAAAATAGCATTATGATCAGTAGAAGGAAATTATTAAAAACTTTATCAAGTGTGCCAGTGGTCAGCGGACTCGTTGGTACTGGATTATTGGCCCCACAATTTTTGAAAGCTGCAATAGTCCGTCCAGCAGAGCGTAATTTTTTTAAGGAACTGGGACTTCGGACCTTTATCAATGCTGCAGGGACCTATACCTCCATGACCGGTTCTTTGATGTCAAAAGAAGTTACTGATGCTATTGCATATGGGGCAACTGAATATGTAGATCTAGATCAACTGCACGATAAGGTAGGGGAACGGATAGCCGAATTGCTCAGTTGTGAATATGCCACGGTTTCTTCCGGTGCTTTTGGCGCCATGACCATTGGTTTGGCAGGGGTAATTTGCGGGATGGATGAAGAGAAAGTGGCCCAGCTGCCCGACACCACCGGCCTTAAAAGTGAGGTCATTGTTCAGGAAGCGCATAACATAGGTTATACCCACGCGCTCACCAATACGGGTGCCAAGTTGGTGCGCGTCAAGACGGCCAAAGAACTTGAAAAGGCCATTTCAAATCAAACCGCCATGCTTTGGTTTTTGAACGCCAATACGGAAGAAGGAGAGATCAAAAGGGAGGAATTTGTAGCCTTGGGAAAGAAGCACGGAAT
>JBBKWR010000326.1:0-7887 GCA_037969055.1 Flavobacteriaceae bacterium | reverse complement strand
AGTGGCTGGAGGCATGGAAAATATGAGCCTTATTCCACATTATGTGCATATGAGAAACGGCCTTAAATTCGGACCAGCTTCCATGATCGATGGCATGCAAAAAGATGGGTTGGTAGATGTCTATGATCAGAATGCCATGGGGGTATGCGCAGATGCCTGTGCGGTAGCGCATAATTTTAGCCGTGAGGATCAAGATCAATTTGCCATTCAGTCATATACCAGATCGGCCAATGCATGGAAAAGTGGGAAATTTAAGAATGAAGTAGTACCCGTAGAAGTGCCACAAAGAAGGGGAGAACCTGTTATAGTCGCGGAGGATGAAGAGTTCAAAAATGTGGACCTTGCGAAAATACCTACCCTAAGGGCAGCCTTTTCTAAGGATGGAACCGTTACCGCAGCCAATGCTTCGACCATCAATGATGGTGCGGCCGCCTTGGTGCTGATGAGTGCGGAAAAGGCCAAAGAACTTAAACTTGTTGTATTGGCCAAAATAAAAGGTTATGCCGATGCCGCCCAAGAACCCAAATGGTTCACTACCTCACCGGCCAAAGCATTGCCGAAGGCTTTGGAAAGGGCCGGCATAGGCATAAAAGAGGTCGATTATTTTGAATTCAACGAGGCATTTTCGGTAGTCGGACTCGCCAATATGAAGCTCTTGGGACTCACTGATACAAATGTGAATATTAATGGCGGAGCGGTTTCATTGGGACACCCATTGGGCTGCTCAGGGGCTAGGATTCTGGTCACCCTGATCAATGTACTCGAACAAAAGAATGCGAAAATTGGGGCGGCAGCCATATGTAATGGTGGCGGTGGCGCTTCGGCCATCATAATCGAAAGAAACTAACCGATCCCTGTAAAGTTAAGCAATGGAGTACGGTATTTGTCACCTAAGTCTTGTCCCCGTTAGGTCTTCTGCCGATAATGCATCGGAAACCATTACCCAACTTTTATATGGCGAGCATTTCAAGATTTTGGAAAGTCGCAAATATTTCCATAAGATTCGTGTGGCCTTTGATGGCTGTGAAGGTTGGGTGGGCAAAGATCAAGTCATCACTTTAGAGGAGGCACAATATCACGTTATAGAAGCTTCGAAAGGATCCACTCATGCCATTGATCTTGTCTCATTCATTGAAACGGACAAGCGAACGATCTTTCCAATCTTATTAGGATCCTCAGTAGGTTTCACTTCGCTTTTATGCCATAAATTTGAAGGGCAGATTATCGTCGATAAGCAAGGAAAGACAGCCTTGCTGAATACCGCACTCCATTATTTGGATGCCCCCTACCTGAATGGGGGTAGAACACCCTTTGGGATCGATAGCGCAGGTTTTACCCAGATGGTATATAAAATTAACGGACATCAGCTATTAAGAAGTGCCCAACTACAGGCTGGCCAAGGGGATGCCCTAAGTTTTATCGAAGAGAGTGAACCAGGGGACTTGGCTTTTTTTGACAATCAAGATGGACAGATCGATCACGTTGGTATCATCATGGCCAATAACTATATCATACATGCTTATGGAAAGGTAAGGATAGACCGTATTGACCATACCGGTATCTTTAATTCCGATTTAGGGGCTTATACCCATGCGCTTCGGGTTATCAAACAAATAATCTGAAAATATAAAAGCCCCAATGTCCGGAACATTGGGGCTTTTAAATAAGTTGGAAAACGATTTATTACTCGCCCAACAATTTCTTGATCCTCATGAAGTTTTCGTTGTCACCCATGGCGCCATAGATGTTCTTCAACTGTGTTAGGATACTTTGATCATCGGGACTTGTTTTCAGAGCATCTTCCAAAACGGTCGCGCCCTCTTTAAACATATCGTCTTTCTGCTTCTTCAACTCTTCGTACCGGTCAATGTCCTTTTTGGAGTTGCCCAATTTGTTCATCTCGTCTATAAGTCCGTTGCCCTCGTTCACATAAGTGGTAGATAGGTTTAACTGGGCATTGGTATATTTTGGGTCTATCTCGAGCGTCCTCCTATAGGCCACCCTGGCCTCTTCCAAATTGCCTTGTTCCATACTGATCACGCCAATATTATAATGAAGGTCAGCGTTATCTGGAGCCATTTGGGCGGCTTCCGCCATTAAAGATTTAAATTTATCCTTATCACCCATGGTGTAATAGATATTGGCCTCGCTAAGTACAAGGTTCACGTCGTTAGGATTGCTTTCCCTAGCCTTTGCAAGTGCCGCTATTGCCTTATCATTTTGGCCTAGTTGGGTATAGATCAAAGCTATGTTCTTAACAATTTCCGCTTTTTTTGAAGCTGTTCTCTCATCGATCGGTTCTTTATAAGTACCCGACTTTACCATCAGATCTCTTTGGATTTTATCCATTTCTTCCACCTGCCCGGTTTCATTATTAGTGGCCTTGTAAACTACGCCACTTCCGTCATATCCTACTTCTTGCAATTCGTTATAATATTCCAGGGCCTGATCAAAATGTCCCCCATTTACAGCACTGCTGGCTGCGTAATAGAGATAAGAAGTATCCTGGGGGCTTATTTTGTAACCCATGTACAATTTTTCGGCCGCTTCCTTAAATTTCTTGTTTCCATTGTCTTCCACCGCGGCATTGACCAAATCGGCGGTGATGGCCGCTAGCCTTTGTTCGACCTCATCGGTATATTTCTTCTTCCCGCTCGCTTTCTCAATGTCCAACACCTTTCTAAAGGAGTCCACACCTTGCTGAAAGGCACTCGCATCGCCTTTTTTGGCCAAATCGGCATAGACCTGCCCACGTAAATAGTGGTATTGTGCCTGGATCTTTTCGTCGGCTCCAGCTATGGCGCCAGCAGCGCTTTCAAGGGCAGTTTTGGCCGCCATTGAATCGCCCCCTTTTAGGGCTTTCTCCGCCGTCTTTATCTGATCTTTTTGTGCAAATCCGACCATGGTAAAGCACATCGCCGCAAGTATAAATAATTTAGTCCTCATTTCTAATGTATTAAAATTAATGTTTATTGATTATTCATTTGTTTCATCCGTTCCTTCCTTATCAATAGCCGTGCCATCTTCGGTTTGTACCTCAATATCATTGATGTCGGCCTCTTCCAAGCTGTCTTCGTCTTTCATTACCTTAGCGACGGCCGCAATGGAATCGTCACCTTTAATATTGATTAATTTTACCCCTTGCGTGGCCCGTCCCATTACCCTAAGATCTTCGACGCCCATTCTTATGGCAATACCTGATTTATTGATGATCATTAGGTCGTCTGAGTCCGACACATTTTTAATGGACACCAATTCACCAGTTTTTTCAGTTACGGAAATGGTCTTCACCCCTTTTCCTCCCCTGTTGGTGATGCGATAATCTTCAATACTTGATCGCTTTCCGTAACCATTGGCGGACACTACTAAGATATCCTCGTCAAAATTGTGGACAGATACCATCCCGATAACTTCGTCGTTTTCGTTGGCAAGGGTAATACCTCTTACCCCAGAAGCGTTTCTTCCCATCGGCCTGGTTTTACTTTCTTCAAAACGAATGGCTTTTCCAGACTTGAGGCCCAAGAAAATTTGACTGGTCCCGGTGGTCAATTTGGCTTCCAATAATTCATCATCTTCCCTTATCCCTATTGCGTTTATACCATTCTGCCTCGGTCTTGAATACTGTTCGAGGGAGGTTTTCTTCACAATACCCTTTTTGGTCGCCATAATAACATAATGCCCATTTACGTATTCCTCATCTTTTAGGTCTTGGGTACAAATAAAAGCCTTCACCATATCGTCCTGTTCTATGTTAATGAGGTTTTGTATGGCCCTACCTTTTGAAGTCTTCGACCCTTCAGGAATTTCAAAAACCCGCATCCAAAAACACTTGCCCTTTAGGGTAAAGAACAGCATATACTGGTGGTTAGTCCCTACAAAAAGATACTCCAAGAAATCTTCGTTCCTGGTTGAGGATGCCTTCTGACCGACCCCTCCCCTATTTTGGGTTTTGTATTCCGTAAGGGGGGTCCTTTTGATATATCCGGCGTGCGAGATGGTAATTACAACCTGTTCATCTGGAATCATATCTTCCATACTCAGGTCACCCCCTGCAAAATTGATTACAGATCGGCGTACATCCCCGTATTTTTCTTTTACTTCGAGCAGTTCATCTTTAATGATCTGCATCCTTCGATCTTTCTTCTCTAAGATGTCCTTTAGGTCCGCAATGGTCTTGATGATCTCATCGAATTCGGTCCGTAATTTATCCTGTTCGAGACCAGTAAGTTGTCGCAAGCGCATTTCTACGATCGCCTTGGCCTGTATTTCGGATAGTTTAAAACGCTCTATCAAATTCTCCTTTGCTTCATCTGCATTGGAGGAAGCGCGGATAATGGCGATCACCTCATCAATATTGTCGGAGGCAATGATGAGACCCTCTAAAATATGGGCCCTATCTTCGGCTTTTTTAAGTTCGTATTTGGTGCGGCGTACCACAACCTCGTGGCGATGTTCCACAAAATAATGGATCATCTCCTTAATATTGAGCAATTGGGGCCTGCCTTTTACCAGTGCAATATTATTGACACTAAAAGAAGATTGTAGCGCGGTATATTTATAAAGTGTGTTCAACACTATGTTGGGTATCGCGTCCCTTTTAAGGATATAAACGATCCTCATGCCATTTCTGTCGGACTCATCCCGGATGTTCGAAATTCCCTCTATTTTCTTATCATTGACCAAATCGGCGGTCTTCTTGATCATGTCGGCCTTGTTGACCTGGTAAGGGATTTCCGTTACTATGATGCTTTCCCGGCCTTGCACTTCCTCGAAGCTTGCCTTGGCCCTCATCACAACACGACCGCGCCCGGTATGGAACGCCTCTTTTACGCCATCATAACCATAAATTATCCCACCTGTGGGGAAATCTGGTGCCTTTATGTGGGAAATGAGCTCATCAATTTCTATATCATTATTATCAATATACGCCACGGTTCCATCAACAACTTCGGAGAGGTTATGTGGTGGCATATTGGTGGCCATACCCACGGCAATTCCCGACGCTCCGTTTACCAAAAGGTTGGGAACCCTTGTCGGAAGTACTGTTGGTTCTTCGAGAGAATCATCAAAATTTAATTGGTAATCGACCGTGTCTTTGTCGATATCGGCCAACATGTCATCGGCAATCCTTCGCATTCTTGCCTCTGTATAACGCATCGCGGCAGGACTATCACCATCAACAGAACCAAAGTTACCTTGGCCGTCGACCAACATATAACGCAAGCTCCATTCCTGGGCCATACGCACCATGGAATCATACACCGAAGTGTCGCCATGCGGGTGGTACTTCCCCAAAACTTCCCCCACGATACGTGCAGATTTTTTATGGGCGCTGTTTGACCGAACCCCCAACTCGTACATTCCAAATAAAACCCTTCGGTGAACCGGTTTAAGACCATCCCGGACATCGGGAAGGGCGCGTGACACAATGACCGACATTGAATAGTCAATGTAGGCAGATTTCATTTCATCTTCAATATTAATAGGAATCAATTTTTCTCCTTCAGCCATTTGAAAATCTTATGTATTTATTGTTTTAAAAAAGCATGCCAATATAAGGAAAATGATACCTTTGAAGGCACCAATCAGTTGTTTTATTCAATAATTTATTAACACATTAAGGTACCCCTATGGTTGACAATTAGTTTGTTAAATATTTTGCTATTGATGGCTTTTTTCGTCATTTAGGACTAGTTTGTCGAATATAGGTACAGTATTTGCTTTAGATTGCTTGAGTTTTACTAATTTTATACATGTTTAAGGATATCTTATGGATGACAATTTTTCCCCAAGGGTTAAGGACGTAATTGCCTACAGTAAGGAGGAGGCCCTCCGGTTGGGGCATGATTTCATCGGCACCGAACATTTAATGCTAGGTTTATTGCGCGATGGAAACGGGAAGGCTATAAGCATTTTGGATGCGATGGATGTTGATTTGGACCATTTGCGAAGAAAGGTTGAAATCCTTAGCCCGTCTAACCCAAACCCCAGTAATGTCCAAAAAGACAAGAAGAACCTTCACCTGACACGACAGGCGGAAAGGGCGCTGAAGACTACTTTTTTGGAAGCAAAACTGTTTCAAAGTACTTCGATAAATACTGCGCATCTTTTATTGTGCATCCTAAGGAACGAGAATGATCCGACCACGAAATTGTTACACAAGCTCAAAGTAGATTACGATGGCGTAAAGGAACAATTCAAGTTCATGATAACCAGTGATGATGAAATTGTAGATTCGCCCACCTCTGAATCATTTCCGAACGAACCTGATGATCAGGGTGAAGAAAAAGAAGGATCTTTTGGCACTTCAGGAAGTCAAAAAGGCAATAAAAAATCCAAAACCCCTGTATTGGATAATTTTGGAAGGGACCTTACGCGAATGGCGGAAGAGGGTAAATTAGACCCTGTAGTGGGTAGGGAAAAAGAGATAGAACGGGTCTCCCAAATATTAAGTAGAAGGAAAAAGAACAACCCCTTGCTTATCGGGGAACCTGGTGTTGGCAAAAGTGCTATTGCGGAAGGATTGGCATTGCGCATCATCAACAAAAAAGTTTCCAGGATATTATATAACAAAAGGGTTGTGACCTTGGATCTTGCTTCCTTGGTCGCCGGTACTAAATATAGAGGTCAGTTCGAAGAACGAATGAAGGCCGTCATGAACGAGCTCGAAAAGAACGAAGATGTTATTTTATTCATTGATGAAATACACACGATCGTTGGTGCCGGTGGTGCCACTGGAAGCCTCGATGCCTCCAATATGTTCAAACCTGCTCTTGCACGGGGCGAAATTCAATGTATCGGTGCAACCACTTTGGATGAATATCGACAGTATATCGAAAAAGACGGCGCATTGGAACGTCGTTTTCAAAAGGTCATCATTGAGCCAGCTTCAGTTGATGAAACCATAGAAATTTTACAGAACATTAAGGAAAAATACGAAGATCACCATAATGTGGTCTATACCGATGAAGCCATCATTGCCTGTGTAAAACTTACCAATCGGTACATGACCGATCGGTTTTTACCAGATAAGGCCATCGATGCCTTAGATGAATCTGGCTCGAGGGTTCATATCGTAAACATGGATGTTCCAAAGCAGATTTTGGAATTGGAAAAACAATTGGAAGATGTTCGAGACCTGAAGAATAGTGTGGTAAAAAAACAAAAGTACGAAGAGGCCGCCAAGCTAAGGGATGACGAAAAAAGATTGGAAAAAGAATTGGCGATCGCCCAAGAAAAATGGGAAGATGATAGCAAACTTCATAAAGAGACGGTAACCGAGGACAATGTGGCCGATGTGGTATCGATGATGAGCGGTATACCCGTAAATCGAATCGCGCAGACCGAAAGTAACAAGTTGGCCGAACTGCCCAAGCTTATCAAAAACAATGTTATTGGCCAAGATGAGGCAGTGGCAAAAGTTGCCAAGGCAATACAAAGAAATAGGGCTGGTTTAAAAGACCCCAACAAGCCCATAGGGTCATTTATTTTCCTCGGACAGACCGGGGTGGGTAAGACACAATTGGCAAAAGTGCTCGCCAAAGAACTTTTCGATTCCGAAGACGCCCTTATCCGAATAGATATGAGCGAGTATATGGAGAAATTCGCCATTTCAAGATTGGTCGGGGCCCCTCCAGGATATGTTGGCTACGAGGAAGGTGGACAACTAACCGAAAAGGTGCGCAGAAAGCCCTACTCGGTCATCCTTTTGGATGAAGTGGAGAAAGCACATCCAGATGTGTTTAATATGTTGCTGCAAGTCTTGGATGATGGTTATCTGACCGATAGCTTGGGCCGAAAAATAGATTTCCGCAATACGATCATCATCATGACCTCTAACATTGGAGCACGTCAAATCAAGGATTTTGGTCAAGGAGTAGGTTTTGG
>JBBKWR010000325.1:0-2730 GCA_037969055.1 Flavobacteriaceae bacterium | reverse complement strand
TTCTATTTTAATGGAAAGTATATTGCTTATTTCCCTTCCGGTGCTTTAACTTCACCTTTGATCTTCAAGACTACCGTGGGCGTATCCGCGTTGGAAATGACGGTAATGGCCTTTCTGATCGGGCCTACCCTGTTGGTGTCGTATTTTACCTGAATCTGGCCCGTTTTGCCAGGCAAAATGGGATCCTCTGGCTTTTTTGGAATAGTACATCCACAGGTAGAACTTACTTTGCTTATAATCAAGGGCGCATCACCTGTATTTGTAAATTCGAATACCCTCATACCATCGGAGCCTTTTTCAATTTCACCATAGTCAACGGTTTCAGACTTAAACACGATTTTAGCTGCTTTGTCTTGGGCAGTTAGGCTAAATCCTAACAGTCCAACGAACAATACAAGTACTATTTTCTTCATGACATTTTAGTTTTGGGTGAATTTCAAATGTAAATCTTTTGAGATGAACCTCCAAAATTCTTTTGTTATCTATTAACGTTACTTATTTTTGTTTCGTATTTCAAATTGGGCCAAAAGGCCATTAGTTATATACTTTTAACATAAGATTGCGGTACTAATTCTATTAGACCGACAACGAATAGACAAATACCGTACCAAAAAATGGATATCCCATCAAAATATGAGCCGCAGACTGTTGAAAGCCACTGGTACGACTACTGGATGAAGCACAACTACTTTTATTCCACTCCAGATGACAGGGAGCCCTATACGATAGTCATTCCCCCGCCAAATGTTACCGGTGTACTGCATATGGGACACATGCTCAACAACACCCTTCAGGATGTACTGATCAGAAGGGCCAGGTTAATGGGCAAAAATGCTTGCTGGGTGCCCGGGACCGATCATGCGAGTATCGCAACGGAGGCCAAAGTGGTGGCAAAATTAAAAGAGCAGGGATTCCATAAAACCGACCTTACCAGGGAAGAATTTTTAAAGCATGCCTGGGATTGGACCCATGAATATGGCGGTGTGATATTGGAACAGTTAAAAAAGCTGGGCTGTTCTTGTGACTGGCATCGCACTAAATTCACGATGGACGAGGATATGTACGTGTCTGTTATTAAGGTTTTTGTCGATCTTTACAATAAGGGGCTCATTTACAGGGGTTTCCGTATGGTTAATTGGGATCCTGAAGCGCTTACCACCCTTTCGGATGAGGAAGTTATATACGAAGAGAAACAAGGACTATTATATTATTTGGCGTATCCTATAGAAGGAACCGACGAACGGCTGACCATTGCCACAACAAGACCAGAAACCATTTTAGGAGACACGGCCATATGTATCCACCCCAAGGACAAAAGGTACCATCATTTAAAAGGGAAAAAGGCCATTGTGCCCATATGTGAGCGGGCCATTCCCATCATTGAGGATGACTATGTGGACATTGAATTTGGGACCGGCTGCCTAAAAGTCACCCCGGCACATGACATCAATGATATGGCATTGGGCGAAAAGCACGGTTTGGATACGATAGATATCTTCAATGCAGATGCCAGTCTTAATTCATTTGGACTGCATTATGAGGGGCAAGACCGTTTTGTTGTGCGCAAGGCTATTGTGAAGGAGCTGGGGGAAAAAGGATATCTGGTAAAAACAGAGCCCTATATCAATAAAATAGGCACTTCAGAACGCACCAAGGCGGTTATCGAACCCCGATTGAGCGATCAATGGTTCCTTAAAATGGAAGATCTGGTAAAACCGGCACTCAAGGCTGTAATGGAGACCAGAGAAGTTAAATTCTATCCAAAAAAGTTCGAAAATACCTACCGCCATTGGATGGAAAATATCCGTGACTGGAACATATCGCGCCAATTGTGGTGGGGCCAGCAAATACCGGCCTATTATTATGGTGATGGCATGGATGAGTTTGTGGTCGCAGAGAGCAAGGAGGAGGCATTGTCGCAAGCAAGGATCAAATCACAAAATCAAAACTTAAAACCAAAAGATTTAAAACAGGATGACGATGTATTGGACACCTGGTTTTCTTCCTGGTTATGGCCCATAAGTGTTTTTGGGGGAATATTGGATCCCGATAATCCGGATGTGAATTATTATTATCCTACCAATGACTTGGTCACCGGGCCTGATATAATTTTTTTCTGGGTCGCCAGAATGATCATTTCCGGCTACGAATACAGGGGGGAGCGCCCATTCGAAAATGTATATTTTACGGGATTGGTAAGGGATAAACAAAGGCGCAAAATGTCGAAGCAATTGGGTAATTCGCCCGAAGCCCTGGAATTGATCGAGCAGTATGGGGCCGATGGGGTTCGTGTCGGACTCCTATTGAGCGCTCCGGCAGGGAACGACCTAATGTTCGACGAAGAACTTTGCCAACAGGGCAAGAACTTTGCAAATAAAATCTGGAATGCCTTTCGATTGGTAAAGGGCTGGGAAGTGGCCGACCTACCACAACCGGAAGCTGCCAAGTTGGGCATAGATTGGTACGCTGCCAAACTAAATCAAGCCTTGGCAGAAATTGATGGCCATTTTGGTAAATATCGGATCTCGGATGCCTTAATGTCCATTTACAAATTGGTCTGGGACGATTTCTGCTCTTGGTTGCTAGAAATTGTGAAACCAGCTTACCAACAGCCCATCGACCAAATTACCTTCGATGCGGTCATCCGTTTATTTGAAGAAAACTTAAAGCTCCTGCACCCTTTTATGCCCTTTTTAAGCGAAGAGGTTTGGCAGCATGTGGCTGTGCGCA
>JBBKWR010000324.1:0-6069 GCA_037969055.1 Flavobacteriaceae bacterium | reverse complement strand
CCAAAATTGGCCAGTTCGTTCGCCTCTGCATAACTAAGGTTAGCGATTCGTTTTGCTTCAGAAACATAGTCCGGATTTGCAGTAAAGATACCGTCGACATGGGTATAGTTCTGAAGTTCTTCAGCATCTAAAAAGTTGGCCATCAAGGCGGCCGTATAGTTGCTTCCGTTCCGTCCCAACGTGGTCGTATTGCCCTCCAAAGTGGAGGCGATAAATCCGGTGACAATGGGCACGCAATCTGAATCCAATTCTGAGAATTTCAGCAACACTCTCTCCTTTGTGATCTGTTCGAGCAATTTTGCATCCCCATAATGATCATCCGTTTTTATAAAGTCCCTTGAATCCAGCAGTTGGGCATTTATTCCTTGACCAATCAATAATTTGGTGATCAGCTTCGCGGAAATCAATTCGCCATAAGCGAGTACCTCATCTTTAATCTTGGCGCTATAATCACCAAGTAGAGAGACGCCTTCTAAAAGTTTGGCCAATGCCTTGAACTCCCCAGATAGGTTTACATTGCCAAAAGTATGCTGTTGGTATTTTATAAAAGTTTCGAAATCGGCATAATACTCCCCCCCATTTGCAGCTTTTTCCAAAATTGTTTCCAATTGATCTGTCGCCTTTTCACGGGCAGATAGCACCACTACGATATTTTCCCCTTCGGTGACTTTGGCCTTGATAATTTCAAGGACCTTCCCCAAACCTTCACCGTTACTTAGGGAATTGCCGCCAAACTTCAGCACCTTAATTTTTTTGGATAATCCATTCCTATTAAAAACACCGCTAAGTAACTTTTGCATCTGTTCGAACTCGATCAAAAAGGCGTCGTGCCCATGCAAAGATTGCACTTCCCCGTAGGTGACATTGCTGTTCGCCTGTGCCAATTGTTTGAAGGTGTCTTTGTTCTCCTTCGCTGTAAAAAATAAGTCCGAATCTACCCCTATGATATGAATGTTGGTATCGCTATTCTGCAAATTGATAAAATGCTCCTCCCCGTTTCTAGTAACATCGATGGTTTTCAACAATTGGTTCATCAATTTATAAGCGGACAATTGAAAGCGCTCTTGTAATTTTTTGCCATGGTGCATCAACCAACTTTCCACATTGAAGACCTGAAGCTCTACATTGGTGCTTCTTTGGAAACGCTCTTTAAAGGACTCCGGTGTACGATAGCACAACATTGCGTGCATACGGGCATCATGAACAGGCTGTTTTGAATTGACCAAGAATTGCTCTTGAATCTGGCAATTCGCTATAAGCCAATCGGTTGATTTCCAATCGGATGCCACGGGAATCAAATGCTCCGTAATTTTTGGGTCGAGTGCTGCCATTTCCCAAGCAATGCCGCCCCCCAACGATCCACCGATAATTGCATATAACCTTTTGATGTTTAATTGATCCAATCCCAGCAAGAAAATTCTGGCGACATCCCCAGCCACAAAATCTTTATAATTATCGATAACGAACTTATCATAGCCATTACCTGGAATGTTGAAGGAAAGAATGGTGTATTTCTTGGTATCGATACACTTGCCCTCGCCAATGAGGGCAGCCCACCATCCTTCTTCGCCGGTTACGTTCGAGTTGCCCGTAAGGGCATGGTTGACCAAAACAATCGGGGCGGAATGAAGTTCTTTACCAAAAACTTGATAGGAAAGTTCAATATCCTGGGTTACACTACTAAGGGTGGTATATTTATGTAGTTTTAAATGGTGGAGCATGGAGAACTGATTAAACCCCAAAAGCGTTTCAACCTTTAGGGTTTTGATTGTTTAAGCAAAAACGGATTTGTCTATGGTCGCAAATGCATTGACCAAATCCGATTTAAGGTCCTCAATATCTTCGAGTCCGACCGACAGGCGAATCAGATCTTTAGTAACACCTGTCGCCTCTTGGGCCGCATCATCCAATTGTTGGTGGGTGGTGCTCGCAGGATGGATGATCAACGATTTGGTATCCCCAATATTGGCCAGTAGTGAGAACAATTTGGTTTCATCGGCCACCTTTTTGGCAGATTCAAATCCGCCCTTGACACCGAAGGTTACGATACCACTCTGACCTTTTGGCAAATAGGCTTCCGCCAAGGCCAAATACTTGCTGGACTTCAATCCTGGGTAATTAACCCAAGCGACCTCATCACGGGTTTGTAACCATTTCGCAAGGGCCAAGGCATTTTCACTGTGTTTTTTCATACGCACTTCCAAAGTTTCCAATCCCTGTATGATCTGGAAGGCATTAAAAGGGCTGAGCGCCGCCCCAAAGTCACGTAATCCTTCGATCCGCGCTTTAATAATGAAAGCAATGGCCCCAACCGCTTCGTGATAAATCAATCCATGGTATCCTGCAGAAGGTTCCGTGAATTCCGGAAATTTGCCATTGGCCCAATCAAAGTTTCCTGCATCTATAATCGCACCCCCTAGAGAGGTACCATTGCCATTGATATATTTTGTCAAGGAATGGATCACAATGTTGGCGCCATGCGCAATGGGGTTCAACAAGGCAGGTGAAGGCACGGTATTATCGACAATAAATGGAATTTTTGCCTTTTTCGCCTCCGAGGAAATTGCCTTTAAATCGAGCACATCCAACTTGGGGTTTCCGAGCGATTCGGCAAAAATCGCCCTAGTGTTTTCTTTGACAGCCTTACCGAAGTTAGCCGGATCTGAGGGATCAACAAAGGTTGTGGTAATTCCCAATCTTGGAAGGGTTACGCTCAAAAGATTATAGGTACCCCCATAAAGGCTGTTGGAAGAGACGATATGATCACCACTTTTTAACAATACCAGTAAGGTGGTGGTAAGGGCGGCTGTGCCAGAGGCGGTTACCAATCCGGCAACACCTCCTTCCAATGCGGCCAAGCGTTGCTCTAAGATATCATTGGTTGGATTATTGATCCGCGTATAGATATTTCCAAATTCTGCGAGCCCGAATAGGTTGGCGGCATGATCGGAATTATTAAATACATAGGCGGTTGTTTGATAAATGGGTACTGCTCTGGTCCCCCCGTTTAGCGTTGTGTCATGCCCAGCATGAAGTGCTTTTGTCGAAAATTTTTGATCGCTCATGATTTTTGGTTTTTTAAATATTAAACTTAATAGATTAAAAAATCCAAACTTCGGACCCAATCATATAGGGTCAGGCCAAATCAAAAAGTTACCAGGGAGCGAAAAATTACAGAAGTAATTTGTTTGCGTTATCTGTCACGACACAAGCGTGA
Organism: Flavobacteriaceae bacterium; assembly: GCA_037969055.1. Lineage (GTDB taxonomy): Bacteria > Bacteroidota > Bacteroidia > Flavobacteriales > Flavobacteriaceae > Pelagihabitans. The sequence goes on along the minus strand of JBBKWR010000324.1, from coordinate 2,852 downwards.
TAGAATGTAGCACCTTCTTTGTGGCCACATAATACTTTAGGGGGACAAAGGGTTGCTAAGGCTTCCAAGGGTCTATTCCCTCCACCTTTCTTGATAACTATTCAATAAGAGTTTGAACTTAACTGATGCAAATATAAGTGCGGGACTTTAAAATTCCCCCATTTTTATAAAAAATTATATTTTAAAAGCTTTTTTTACCTGGTCGACCATATCCAACTTTTCCCAAGTAAAGAGTTCTACGGTTCTCTCGACCCTTCCGTTATAAGGGGATTCGAAGACTTTTGTAACCGTTCTAGGCTCCTTGCCCATGTGGCCATAGGCAGCTGATTCCAGATAGATCGGATTTCTTAATTTTAATCTTTTTTCGATGGCAAACGGACGCATATCAAATAATTTTTCTACTATTTTGGCGATTTCCCCGTTGCTCATCCCCACTTTGGAAGTACCATAGGTGTCAATAAAAATTGAAGTGGGTTTTACCACGCCTATTGCATAGCTTACCTGTACCAAAATCTCATCCGATACGCCGGCAGCCACCAAATTTTTGGCGATATGCCTTGCCGCATAGGCTGCACTGCGATCTACCTTACTGGGATCTTTTCCACTAAAGGCACCGCCGCCATGTGCTCCTTTTCCCCCATAGGTATCCACAATGATCTTTCTTCCCGTAAGGCCGGTATCACCATGTGGGCCACCGATCACAAATTTTCCGGTAGGGTTAATGTGATAGGTAATAGAATCATTGAACAATTTCTGGATTTTTGCGGGCAGCTTTTTCTTTACTTTGGGAATCAGAATTTCTATAATATCCTTTTTAATCTTGGCCAGCATTCTGGCGTCATTTTTATCAAATGCATCATGCTGGGTCGATACCACGATGGCATCGATGCGCTGTGGCACATTCTCATCGGAATATTCTATCGTGACCTGTGATTTGGCATCAGGTCTTAAATATGGAATTTTCTTGCCTTCCCTTCTTAATTCTGCAAGGACCTCCAATATTTTATGGGAAATATCAAGAGCCAAGGGCATAAAGTTCGCCGTTTCTTTGGTGGCATAACCAAACATCATTCCTTGATCGCCGGCGCCTTGCTCTTCTTTGGTTCCCCGGTCAACGCCTTGGTTGATGTCTTGGGATTGCTCATGTATCAAAGAAATTACCCCACAGGAGTCTCCACTAAACTGGTACGCTCCTTTGGTATACCCAATTTTGTTAATGACATCCCTGGCAATGCCCTGTACGTCTAGATAAGTATCGCTCTTGACCTCCCCTGCCAAAACAACCTGCCCTGTCGTGACCAAAGTTTCACAGGCCACTTTACTTTCAGGGTCAAATGCCAAAAAATGATCTAATAGGGCATCACTTATTTGATCGGCAACTTTATCAGGATGTCCTTCACTAACCGATTCTGAAGTAAACAGATACGACATAACTTGAATTTTATAGAATACTGATTTGACGGAACCGCTTACTTGAAGTATGATATAAACCTAGATCGATATCACCTGCTTTAGCATTTTTACAATACCAAAATTTCTTCGGTATCCGCCCTTTTCAGGGCAGGTCCTGAATCAAATTCAGGACGTCGAGGTTGCAATCAGTCAAATCCTTCCTCTTGATTATTTGAAGGCAAAAATAAGAAAATTGTTTTGTTGAAATAGATATTGTCACAAGAATTGTTCAAAAAGATGCAACCGAGCATATATCATAAGTTAAATTCGATTTATTTATAGCCCTTAGACGCCAAAAGCAATTATTGATGACCGCTATCAAAACTACAAAATTGCAAATTTTCAATCTTTTTGGCATTGTTTAGACAGGAATTGGTCCAAAAAACATCCTCCTTTCCTTTTAAAATATACCAGTTCAATATGGAATTTAATTTGGACAAAGATTCCCTTTGCATTTAAACGTATATTTTTTCCCAAGCTCGATATACTTCGTATATTGTGCGTCATCTCTTTAACCATCATCCAACCCTTAAATTAGATCGGTAATGCACATAGCAGTAGCAGGAAATATAGGCGCCGGAAAGACCTCTTTGACGAAGTTACTCGCTAAGCATTACAAATGGGAGGCCCATTTCGAAGATGTTGTGGACAATCCATATTTGGACGATTTTTATACCCAGATGGAACGTTGGAGCTTTAATCTCCAAATTTACTTCCTGAACCATCGCTACCGCCAGATCCTAAAGATCAGGGAAAGTGGCAAGAACGTGATCCAAGACAGGACTATTTACGAAGATGCTTTCATTTTTGCCCCCAACCTGCATGCCATGGGTTTGATGACCAACAGGGACTTTACGAATTATAAAAGTCTTTTCGAATTGATGGAAAGCCTGGTACAACCGCCGGATCTTATGATCTATCTAAGAAGTTCCATTCCGAATCTTGTTAAGCAGATACACAAAAGGGGGCGTGAGTATGAAAACTCCATTTCAATTGACTACCTGAGTCGCCTGAACGAGCGTTACGAGGCATGGATCCATACCTATGAAAAGGGAAATCTCCTGGTAGTTGATGTAGACAACCTCGATTTTGTTGACAAGCCTGAAGATCTAGGTAAGGTAATCAACAAGATAGACGCTGAAATCAATGGCCTATTTTAAAGTAGAAAAAAGCTCACCAATAAGAATTACCTCCTAAATAAGGCCAATTGCTCTAGCATGTTCCATAGCCTGTTCGCTAGACTCAACGAATAATACTGGTGTGGCCTGGTCTCTGAAAAGGGATTTAACCCTTCGCATTCTTTTCCGATGACCCACATCCCTCAAATAAATGGCCAAAATCCTGCCTGGAAATTGCGCATCGATAGCTTTATAATTATCGGCATCATATTCCCCACTGTC
>JBBKWR010000323.1:0-2607 GCA_037969055.1 Flavobacteriaceae bacterium | reverse complement strand
CATGGTGCACATGGTCGAAGTGGCCACGCCCATACCGACCATACGAAAGAGGAGCACGAGCATAGTAATGAAGAATCACTTGGGGCAGCAAAAGAAGAACACCAAGGGCACCAACATCATTAACAAATAATAAAAACGCAACAAATGAAACGCAAATTTCAAATCGATGGGATAAGCTGTGGTGGATGTGTGGCAAGGGTCAAAAGGGTCCTGGAAGCAAACCCTGCCATTGAGAAAACGGAGATTTCCTTAAACCCGAAGGGAGCTACGGTTATTAGTATGAACCAAGAACTTTCAGTTGAAGTTCTGCAAAAGCAACTCAACGAACTTGAAGGCTATACCATAACTGAAGTCAATTAAAATATTGGCAACCTAAAATCTAATAATATGTTTTATAAAGAAGGAATTTTTTGGGGCATGCACCTTATTTGGTGGATCATCTGGTTTGGACTTTTGGTTTGGATTTTCATTGGTACATCCAACCTTCCCGACCAAGAGAAATTAAACGAGAATCCAATCACAACCCTTAAAATCCGGTTCGCCAAGGGCGAGATTACCATGGAAGAATATGAGGAATCAAATAAAATTTTGGAATCTGAAAATTAACTAAAATCAAAAATCATGAATCGAATCAATGTAAAAAATTTCGGGTTTGCCACGGGCTTCACTGGAGCCCTTGTATATCTGGGATGCATGATCGTAATGATGACTGCTGGTCGTGAAGGAACAATAGATTTCTTCAATAGTTTGCTACACGGATTGGATATTACGAGCATCATTAGAATGGATGTTCCTCTCTTGGAAGCCGCAATGGGAATTGTGCAAACATTCATTATTTGGTGGCTTATCGGGGCATTGATAGCGGCTTTTTATAATGTTCAAATTAAAATATGAAAAATATGAAAAACATCGCAGTAGTAGGATACGGGGTCATCGGAAAAAGAGTGGCCCATGCCGTTGAGGCACAGGAAGATATGACCTTGGTTGGGGTTTGCGATGTCATTAGTGATTGGCGCATACAGACCGCCGTAAAAAAAGGCTATGCCATATTCGCAGCAACCGGCGAAGCCAAGGAAAAAATGAAATTGGAAGGCATACAGGTTGAAGGCTCACTTCAAGACCTTCTCGATAAAGTAGACCTTGTGGTCGATTGTACCCCAAAGAATATAGCGGCAAAGAATGTAGAGATCTATAAAAATCAAGGTCTTAAGTTCATTGTCCAAGGTGGGGAAAAGCACGAAACTACGGGGCATTCCTTTAGTGCCGAAAACAATTATGCATCTGCCCTAAATTTAGAGTCCACAAGAGTGGTTTCCTGCAACACAACTTCCATTCTGCGAACACTTACCGCGCTTAAAAGGGCCGACTTGCTTGACTATGCAAGGGGCACCTTATTAAGACGCGCAACAGACCCTTGGGAAAGCCATCTGGGCGGTATTATGAATACTATGGTTCCTGAAAAGGAAATTCCGAGCCACCAAGGTCCCGATGCCCAAAGTGTAGATCCAGACCTAGATGTAATAACCTCAGCGGTAAAAGTGCCCGAAACCCTAAGCCACTTGCACTACTGGAACGTAAAGCTAAAGAAAAAAGCCACTAAGGAAGAAGTGTTGGATGCCTTTAAAACCTCGAGCAGAATTAAACTGATACACTATGACCAAGGGCTGGTCTCCAACAATACCATTAAGGAAATGTATCTGGATATGGGCCGACCTTGGGGCGATATGTACGAGGTGGCCCTTTGGGAAGATATGCTTAAAGTGGTGGGCGACGAACTGTTTTATGCCTATGTAGTGGATAATCAGGCCATCGTAATACCCGAGACAATAGATGCCATTCGGGCGCTAACGGGTATCGAAAGTGATGGCAAAAAGTCCATCAACAAGACCAATAAAAGTTTGGGAATCAATTAAAGAATAAAATGAAAACATATGAAGATGTCGTGTCACTTTTGGGGGATAGGGCATCCTATTATCTGGACCATGCAAGCGAAAAAATAACAAAGGATGAACTGCAGTTGCCCGAAAAAAATGTGGTAGATAAGGTATTTGTAAACAGCGACCGAAGACCGCAGGTGATCAGAAGCCTTTCGCAATTGTATAATCACGGTAATCTTGGAGGTACGGGATATTTGAACATACTTCCTGTAGATCAGGGCATTGAGCATAGTGCCACTTTTTCTTTCTACAAGAACCCCGACTATTTTGACCCTGAAAATATTATAAAGCTGGCCATTGGGGCAGGATGTAATGGAGTTGCTTCGACCTTTGGGGCATTGGGGCTTTATGCAAGGAAATACGCGCATAAAATACCTTTTATTGTTAAGATAAACCATAATGAACTCCTGTCCTACCCCAATAGCTATGACCAAACTTTGTTTGGAAAGGTAAAAGAAGCATGGGATATGGGCGCGGTAGCGGTCGGGGCGACCATCTATTTTGGATCAAAGGAAAGTAACCGGCAGTTAAAAGAAATCGCCGAAGCCTTTTTCGAGGCCCATAGTTTGGGCCTGGCGACCATCTTATGGTGCTACACCCGCAACGACTCGTTCAAAACAGATAAACGGGACTACCACACAGCGGCCGATTTGACTGGGCAGGCCAATCA
>JBBKWR010000322.1:0-3547 GCA_037969055.1 Flavobacteriaceae bacterium | reverse complement strand
ATCTGTCGCAAACCAAGTTCCCAGCAACTTCCCCCTTCAACGACCGCATGTCTGATATCGTATTGACATCCTATATGTTCGTTATTTGTTGCGGAAAGAATAGGTGGCATATCCCATATGGGGGCGCCAACATGGTTGCCGGCATGGTTTTGATAGCAACCAATTAATCCCAAATCCTTATTTAAAAATTCCAAGTTTTTGGCCTGCTGTCCGTAAATAGCTTGACTTTCTGCAATCGTTCTATCTTCTGGATAGGTTAACCAGCCCGTACGGTAGTGTGTGAGGCCCAAAGTACTTGCTGTTTCTAAAACTGTTTTTTGTTCCGTGTTGTTGACGTCCCAAACATTTGTTGTCATCATCCCAGGTTTAATCCCATATTTTTTCATCGCGGCAACCGCCTTTGGTAAATCATCAACCACGCTTTCAGGTAAAACATGTCCTTTCGGTCTTACGGTCAGATCTAGTCCATCAAAACCAATTTCTGCAGTGGCTTCTGACATGTCATTGTAATTTAGGAACTGAAGGTGTTTGGAAAATAGGCTTACGGAAATAATTTCATCGGTTGCGGGCGGTACAGTATAAATACTATTCTTAAATCCTAGGAGAGGAACGGCCCCAAGGGCCGTGGAGGAAACTTTTACAAAATGCCTTCTAGATAGTATGGATGGGTCTTTTTTCATTTCGTTAACTTTTAACAACTTAATTATAAGGTTTTTATGTTAAATATTTGGTGGTTCGACAAATATACGTATTTTTGGTAAACCAATCTGGTAAACCAATTATTATTTCCTATGGAAAATTATAACTACATAGTCATTCTGGTGGGCGTTTGTGGCACGGGAAAGAGCGCCGTAGGCCAAAAAGTAGCCCAAAGATTGGCAATTCCTTTCTTCGATGGGGATAAACTGCCTATTTCCAAAAATCTGCCCGAGGGAAAGCTCCCGCTGGAAGTAGATCTGGAAAAATGGTTGACTTCCGTTAAAGAGTTGATAGTAACCCAATCAACTCAAAAGGGCTGTGTGATTTCATGTTCGGTTTTGAAAAAGGAACACCGCAGAACGTTGTCTGCCAGCATAGATCATCAATTGGATTGGGTTTTTATGAACGACTCTTATGAAAATGCCGCCCAGCGTGTCGAGCAGCTCGGGGGACATGTCCGGCCTGCTTCATTACTTAAATCGGACTTCGAGGCGCTCGAGATCCCGAAAAGGGCTTTGACCATCGACATGACCTATTCAGAAGCGGAAATAGTTGATACCATCTTAAAATACATGGCTCGCAAGTATGGATGAGGCATCGGTTTACCACGCTATTTTTCAGAGATAAGTAGTACAGCATTTGTTTTGTAATAAAATGGCAAGTTTTTGTTAACCAAACTGGTTGATCAATTTTAAGAAAGAATTGAAAAACTTCTCTTGTAATCCTCGATGCATTACAAGTGAAAGATTTCAGCTTTTTGTTATTCATTAGGCTCCTCATAACAAAGTGAAATGATAAAAAAATGTTTCTTCCTAGCAAGTATGGTTCTATTACTGGTTGCTTGTAGTGAAACTTCTGATAATAAAGGTATCTATGTAAAAGATATCACTGAATTGAATGAAGCGATGGCTAAAGCGACTCCTGGCGATGAAATAGTCATGGCAAATGGAGACTGGAAGGACGTCAAAATAAGATTTGTAGGTTACGGAAATGAGAAACAACCCATCACACTAAAAGCAGAAACTGCTGGTGAAGTTTTAATTAAAGGAAAATCTGAGTTGAAACTTGGAGGAGAATATTTGGTTGTTAGTGGTTTGTACTTCATTAATGGTACGTCTCCTTCCGAATCAGTAATTGAGTTCGCAATTAACCAAGATACCGTCGCCAACCATTCCCGTATTACCAACTGTGTGATTCTAGATTTCAATAAAGCCCAAAGAAACCAAACTGACCTCTGGGTACTGATTAAAGGACGATATAATGCGCTAGATCATTGCTACATTGCGGGCAAATCCAATAGAGGGCCTACCGTGAGGGTTGATCTGGCAGGTAATAAAAACATTAAAAATTATCACAAAATCACCAACAATTATTTTGGACCAAGACCTCCCAAAGGCGGACCTAGTGCGGAGACCATACAACTTGGTAATAGTTTTACTTCCATGGCGCCCAGCTATACCCTAGTGGCAAACAATTTTTTTGAAAGATGTAATGGAGAAGTAGAAGTTATTTCAAGTAAAACAAATTTCAATGAGTTTAGAAATAATGTCTTTTACAAGAGCGAAGGCTCATTGGTAACAAGACACGGAAACTATTGTATCATAGATGCTAATTATTTTATTGGAGATACGAAATCCGAACAGATTGGGGGTGTGAGGTTGATCGGTACAGGTCATTGGGTAACCAACAACTATTTTTATAACCTAAAAGGAAAGACTTTTAGAAGTCCACTTGCCGTCATGAACGGTATTCCAAAATCTCCGCTTAATAGGTATTTACAGGTTACGGATGTTGTAGTGGCCCACAATTCTTGGATTAATTGTACTTCGCCTTGGCAATTTGGAGTGGGGTCGAATGTAGACCAAAAGGATATTCTTCCAGCTTCTGAAATCAGGTCAGATAGACCCATTCGTACTATTGTGGCGAATAATCTTATCTATAACGACATAGGTGATAAGCGGCCCATAGTTGCCCACGATTCATTGGATGGCATCAATTTTAAAAGTAATGTAATAAATAATCAGGGCGTTTCATTTGAAAAGATTTCAGGAATTGAAACCAAAGATTTTTCACTTTCAGAATTGGAGGAAAATATCTTGATACCCTCAAGTGACCTGTCAGATGTTGAACTTTATAATGGTTTTGGGTTTGACCAAATTACAAACGATTTGTTCGGCAATTTGCGGGCTACTAATAATACAGTGGGGGCTATCTCTGACACACCAGTCGATAAGACGAATCTTATGGACTTGTCACAATACGGCCCAGATTGGTTTCCCCTAAAATCTGCTAAAGATATCTTATATAAGACTCATTCTGTTGGTTCATTGGCCGAATTGCAGCGTACAATTGAAGAGGCCCAAAGCGGTGACACTATACTCCTGACTGCTGACCGATATGAGTTGAAATCCTCGTTGAAGATTGAAAAGGAGCTAACCATACAGGGTGCAGAAGCGAATAAGAAAGCTACCATTCATTATAATGGTGGATCAAAAACTCCGGCATTTGAAATGAACCCCAAAGGGCAGCTTACACTTATAGGTGTCAACCTTAAGGGTTCAATGAACCAATATGCGTTTGCCAGCTTGAAAAACAACATGTCAAGTCTTTATAATTTGAGTGTGGTGGATTGTGAGATATCAGATTTCGATTATGTGTTGAAAGGGTACAAATATTCTTTCTCCGAATACATAAAATTCAAGTCCACTTTCATTAAGAACTGTACAAACGGGCTGGAGCTGTCCGAAGAGACCGATGATCGTGGCGAATACAATGCCGAAAACATATTTGTTGATAACTGCCGGTTCGAAAACATCGATAAAAATGTAATCGACTACTACAGGGGAGG
>JBBKWR010000321.1:0-5614 GCA_037969055.1 Flavobacteriaceae bacterium | reverse complement strand
GAAAGCACGAATCCCTCAGGATTAAACCTTAAAATAGATGCCGGCCCGGAAGATGGGGGCGAAGGCAAAGGGTACCGTCCAAAGGCCTTGATGCTGTCTTCCCTTGCAGGATGTTCCGGATTGGATGTGGCGGGATTGATCAAAAAAATGAAACTCGATGTTGACGAATTTCATATCGAGACCATCGCGAACCTCACCGATGAACATCCCAAGTTCTATGATAAAGTTACCGTTGAGTACCATTTTCATGGGAATAATTTAAATGAGGATAAATTGCAAAGGGCAGTAAACCTGTCTGTTGAAAAGTACTGTGGGGTAATGGAGATGTTCAGGCGTTTTGCCCAGATGGAGGTAAAAACCTTTTTCCATTCTAAATGATCAAGTGCAAGGTCTAGTATCAAACTCAAATGGTCAAGAAATGTATGCGAAGAACTGATTAAAATAATGGCAACCATAATGAAAAATAAAAAGTACTGGACATAAGTCTCAAAAGTGAAAGTTCAGTGTGTACTTGAACTTGACCCTTGAATTTGATTCTTAAAATTAGAACCCATGCGCTGGACCATAAAACCCATACCGGAACAAATATCGATCGACCGACTCGCCGCAAAGCTAAAGGTAGATAGACTGGTAGCGCAATTACTTTTACAACGTGGCATTTCCAATTATGAACAGGCCCGTGCATTTTTCCGTCCCCAACTAAGTGATCTGCACGACCCCTTCTTGATGAAGGACATGCAAAAGGCTGTAGATCGCATCGAAGCTGCCATCGCCCAACAAGAAAATATCCTAATATTCGGCGATTATGATGTGGACGGCACCACTTCGGTTGCCCTGCTTTCGTCCTATTTGTTGACTTATTACCCCAACGTTGCTACTTATATTCCAGATCGTTATACCGAAGGTTACGGCGTTTCTTTTCAGGGTATCGATTTTGCCGAGGACAATTCATTTTCATTGATCATCGCTTTGGATTGTGGGATAAAGGCCATTGAAAAAGTTGCCTATGCCAATGAAAAAGGCATTGATTTTATTATTTGCGACCACCATCGGCCAGGGGAACAATTACCAGGTGCCGTTGCGATCCTAGATCCGAAACGGGCAGATTGTCATTACCCTTACGATGAACTTTGTGGTTGTGGCGTAGGCTTCAAGTTGGTACAGGCCCTCGCTTCCAAAAGAGGAACGACCATTGACGACCTGATTCCCTACTTAGATCTGGTAGCTACAGCCATAGGGGCCGATATAGTGCCCGTCACAGGGGAAAATCGGGTCTTGGCCTATTTCGGCCTACAGGTTATAAACAGAAATCCCCGTGTCGGTTTCAAGGCGATCATCAATCAGGTAAAAAAAGATACCCTTACGTTAACCGATGTGGTCTTCATCATCGCGCCACGTATCAATGCGGCAGGCCGTATGGAACATGGCCAACACGCCGTTAACCTGCTCACTGAGACGAACATGGCAAAAGCGGAGGAATTCGCTAAGGGGATAGAACAGTTCAATAACGATCGGCGTGGCCTGGATCAGGAGATAACACAAGAAGCCTTGTTGCAGATTCAGGAAAATAAAGAAGAAGAACGCTATACCTCGGTCGTTTATAAAGAAACTTGGCATAAGGGCGTAATTGGAATCGTTGCATCGCGATTGACCGAGACGTATTATCGACCCACCTTGGTATTTACAAAAAGTGGAGACAAATTAGCTGCTTCCGCCCGGTCGGTAAAAGGATTTGATGTCTACAATGCCCTTGAAGGCTGCGCCGATTGTATCGAACAGTTTGGAGGGCATAAATATGCCGCGGGTCTGACCATGTTGGAAGAACAGTTCGATGCGTTCAAAAAACAATTTGAAAAAGTAGTATCGGAGACGATCGATCCGAAGCTACTGGTTCCTGAAATTATGGTCGATGCACAGATTGACTTTGCTCAGATCGATCCGAGACTTATGCGTATACTAGATCAGTTTGCCCCTTTTGGACCAGGCAACATGGCTCCTGTTTTCATGGCGGAAAACTTGATGGATTCTGGTTATGCCAAAGGGGTAGGAGCGCATGGCGACCACCTTAAAACTGCCATAAGTCAAAGGGGAATTGGCCCCATTGGGGGCATAGGTTTTAATCTTGGAAATAAACTGAGTCTTATTGACAACAAGAAAACATTTAGCGCTGTTTTCACCCTGGATGAAAACGAATGGCAGGGCAATATAAGCCTGCAGTTAAAGTTGAAGGACCTAAGATCTTAATCAACCCGCTAAAATTCTAAGTTAATTTTGTTTTTTATACAGGTCAGTTTAATACGATATAATAATATCTTTGGCACTTATTTCCAGGCTTTTTATTGATGGACCCATATGCCGCTTTACGATTTAAGGAATTCAATATATTTTTGGGCGTTCGGTTCGCAATGGTCTTCGCTTGGTCGATGCAATTTATCGTCATTGAATGGCAGGTATATTCGTTGACCAAAGATCCTCTCTCCCTGGGACTCATTGGACTTATGGAAGTTGTTCCCGCGGTTTCCATGGCCTTGTTTGCCGGTCATTTTGTGGATCAAAAAGAAAAACGCAACCTGTTGGTCAAATGCATTCTGGGGTTTTCCATCATTAGCCTTGGTTTGTTCATTATAACCCTTCCTGATGTGGTCGCGAAGACCCCTACAGGGACCATTCTTTCTATCATCTATAGCCTGGTTTTCCTTGGGGGAGTGGTAAGGGCATTTTTGGGTCCCACTGTTTTTTCTTTGCTTGCCCTGCTCGTTCCCAAAAAGGCCTATCCGAATGCGGCCACCTGGAGCAGCACAACCTGGCAGGTGGCCGCGGTCTTGGGACCCGCTTTGGCGGGATTCTCTATCAGCTGGATCGGGGTCCACTGGTCTATGTGCCTCATTGTTGCCTTTTCCTTGATCGCCTTGTTGGCCCTCCTACAGATATCCACAAAACCTATATTGAACCCCAAGATAGGGGAACGGATCTCAGACAGCTTGAAAGAAGGACTTCGGTTTGTCTTTGGTAACAAAGCCATCCTAGGCGCACTGACCATAGACATGATCGCCGTACTTTTTGGGGGTGCGGTTGCCCTGTTGCCCATTTTCGCCCAAGATATTTTACAGGTAGGTGCCGAAGGATTTGGTATATTACGGGCTGCCCCCGCTGTTGGTGCCGCGGTCACCATGATAGGATCCACCCGTTTCCCGTTGCACAGATCTGCTGGAAAAAAGCTATTATTGGCTGTTTTTGGCTTCGGAATCTGTATGATCGTGTTTGGCCTTTCCACCCTCTTTTGGTTATCCGTAATTGCCTTGTTTATAAGCGGTGCGGTTGATGGGGTCTCTATGGTGATCCGTCAGACCATCCTTCAATTAAAGACCCCCGACCACATGCGGGGAAGGGTGGCCTCTGTAAACTCAATGTTTGTGGGATCTTCGAACGAACTGGGGGCTTTTGAAAGCGGTCTAACAGCAAAATGGATGGGTACCGTGCCAGCGGTTATTTTCGGAGGGGGCATGACTTTACTGACGGTAGGCTTGACGGCTATTTTTGCACCCGGGTTTAGAAAATTAGATCTGCAAAAGGATGTCGAAACACATGAAGCGGCTAACTAGAAGGATATTTTTTTAGCATTACCTGTTGCCCGTCATAAACACCATATGTATAATAGCTTATCCAATCCCCCAGGTTTACGTATTTTGATTTTGCTTTTAAATCGATTTCCAAAGGCAGGTGCCTATGCCCGAAAATGAAATAATCGTAATGTTTTTGTTCGAGTTTTCGGTTCGCATATTGTACCAACCATTCATTCTCCTCCCCCAAAAATTTGGCATCCCCATCCCCTGAAATCAACTTGTTCTTCACCGAAAAATATTGTGCCAAGCGAACGCCCCAATCAGGATGTAACCATCTATAAAACCATTTTGATAAGGGGTGGGTGAACACTTTTTTCATCCGCTTATAGCCTTTGTCGTTTGGTCCGAGCCCGTCACCATGGCCAATAAAGAATAAAGTGCCGTTGATACTGAATTCCTGTGGTTTGTGAAAAACAGGAATATTGAGCTCCTCTTCAAAATAACCGTTCATCCAAAGATCGTGGTTGCCCACAAAATAATAAATGGGAATTCCAGCATCGGATAGTTCCGCCAGTTTGCCCAATGTCCGCGTGAATCCCTTGGGCACTACGGTTTTGTATTCCATCCAAAAATCGAATAAATCCCCCAAAAGAAAAATCGCAGCGGCATCGGTTTTGATCTCCTCCAACCAGGCCACGAATTTCAGCTCCCTAGGCCGACTTGCTTCCATGGTAGGGGCCCCTAAGTGATTGTCGCTCGCGAAATAGACTTTTTTGCCCTGTGGGATACTGATGGTGGTCATAATGCTGTAAATATAGAAAAAAATGCCTCTAAGGTCCTATGAGGTCATACCAATGAAATTGTAAATTCTTAATGAAATACCGATAAATGCGACAGGGAATTCATTTGTAGGAGCAACTTTTATTGGCAATGCACTACATTAATTATCCGAGGCAAACCACTCTGCAAATGAAGTTTCCGTTTCCTGTAATTTTAAAGAATACAGTTCGATAGAATTAGGAAGACGGGCCTTGATTTTCGCAGCAAAATCTATGACCATGTTTTCGCTGGTAGGTTGGTAATCGGCCAAGATCACCTTATGCCCACGAGTATCCAATTCCTGTGCAATTTCTAAATGAGGGGTATTTTTATTGAAGATGGTCGCATGGTCGAATTTGTTGACAATTTCCTCTTTGACGATTTTTTTTAGATCCCCAAAATCGATTACCATGCCCAACTTAACATGGGAAGTATCTTGTATGGGGATTCCAATAACGGTTACTGAAAGTTTATAACTGTGCCCATGTACATTTCTGCACTTGCCGTCATAGCCGTATAGGGCATGCCCAGTTTCAAAAGTAAATTGTTTGGTGATGCGAATATTGCCCATAACCTAGATTTGCTATGCAAAGGTAGGCATTCTTTAAAATGCGCACCTCAAAATTTACCGCTTGAATTTCCGCCGATTCCTACCGCGATTAATCATGTAGACCACGGCGACAAAAAGCGCCAACACGGGAAAAACCAAATTTCCGTTCAAGTACTGAAGGATTTTCATAGCTTTTAATTTTTAAATTTTGACAATGCATTTTTTGTAAATTCAGACAACACTAATTTTCCGGTAATGGCCGCCCGCTCAACCAACAAGGTTTCCCAATGGCCGGTCCCTTCCCATAAAACCTTTTTCCATTCCTGCAGGGCCTCAGGATTGTAGGAAGACAATTTTTGCACGAAGAAATCCAATTCTTTGTCCAGTTCGCCTACCTGATCGAAAACTTTTGAGAACAAACCTTTCTCAAGCGCCCAGTAGGCATTCTTCCATTCAGTGGGCGAGAGCGACATTTCCAATATCGCCGCTTTTCCGATTTTTCTTTCTACTGCAGGCGCTATGACCAAAGGGGCGATTCCGATGGTCAGTTCGGAGAGCCGTACCGAGGCATCGACCGATGCAAAAACGTAGTCGCAGGTACTGGCCAGTCCTACTCCCCCACCTACGGCCTTGCCCTGCACGCGACCCACAATTATTTTTTTACAAGTGCGCATGGCATTGA
>JBBKWR010000320.1:0-6031 GCA_037969055.1 Flavobacteriaceae bacterium | reverse complement strand
TCAGATTTTGAAGAGATCTTCACCCTTGGATTGTTGATCGGTATTGTAGTTATCATTACTTTTTCCGTCGACCTGATTTTGGCACCAATTCTTATTTTAAAATGGTTCAGAAAATACCTATAAACGCAACGTACCTCCTTTCCCAAATGGCCTGAATCAATACGTTTTATTTTGCGTTGTTAATGTCAAGTTGCGGCTAATGCAATCAAGAAGTGCCCATCTAGATAAAATAATAAAATTTAAATAGGATATTGGTATCTAGTCGCTTTTCACTGCCAATTACTTATGAATGGCATACGCGGCAACTTTTCCATAAACAAAGGAGCGATCATGATCATATATTTCCTTACTTAGCGGCTCGTTTTTTACAATTTTCGCTTTCAAGATATCCGGCACCTCCCTTGGAATCATCAGATTACGGAAAACCACCCTGGCGTTTGCGGTCGCGGTCCGATACACGTCAGTGAACAATCGATTGGTCTCCTCTATGCTCATCAATTCACAAATATTTGATAAGGCAAAACAATCGATACTTCCATCTTTTGTAGCATTGAGCCAACCCTGGGCATCTGATGTAATAATTTTTATCCTATTTACCCTGGATTTTATTACGTCGAAGTTTTCACGTTTTAGATATTCAGGTACCTCTGTATCGTTCCTGTAGCTTCCCAATAGATATAAGGATAGAAAATAATTACCCTTTATTGGAAGATTCCTAAATGCTTTTTTTGAGCGATTGTAAAAACTTTGTGCAAAGGAGGTTCCGCCATCGTCAAAATGAAAATAATCTGCGACCAGACCTCGTTTGGCCAGCATTCTTTTATTAAATAAAAGTCTAAATAAATACTTAAACCGACGGGTATCCCAAACCTTGTCAAAATATAATTCCTGATCTTCCTTGGATTTATTTTTGAACAAGCCTTCAACCCTTTTTTTACCTTGCAATAATTTCAAAAACCTGCCGGCAAGTTTTATAAACCGTTCATATTTACCGTTCATAATAAATCCTTTACTCAAAACTTCATGCTGACCTTCCCAGAAAACAAGGGCTTCACCGCTTAATTGCGGCTTTATTGTTTCGAATAATTCCAATCTATTTGGATGTGTTTTTAATCCCGAAAAACAAACAAATTCGTCGAATTCCAAGGTCTTGATCGCTGCAATCTTTAATTCAAGTAAATAAGATTGTACCGTATTTATATCGATGCTATAAATCGTTTTGGGATCGAACAACAAAAATCCCAAAACATTGCAGCCTCCTGAAGTAATGGCCAATACTACCTCATTTTTTTTTATTTCCAAGGCAGCTTTATCACTCAAAGGGTCTTCCCAATTGTGCGTAAACACCAATTTAAACAGTTGTACCTGTTCTTGCTTTTTTTTCATTGAGACGCTAACTTTTATTATTTATTTACCATAATCCCTTGGCATTGCAGAAGGGCGCTAACCCGATTCCATGTTTTACGCCCAACGCATAAATCTCCTCTATTTTGCCATCCATAATATTACCTTTTCCAGAAGAGTAATTTTCGAATTTATTTTCGAAAGCAAGAACAATGGCTTCCAATATGCAACCGTGCGCAATAAATGGGGTAGGATACTTGTAGAAAATATCCGAATAATCAGGTTCAAAATTATACCCATAATTAATTTTACCCATGCCGCCATGAAATAATTTCACCCCAATAGTATCCTCGATCTTTTGTTCTAGATTTTTAGGATATCCCGCATCACATATCAACACATTTTTTTTACAATTTGCCAAGGCTATATCTTTTGAACTGGCGGCACTTATTATTATATCCGCATCAGGTACAAGATCATGCAAAGAGATCGAGGATCGGACTGCTGTATTTTCTGATAATAATTGGTTTGAAAGGTTTTCTAGCTGCCGATTGTTCCTGGCACAGAGCAATAATTTTTTCACCCGGTTTTTTAAATATTGGGTACAGGCCATCCCAATATCTCCGGTTGCCCCTATGATGAGCACATTGGCATTTTTCAGGACGATTTTCCGCTCCTTGACTGCTTGCTCAATTCCCTTTAGTATATAAGCTGCAGTCAATGTATTACCGGTCGTAAGTTTTGTTTCGTTACTGGAATAAGCATCAATTTTGCCTTCCAATACTATTGATGAGAAGCCTCCTAGCGCCACGATCTTGGCTTTTAGGTTTTGGGCATAGGTTATGGCATTACTTACCTTATTGATATTGGTTCGGACAAATTGCATATCTAGTTTGTCCGGATCGATAAAAGTTTCAATATACACCCCATTAATTTCCTTACCCGTTTTTGATCGTACTTTCATTTTAAACACACTTCGTGGTGGAATAAAGCAAAAGGTATCCTTAATTTTTTCCAAGGACAATGGTTCCAACTCAGCCGAGCGCATTCCGTTTATAAACATTTCGATATTTTCCCAACTATCCTGATGTCCAATAACGGCAAAATCCAACGATTTATAATTTATATTTTCAGGCAACATGATTATAAGTTTTTATGGGCGATCTCCAGCCATTTTTCACTACCCAGAAATCGCTGACCGGGAACAAAACCATTCACTTTTCGAACGTCACTTGAAACTAATACACCCTTGTCATCAAATAG
This sequence comes from Flavobacteriaceae bacterium, assembly GCA_037969055.1. Taxonomy (GTDB): domain Bacteria; phylum Bacteroidota; class Bacteroidia; order Flavobacteriales; family Flavobacteriaceae; genus Pelagihabitans. The sequence continues at coordinate 3,424 of JBBKWR010000320.1, read as the reverse complement.
AAAAGCAGATTCGTGGGGCAGGACACGACCCCAAACCAATTCCATCCATGATGTATTTTGGATCCCAAAACGATTGAAAACTTCTCCTTTTGAATCAATGCCCATTGGTATATCAATGCCTTTCGAAAGCCACCAAGCTTGATCTCTATAACTAGTGATCGCTAATATTTTTATACCCGCTTTTGCAAAATCTTCCTTTTTTGACACTAAATCGGAAAGATGGAGACGTGAATAGGAACACCAACTGCCACGAACAAAAACCAATAATAGCGGGGTATTTGTATATTTATCGAGATTGCCAAAAGATCCATCTGGATAAATTATAGGGATAGAAGGTAAAAGGTCACCCTCTTGAATCTCCGCCATAACGTCCATCCGCCCTTTTTTATCAGCATTTTCGGTCAAAGGCAAGATTGACCGATTTATGGTTGCATCTATTTTACTTGGGAGTGAAGAATTGAAACCTAATCGTCTCAAAAGATAAAGAAAAGGTGAGACCGTATACTTAAGAATAATATAAGCTCCGCCAAGGCCCATAAAAAAGGGTAAATGTAGCCTAGGATGCTTATAGATCATTTTAAAAAGATTAGGCAGGCAGATTCGCGATCCACAGAACAGATTTTTCTCCCGGAATCCCAATATTGTCCAGTGCTTGGGCATAAAGGGCCAAGGCATTTCCGCGCATATTTACAACATCCAACCCAATATGGTGAAGCGAACTTTTCATGCATTCCCCGTTACATACACCACAATGTCCACTCAAGTCTGTTCTCGCAGAAAATTGGGCCAGTATGGTCATGCAGTTGAAATGTATCGCTTCGAACTTATCTATAAATGCAGTCTGATTTTTTTGTAGTTCTTCCCGTAATAACTCCGTTGAATGCTCCATATGTTCTTTTTCTTCGTCTGCAATGGAAAGGAAAAGTGCCCCTGCTTCACCCTCTAAAGCATTGCCCACATCGGTATACATCGAAACCGCAAAAGATTCAAGCATTACCTCCTGTATGATTAAACAAGCTATAAAATCTTGGCGCTTCGCATAGGCTAAAAATTGTTTTCGCATATCCCCCCAATATTCGCCGTTGATATTGATATTGACCTTCAATTCCTTTTTTTTCGCATAGGTCAAAAATCCTTCTGCATGCATTCTTTCACTATTCGCATGTTCGACCGCTTCCATTTTTTCATGGGGATCATCAATAGTCTCCGCCAAAGAGGCAAAATTAGACATGCCAATGAGCTCACCTGTAATCGCTTGTGAAAACACATCGGAGATAACATTAAATTCTTCAATACTTTTAAAATCATTTTGTACGGCTTCCATGCTATGAGTGTATTTATAAGAATTATACGATTGAGTAATCTTTAAAAGGAATTCCTTCTTTCACTTGGTTCATCAATTCAGTGTTATTTTTCATACTGACCAACATGCCAACGGAGGAGAAAGTAAGTTTAATAAATCCCGAGAAGCATTTGATCAAGGGGTCTTTTTCATGCAGCCCCAAGGATACGAAGGAATAGGACTTCTTATAGGCCATATTTTTGGCCTTTTTAAGCAGTGCCGCTACCAAATGCTTATCAAAATCATCTATGGCCAAATATTTGATGTATAGCATAAGAATGGGTTCGTTTTCCCTGGGCATCTTTGAAACACCCAACAAATTGTTACAGGTGTTGATTAATTGAAGGGAATATTTAAAATACCATGGGAGTTTAAGAGCGACATTTTGTTTTACTTTCATGGTATCTGCAAGGCACATGACAGCACGTAGCTTATTTCCCTGCCGTACGGAAAAAATAGTGGTTTCTTCCAATTTATCTTTGGTAATTACAGATGCTAATTCATACGTGGCGTAATATGCATTTAGAAATTCAATGGTTTCATCGCTAACGGAAGTTGAATCAATTTTATATTCACCGTTTGGATTTTTAGTCTGCGCTCCAATAAATTGATAAATATTAAATTGACCAATGTTTTCAAAATCTGGATAGTGTTGCCTATTGCTAAAAAAAACGAAGGGCCTGGCGTTCCCTTTTGAAACATTAAGGAAGGCAAGGTCGGCCGCTACCGTTTCTAAATATTCGGTAACCTTATTGGTCAGTTCTAGACCAATACCCTTATTTCTGTGGGCATGATCTACCTTGAAGTCACTTATATAATATAAGGGATATTTTTTTTGGCCAACAAATATTTGTTCTTTAGAAACACATATAGACCCTATGATGGCTTCGTTTTCAATAGCAATGAAAACTTTACTTTCACCACGCATTTTAATCAGGCCAAAAAAATCCGGGTTACGATCAATACGTAAGGCTATTTTACCTGACATCCCTGTAGAACTCGTCAGGTCTAAAAGTTTCTGATTATCTGCCAAAGTAGCTAATCGATACGTGATCATTTAGTTACACAATAATAATTGTTTTCAATTCTTGCTTTTATTTAGGTTAGTCCCAGTAGTAAAACGATTCAATTTTTAAAGGGTAAATAGATAATTCCTTATTAAAGGTAATCTAAATACCGATCCTTGTATTAAATATAATTGGATTACTTGGGTTCCTACAAATCGATTTATTTTAGGAGATATAAACTGGTAAGATAGATCGATCTTAGCAGATGTCCTGTCATCAAATTAGCCCTACTTCCAAGCAGACCAGAAGGGAAGATAAATTGGTGCGGAGCTATGACAATAAGCGGTGCACTGCCTGCCCACCATGGTGTTTTTCGAAATTTAAGTTAGTTCAATATTACATGATGGAGATCAACAATTCCATCTGAAATTTTGATGGTAGTATTGTCCTTGTTGACCAAGGTAAGGTCAAAAGATCCGGAAACAGCGCATACATCATATTGGTAGCTGATACCAGTAACAAAATCAACTCCCGTTTTCTTCGTGCAATTGGAAAAGTTGATATTGAAAGAACCAGATTGATATATAAATACCTTTGTCGAATCAATCGGAATTATGTGTCCTGCATCGTCTTTATCTGTCAGAAGGCAACCTTGATTTTGAGAAATACTACTGCCTAACGGTTCTAAATAAGCGCAGCCCTTTTCAAAATAAATAGTACCGCCCAGCGCCTCCGACATATCAAAAATAATGGACGCATTCCCATTTTGGCCTTTTCCAGCGCCCGCGTTGACAGTGTGGTCATTGCTAATTAAGTAATTATATGTAAGACCATTGTAGGTCCAACTAAATTTATCGGTTTCAGGTATATTCGGATTTTCATCTTTACTGCAGGAAACTAAAATAAGGGCGAGAGAAACAAACATTAGATGTCTCATTTCAAACAATTTAGGGCAGATAGCCTTATTAAAGGTATATCTTTTTTTCATCTGTCTTACAATTGTTTCAAATTTAATTCATCCCTTCAATTTCAATGGTTCAATGCTACTTTATGGGGCTGTTGGGCTGTTGGGCTG
>JBBKWR010000319.1:0-7564 GCA_037969055.1 Flavobacteriaceae bacterium | reverse complement strand
CCCAATCGGGCCATCACATCGGCAAAGTTCAAACCAAAGGCTTCGACTTTGATCAATACCTGATTGTCTTGCGGTTCTGGTTTGGTGGTTTCCTTAATCTCAAATGCGGAATCCGGGGTACCATATTTCACAAGGTAGGCCGCCTTCATTTAGGTTCGATGTTTAAATTCAGGGGGAAAGGTATTCAGGAATGAATTTCCTTATACTGACGAATATCATACTGGAATAATAAAGTTATGGATTTCTTTGATACCATGAACAACGAATCGTAAAATATGAAAACCACAATCGTTCTATTCGCTATGCTGATTTATAACGGCATATTGGCCCAAGAAGCGACATTGTTCAACTCCTATGAAACTTTGGGGGATTTACAAACCATTCAAATAAGCGATAACCTTTGTGTAGTGCTATACCCCACCGATTTTTATGGGGTTTCAATTAAAGCTGATAAGCGATTAAAAGACTTGATAAAAGCAGACCTGCAAAATGGAGTGTTGAAAATCTACACTTCAAAAGAAAGTGTTCTGGCCGCTGGCGCCGAAATAACGGTCTATGTCAAAGATTTTAAAACGTTGCGCTTGCTCGGTGATGTTTGGGTGCAATCCGAAAGAAAGATCATGGCCGACTCCTTTAACATACAATCCAATGATAATAGCGCTTTTAATCTGACCGTGGCCTGTAAAAATTTTAACCTGAACGCTAGTTCAAATAGTAGGGGGTCATTGTTTTTGGATGCGGAAACGATTTCAATGGAAATCAAGGGTACTTCTAAGCTATATATGAAGCTCTCTGCTAATGCGGCTACAATTTTACAATCGGAAAATACTTTTGCCCGATTGGAAGGAAAAACCAAATCTTTAAATGCGGAAATTGGAGGAACCTCCCAATTGTCTTCTGAATTCTTGATTGCCGATGATGTTTACTTAAATTCCTCCAATAGTAATGAAATTATAATTTACGCCAAAAATAGGTTTAAGGTCAATGGACGCGGAAGTGCCAAAATTTATGTAAAAGGGAACCCACAAAAAATCGACACCATAGGTATGAATAAAAATACCGAGATTATATATTGATCATTAAAATTTTGTTTGATTGATGCGGCCCTTAATCTTCAACAGGACTTTGGAAAGTTCGTATGGCAAAATGAATGCAATGATTTGATCATTGCGTTGGCTTTCAATCGACTATTTTACCATCTTCCATCTGGATGATCCGATCGGTGCGCTTTGCAAAATCCTCATCATGGGTTACCACCAATAACGACAACCCTTCTTCTTCTTTTAATCGTTTGAAGATGCTGAATACATTTTCCGAATTATGGCTGTCCAGATTACCCGTGGGTTCGTCACCCATTAAGATGGTAGGGTTGTTGATCAAAGCCCGGGCAATGGCCACCCGTTGTTTTTCGCCCCCTGAAATTCTAGATGCGCGTTGTTTGGCCAGATTGGCGATATCGAGCATTTTGAGTTTCTCCATAGCGTCATATTCGATTTCGGCATCCGATTTCTCAGCCAGCTTTCTAGCGGGAAGCATTACATTCTCCAAAACACTGAATTCCGACAGCAAATAGTGGAACTGGAATACAAAGCCGATATTCTTGTTTCGTATCCTGGAAAGTTCTTGATGGCGTTTTCCGGTAACCAGCTCATTGTTAAGGTATAGTTCCCCGGTATATTCGGTGTCCATCGTTGAAAGAATATACAATAATGTTGATTTTCCAGAACCTGATTTGCCCATGATGGAGGCAAATTCACCAACTTTCACCCCAAATGAAATATCCTTTAACACATGGAAGTCAGTTGGTTTTAAAAAGTGTTTGTTGATGTTTTTGGTCTCTAATACTAGTTTCATTATTGGGTCTAAGGTCTAAGGTCTAAGGTCAAAAGTCAAAAGTCAAAAGTCAAAGGTCAAAAGTCGATTTAGGTTCCTCTAATGATGCGTACGGGATCGATTCGTTTTGCCTTGTTCGAGGGCAAATACCCGGCAATGAAAGTGGATATGAGCGCAAAAATGATCCCTATTAAATAATACCATACATTGTAATTGACCGGAAAGGTAGTAATGGTGGGAAGGGCCTCGGTGTTAAACGGAATTTTATCAATGATCCTTGACAGCACAAAACCAATGATAAGGCCCAAAATACCACCCACGACCCCTATGATCATGGCTTGGCTCATAAAAATAAGTTGTACATCACGCCCTGAAAAGCCCGTGGCTTTCAAGATGGCAATGTCCTTCATTTTTTCGTAGATGAGCATGTTCAAAATATTGTATATACCAAAACCTGCCACAATCAATAAAGTTATCGATACCGCATAAGTGATAATGTTTCGGATGCTCGACCCGGTCTCGAATTGAGCGTTCGCCTGATTGATATCGATGGCCCTTAATTTAAATTGTTGTTCAATCCTCTTGGCCATAAGTACCGCTTGACTGATGTCGATCAATTTTACATTGATATCGGTCACATAATTCTGTGCCTCCCCAAGCACACGTTGCGCGGTTTTTAGGTTTACGAAACTCTGTATATTATCTATTTCTGCAATCCCGCTCTGGTAGATGCCCACAATTTTCAAGGGAAAGATGCCGCCCCTTACCGTGCTGATCTGCACACGGTCTCCGACGCCCAACGACATTTTTTTTGCGAGGCCGGCCCCAAGTAATATTCCATTTTCATTATTGCGTAAAGATTCCGCTGACCCTTCTACGATATTGTCCGATATGTTCGAAAGCCGGACTTCTTCCATGATATCAACGCCTATTATATTTCCTCCGAGCTCAATGGAGCCGGACAGATAAAAAATCTGCGCCCTCAATTGCGGGGTTGCCCCCTTTACGTTTTTATCATTTTTTAGGTAGTTAAGGATGGGCAGGGCGTTATGAATTTTTCTTTGACTTTGCTTCGGTTTTATGCTATGGACCACGTTAAAGGATTCCTTGAATTCTTCATAAACAGAAATGGGCTGATCTTTGGAGGGTTCTATTTCATTATAAATATGGATATGTGGCGTTTGGTTGAGCACCAGGTCATCCAACATGTGGTTCAAGCCTGTCATAAAACTTACCAAGGTAATATAGGCCCCGATACCAAATGTAACCCCAAGTGTGGCCGTGACCGTGCTCTTCATTTTAGTCAGAAGATGGGTCTTCGCGATATTGAGTATCACTTTCCAATTGGTCATTCCTCAGGTTTTAGAAGGGAAGTGTTTTGGTCTATACCTTCCAAAATTTCCACCTTGTCCATATTCTGGAGTCCGATCTTTACCGACACCAACCCATCGTTGGTCCGTACCTTGTTGCCTTCGATCAAATAGGCTTTAGGGATGGCCAAAACCCCTTCGCGTTCCGCAATGATGATGTTGCCTTCACCTGCCAGTCCCGGATATAATTTACTCGGCGGATCTATAAAAACAGCTTCCACCTTGAAGGTCTGGGAACGCTCGTCTTTTCTGGGATAAATTTTTCTGATCTTGGCCTCAAATGCCTCGGAACCATAGGCATCCAAAGTGATGAGCGACTTTTGACCCACCGATAATTTTACAATATCCACCTCATCCACCAACATTTCAATAATGAAATCATTCGCACTACCCACCGAAGCCAAGGGTTCCATGGTCGTCACGTTCTCCCCTCGGTTTTTATAAAGGGCATACACCTTACCATTGATCTTACTGGTAACCGTAAAATCTTTGGTGGAAACCTGTGCTGTTTTGTAATTGTTCTTAGCTTGTGCTACCTGGGTGGAAAGTTCGTTTTTAGTTCTCGCAAACTTACTCTTCAGGAGTTGTAAATTGTTTTGGGAAATTTCATAGGCCAATTTTCTATTATCAAATTCTACCTTAGATCCAATCTTTTGTTCCCAGAGGTTTTTCTGCCTAAAATAATTGATGGAATCATTTTTCAAGGATAGGGTAGCGGAACGGATTTCATCTTCAATGCCACCGAGGATGGCCGAACTACCGTTATAATTTTCCTGGGCCAATTGCATGGCCAATCTTGCATTATCGCTATTTAATTTTGGACTGGTGTTGATAATCTGTAACAAGGGCGTTCCCTTGTTGACCAAATCCCCTTCTTCCAGCAAATTGTTGTCCAAGATGCCCGCTACGATCGCGTATGCTTGATATAAGCTATCTGGTTGTACGGTAACCGATGAGTAAACTGATTCGGTCAGGTTGATTTTCTCCGGTTGAATTTTTTTCTGTTCATTGCCACAGCCCAACAAAAACAATAAAGAAAATGAAAGAAGTAGGTGTTTCACGTTACAAAAGTTATTGACGATCCAAAGTAAATGAAAAAATTGGAATCTAATACTGAGAATGTTCAAGATACAAAAACAAGATACCCCCAGTACATTTTAATGCGCTGGAAGGTATCTTTATCTAACCAATCAATTTGGGAAAAGCTGGTAAATCGATGTCATCGGATTTTACGTGGCCTGTGTTGTTAAAGGAAATTACCGTACTCATCTATTTTTATCCTAATGGTCTCCCCTCCATTTTCCAGCTTTAACTTATACGTTTTTTTGGCGCCTTTGGAATCGGTATAATTAACCAAATAAGCATCTTTGGTTATGATCCACTTTGGGTATTTGTCCGCTATCGATTCTTTTACAGCCATGGGTAATTTTATATTATTATATCGTTCAATGGTGCGTAAAATTTTACCATCTTTATCATACGCGGCAAGAATCTTGCCCTGTGGAATAAAAAAGCTAATATGATATAGATCATAATCGTCGTCATAATATTCTGAATCTTTCAGATTAAACCCGGCTACTTTTCTTTGTAACAGTTCAACCGGTATCGAGGCGGTTTCCCAAGAATCGACATTATTCAAATATTTGTAGTTGGTGGCAACCACTACGACCTCCGACAGCTCTTCAGTTTTAATGATTTGTGAATAGGCTTGCGCCGTGAATACAAGTGCCAATAAACCTAATATTACTTTTTTCATGATCGTGTGTTTAAATTAATAATTAGTGTTATATGGATATTGCTTAGTCCATATGTTCGAAATTAACCCAAGGGTCGTGGGGTTACAATGACTTAGATCAGTATTTTTCCTACGGTTGGAAGTAAGGGGTACATTACGCCAAACAATGACCAATGTCATATGTTAAATACAAGACATGGGCTAGATTTGTCCAATAAAAAGTAGGAGCATGATTGCTAATTTGTCAAACGAAGAATGTATAGAAGTACTTAGTAATAATCATATTGGGCATTTGGCTTATTTGGTAGGGTCAAGTCCGTACATCGTACCGGTCACCTATTATTACGATAGTGAGACCAACAGTATTATCAGTTATTCCTCGGAAGGGCATAAAATTTCGGCCATGCGGGATAATAATATGGTAGCCTTTGAAGTCGATGCGATCAAGTCGGTGGCGTCTTGGCGAACGGTATTGGCACATGGGGCCTTTGAGGAGCTACAGGGCATCGATGCCAAACACATGTTGCATGAATTTTCTCAGGGGGTGAAAAAGTTACTGGGCCGTGAAAAAGGCAATGAACCAAAATTTATCAGCGATTTTTCCAGCAAACTATATGCAGAAGGTACCCCTGTGGTGTTTCGGATCAAAATACTCGACATACAGGGAAAGCAGAGAACGTCCTAGTAAATCCTTACTTAACAAACAGCTGCACAACAGTCATTTATAAAAAGTTGCGTAATTGTCCCTCGGATAATCCAATAGTCTTAAAGTTATATAAACCAACTATTTGGTAACATGTAATTGTATATGCAATCTATCTTTGTATAATGTACCAAGATACCATTATGATGATTTATATCATTCCATACCTACCGTTGTAATGCTTCCTTTGATAGCATAATCTTGGATACAAATCCGCATGCCATGCGAAAAAAAAGCAAAAAGATGATCTTATTGATGGTTGTTGCCATTGTAGCGGTCCTTTGGACAATGCTCACGCTGCTCGCGGAAAGAAAGGGTCCAGAAAAAATAATTCCTATTGGGGAACCCAACAGTAGCTATAAAGCCCTGTTGATCTATAATCCTGATCTCTTTTATAATCTGGATGAACAAGTGTGCACGGCATTTGCCACCGGCCTATGGAAAAAGGGATGGTTTTCGAAAGTGGTTACCGTAGCGGCCGCCGAAAAGATGGGGAAGGAACATTTCGACCTGTTTGTATTTTGTGCCAACACCTATAACTGGGCTCCAGACTGGCCCATTGGTAACTATATTAAAGACCACGATCAATTAAAAGGGATGCAGGTGGTTGCCATTACCGTGGGTAGTGGATCTACTGAAAGATCACAAAAAAAGTTGGAACAGATGCTCCATAAAAAGGAGGTCCAATTATTGGAGTCGCGGTCATTCTGGCTCATGAAACCCAACGACGAGACAAACACAAAAGAGGGCAATGTTACTATTGCTTTGGTTCAGGCCGAAACGCTCGGCAGGCAGATCGCACAAAGGATCGCGAATGAATAAGATCATCACACCAACCGTAAATGCGGTTCTTGATAAGAACAACTAAATCACTGAGCTTAGGCAAAAAATTAGAAAAAATATGATAGAACTGACTTAGGTCATTTTAAACGTTGTAAATACCATCTACCTTAGCTTAGATTTAAAGGAACGGACCCTTTATGAATTGGCTTTGGGTTTGGGGAATTCTCAGGCCATACTGATCAAAGGCTCCTATTGTGCGACGATGCCCAATTAATTTTCACGTGTTGGCCCCACAAGGGCGTATACGGTAAATAATAGAAAGTACCATTCGCATTATTTATTCCTTAAACAAGACCGGGATGGGCAACTGTCCCGGTCTAATTATATATTGACCATAACAAAATGAGTAGGCTAGCCTAGGTTATTAATGTACTGTATTTAACTGTCAATTTCAGTTCGAAATTCTTGATGATTATGGAGCTGAAAAGTCAAATACAGGGCTCACACAACACATCTCAAATTTTTTTTATTAGCTGAATATTATTAAAATTATAATATCTTGACGTAGCCAATTGGTAATTGTATTCAAAAAGAAAACATGCAAACGAATACTTTCTTACATGAGATGACGGGGTCTTATCTTCTTGGTATCCTCGTGAGTTTGGGTATTGGCCTAATTTTAGGACTGGAACGCGAATACGACAAACAGAAGAAGGAAAAAGGCTTTGCGGGCATCCGCACCTTTCCCATCGTCTCCATGTTAGGATTTGTACTTGGTAGCCTCACTGAAATTATGACCCCTTGGCTGCTGATCGTTGGTTTGGGCACCTTTATCATTTTTTTGGGATTGAACCAATTTTCCAAGGAAGAAACGTATACAAAGGAATTGACCACTAATTTGGCTTTGATTACCACCTTTGTTTTGGGTATCATGGTCTCTGCCGAATTCTACAAAGACGCCGTGGCGACTGCGGTCATTATAGTGACCTTGCTTTCCCTCAAGACAAAGATTCATTCCGTTATAAGCGATATTACCTCTCAAGAGCTCTTTGCATTTATAAAATTTACCATCATCGCGCTTTTGATATTGCCTTTTTTGCCGAACAGATCTTATGGCCCCAATGACCTCTTAAACCCTTA